>JAQYWR010000089.1 GCA_029379225.1 Nostoc sp. S4 | reverse complement strand
CGACCTTTGTGAGGGTTGGCAGCTTGCAAAAAACACTTAACGGGAAAAGTCAGATACACTGATAACTTGCACCTTTAATCATTTTTAAGCCTCATTTCATGATGATTTACAGCGATATTCCTGACTGAATGAATCTCGCTTACTAATAAATTATTTAATTGTCGTCAGGGGAAATGCTGAAAAATTAATTTAATTTGATTTTATGGGTAAGGTTAGCGATATCTGTTATGGTTTCTGTTTTTGCAACGAACTCACTCGACAAAGTCTGATTTTCTAGTTCTCGCGCTTCCTAACGGGAGGCTAGGGTGTACACACAAGTCATCGAACTATCCAAAATCTAGCGATCGCTATCCCCATAACACCCACTCGAAAGGTTTTCGACGATATACTATTCAAAGTTGCCTAGGCGAGCATTTACCGCAAGCATTGCAGTTATTATCAAGATTGATAGACCTACTGTACTAAAGACAATGAAGCAAACAACACAATTCACTGCTATCATTGAGCGCGAAAGGGATGGCTATGTATCCCTCTGTCCCGAACTCGATATCGCCAGCCAAGGTGACACAATTGAAGAAGCACGGAATAACCTAATTGAGGCATTAGAATTATTCTTTGAGACAGCAGATCCTTCTGAAATTCAGCAAAGGCTGTACACAGAAGTTTTTGTTACACGCTTAGAGGTAAATATTGGGTAAACTGCGTGTTCTTTCTGCTAGAGAAGTCTGCCGCATTCTGGAAGAGAACAGCTTTGTACAAGTGCGCCAGCGTGGTAGTCACATTATTATGCAGATGCAAACCGAAGACTCAACAATTACTGTTCCTGTCCCTAATTACGAAGAGTTACGCATCGGTACTTTGCGATCTATCATTCGTCAGTCAGGATTACCTCGTGTTTTATTTGAAGTTACTTAAACTGAAAAAATCTTTTTAGTCCTATATTAAACTTGCATAGGCTAGCAAAACCGTAGGCATCGCAATAACCATTAACAAAGAATCTCACACCCAGACACCAAAACACAACTTTGCATCTTTACGCCTCTGTGTGAGATTTCCCTCTAAACTAGTATTTAATATGCTCACCCTACTTCAACCATCGCGCCGCATCTTTAGCATGATAAGTTAAAATCAAATCTGCCCCAGCGCGTTTAAACCCAGTTAAAGTTTCTAAAACCACACGTTGCTCATCCACCCAACCATTCAGAGCCGCAGCTTTCACCATTGAATACTCGCCAGAAACATTATAAGCCGCAACAGGTAAATTACTCGCTTCCTTCACGCGCCAGATAATGTCCATGTATGCCAAGGCTGGCTTAACCATGAGCATATCAGCACCTTCAGCAATATCTAATTCAATTTCTTTAATTGCCTCGCGACCATTACCTGGGTCCATTTGGTAAGTTCTTCTGTCTCCAAATTGCGGCGTCGAATCTGCTGCATCCCGAAATGGCCCGTAATAAGCCGAAGCATACTTAGCAGCATAAGACAAAATCGGCGTGTCTTGAAATCCAGCTTCATCCAAACCCTGACGAATTGCTTGTACAAAGCCATCCATCATCCCTGAAGGCGCAATGATATCAGCACCGGCGTTTGCTTGGGAAACTGCTGTTTTTTTCAACAATTCTAGAGTTGGGTCATTCAAAACTCGTCCTGTTAAATCACCAACTTGCAGATAACCACAGTGGCCGTGACTGGTGTACTCACACAAACAAGTATCAGCAACTATAATCAAATCTGGTACTGCTGCTTTTACCGCAGTTGCAGCTTTTTGGACGATACCGCAATCATGCCAAGCACCAGTAGCATCCACATCTTTATCAGCTGGAATACCAAATAGAATGATTCCAGGAATTCCTAAGTCATAAACTTCTTTTGCTTCTTCGACAATTTTATCTACCGAAAGCTGATATACTCCGGGCATGGATTTGACCTCATTAGCAATTCCTTCACCGGGTACAGCAAATAGTGGGTAAATGAAATCGCTTGTTGTCAAAACAGTTTCACGAACCATTCGGCGCAGTTGGGGATGGGTACGCAGACGGCGGGGGCGATGTGTAGGAAACATAGATTTTATCAAGAAAAATAATGCAAATGGACACAAAACAAAGCGTCACAAAAGCAGGATAAAACTTTCCTGCCATCAGACAGACTACAAAAAGTGCTTAACTGATATTTGCCCTACTCTTAATTGAGACTGTGGGGCAATTTTGTATTTTACAGCTTGGCTGACCGAATAATTACTAATTCGTAATTCGTAATTAATCGTACAAACCTCTCAATTCATTAGATGGAGATAAAAAATAGCCAGCCTTTTTCAAGCCCACGATTAGAGTTTGGGGTGAAAAATTACGAATAACTGTCTTCGTAGCGTTAACGAGATACAAGCGTGATTATCAATTACAAATTATTCTGACATGTATCTAACGAGCTAAAAAAAATCTTACAAATGAAAATGGGCATAGGGCATTGTATCTATAAACAATAAATGATTCAAAACTGACGAATTAAAGATTTTTAGACCCTCTGCTGGTAAAATCCGGCTATTAATTGTGTACATTAAGGTACAACAAAAATAAAAATAACCCATAATTACCAATCTCCAATGCCCGATGCCCGATACCGAGAATTTATCCTAAAAAACTCGGAAAATAAAGGGATAGCGAAAAGGTATATCAGGATTGCTAAAAACCTTGGTGATTGCCCAAATTGTTAGTCCCCAATGCAAAAAATAGCCAATACCTGCTAATGGTCCCAGTAATAATAGCGGTAAGACCAACCAACCGAATAAAATAAATAGCGCTCCTAGAATCGCTCCATAAAACCAGACATTAAAGTGGAAATTGATAGATTCTTTGGCGTTTTCTTTAACAATAGGATCGTCAGATACCAGCAGTATGGCAATAGGTATACCTACAGATACAATAGTGGTACTGAAAAAAATGGCTCCATGAGACAAGGCAGATAAAAGCTTTCGCTTGTCTGTGTCGTACATTTGTTTCTCCTATTTAGTCAGATTGTTGGTTATATTACGACCCTATCACGAGCATCGTTGTCTTAAGATTAAAAGACTTGCCAAAGTCAAAAAAAATTAAGGTAAGTTACAAACAAATACAGTTATGTCAATTGAACTTGAGTCTGAACTCGATCGCGCAGTTGAACTTCGCCGCAACTTTGCAATTATATCTCACCCTGATGCTGGGAAAACTACACTGACAGAAAAGCTACTGTTATACGGAGGTGCAATTCACGAAGCTGGGGCGGTCAAGGCACGGCGGGCACAGCGCAAGGCTACCTCAGATTGGATGGCGATGGAACAACAACGCGGTATTTCCATTACTTCCACGGTATTACAATTTGCATACCAGAACTGCCAAATAAATTTATTAGATACACCAGGTCACCAAGATTTCAGTGAAGATACTTATCGTACTCTTGCGGCGGCTGATAATGCAGTGATGCTGATTGATGTGGCCAAAGGTTTGGAACCGCAAACCCGTAAATTGTTTGAAGTGTGTAAGCTGCGGGGTATCCCGATTTTTACATTTGTCAACAAGCTCGATCGCCCAGGAAGAGAACCTCTAGAACTGTTGGATGAAATTGAGCAAGAATTGAAGTTGCAAACCTATGCTGTAAACTGGCCGATCGGTATGGGCGATCGCTTTAAAGGTGTCTTTGACCGACACAAGCAACAAATTCACTTGTTTGAACGCAGTGCCCACGGCAGCCGAGAAGCTCGTGATACGATAATAGAATTAGGCGATCGGAGAATAGAACAGCTGCTAGAACAAGACCTGTACTATCAACTGAAAAACGATCTAGAACTGTTAGATGGAGTTGGCCCAGAGCTAGATTTGCAGTTGGTACACCAAGGCAAAATGACGCCAGTGTTCTTTGGTAGCGCTATGACAAACTTTGGGGTAGAGTTATTCCTCAAGTACTTCCTAGACTATGCCCTCAAACCCGGTTCCCATAACAGCACTGTTGGTGAAGTTTCCCCTACATACCCAGAGTTTTCTGGGTTTGTGTTCAAACTGCAAGCAAACATGGACCCGAAACACCGCGATCGCGTCGCATTTGTCCGGGTCTGCACTGGTAAGTTCGAAAAAGATATGATGGTGAATCACGCTCGCACTGGTAAACTTGTCCGTCTATCCCGTCCGCAAAAACTCTTTGCTCAGGAGAGGGAATCGATTGATGAGGCTTATCCCGGTGATGTGATCGGTTTGAACAATCCCGGTGTTTTTGCGATCGGGGATACAATTTACACGGGGCAAAAGCTGGAATATGAAGGCATTCCGTATTTTTCGCCGGAACTGTTTGCAACTCTCAGGAACCCCAACCCCTCGAAGTTTAAGCAATTCCAAAAAGGCGTTGCGGAATTGCGGGAAGAAGGTGCTGTACAAATTATGTATTCAACTGATGAAGCCAAGCGCGATCCAATTTTAGCGGCGGTGGGTCAGTTGCAATTTGAGGTGGTGCAGTTTCGCTTACAAAATGAGTATGGCGTAGAAACCATACTAGATTTATTACCCTACAGTGTCGCCCGTTGGGTCGAAGGTGGTTGGGAAGCATTAAATCAGGTGGGACGTTTATTCAATACCACTACAGTAAAAGACAGCATGGGACGCCCAGTGTTGCTATTCCGGAATGAATGGAATTGTCAACAGTTAGAGGGCGACCATGCAGAGTTGAAATTAAGCGCGATCGCCCCAGTATTTTCTAGTCAACAACTAGTGGAGGAATAAAGAACAATTCCTTCATAGTTGGACTTAGCTGGGCACAGTTGATTCCCACGGCATCTGAGGTTCGCGCTTTTGCCCAGACGTGGATCGTTTAGCAGAGATTGGAGTGCCAGAATTTGTATGCCTTCACATGCCAAATCGTCTTTGGAGGCTGGTTTAGTTGCCCTCAAGCAAGGAAATTACCAAACAGCGATCGCTCAGTTAGAACCTCTTGCTAGCAGTGAAACTAATGCGACTGCTAATTTACAAGCAAGGGTTGGTTTAGTGATGGCTTATGCCCGCACTGGCGAAGTCTCCAAAGCGATCGCTTTTTCCCAAAGTCTGATAGAGAGTAACAATCCCCAAGTTCAAGAGTGGGCAACACGCGCTCTCGAACATTTGACAAAACGTAAAAAACCTGAAGCAGAATCAAAAAATGTCGAAACTGGATTTGTTGCCTTTGAGAATTCATCCCCAGATACTCCAGCATCACAGGAGAAGCCAAAAGACGAAGTAATACAAACCAACAGCCATAATATTCCAACGATGGTGCCACTAGCTAAACTCAAAGCTACTGTCACACCACCTCCACCTTCGCCGCCTCTCAACGGCTTCATGGGTTCTGTCACCCGTACCCAAGCCAAACTATTCGGCGTTATTTATTGGCGACAAGCACAACGCGCCAGGGCATGGCAACCCCTACGTAAGCCAAAATTAATCCCCTTACGGCTGTTAGCTGTAGGAACATTCATCGCCCTGTTTTGGGTGATGCGAGAAATCCTCAAGTTAATATTGGGATTCATCAACCAGGCTTTAGACAAACTTCCTTATGTAGAACCATTACAATTTTTATACAATGACCCAACGCGATTGTTGCTAATCGTGTTAATAATTTTGATGGGAGTATCACCTTGGTTGCTGGATCTACTGCTAGCAAACTTCTATGGTCAAGGAGAATTTACTAAAGATGTATTGAATGGTCATAGTCGAGAAACCGTTCGGGTACTACAACGTTGTTGCCAACAACGGCATTGGCCGTTACCCAAACTGCGAATTTTGCCAATGACTGCCCCAATTATTCTTAGTTATGGTAGTTTACCACAGAACGCAAGGATTGTAGTCAGTCAAGGGTTGTTAGAACAACTAGCAGATGATGAAATTGCCATCATTTACGCTACTCAGCTAGGGCATATTGCTCACTGGGATTTTATAGTCATGTCTTTGTTGTTGCTGGTAACACTACCAACTTATAAGGTATATGAGCAAGTATCAAAGTTGGGCGATCGCATATCAGGCAAAATTTGGCGCACTCCTGTGACAATTGTGGCTAGCCTAATTTATGGAGTTTGGTGTTTGCTGAGTGGGACTGGATTGTGGTTGTCGCGGTTGCGGCATTATTATAGCGATCGCGTTGCAGCCGAAGTTACTGGTAATCCCAATGCTCTAATTCGGGCTTTACTCAAAATTGCTATTGGAATAGCAGCTGATATCGAAAAACAAGAACACACTAGTTGGCAGTTGGAAAGCTTAAATATCGTCGCACCAGTTAGCCACCAACAAAGTCTTTCTTTAGGCACTATTGCTAGTAATCTCTCTTTTGAATCCTTTTTGAAATGGGATATTGTTAATCCCTATCGCCGATGGTTTACGATTAATAATAGCCATCCTCTGGTAGGCGATCGCATCCAACGCCTCTGCCAAATAGGCGATCGCTGGCATCTAGATACCGAATTACATTTCCCTAGCCAAAAAGCATTAAAAGTTAAGCGTCAGTCTTTCTTATTACAAATCGCTCCCTGGTTGGGAATTCCTTTAGGGTTTTTGTTTGCTGGTTTGGTTTGGCTAACATGGCAATTAGCATTCACTTTTCGATTTTTAAATCTCAAGTGGATTTATGAAGATTGGTCTTTCATTACAGGCTGCCTTTTGATTGGCTTTAGCATCGGTACAGTGATCCGGATTAATTCTTTCTTCCCCGATATTAAATCTGCCACTGTGCAAACTGATGACTGCCTGCCCAACTTATTAGCTGACCCTTCTGCCTTACCCATCGACAGCATCAGCGTGCGTCTTGTGGGCAAATTATTAGGTCGTCAAGGTACTAGCAACTCCTTAGCCCAAGACTTAATCTTACAATCAAGCGCAGGCTTAGTAAAATTACACCACGTTTCTTGGCTGGGACAATCACTCAATCACCAGGATTTAATTGGTCGGCAAATTATCGTCACAGGTTGGTTCCGGCGAGGAGCAACACCTTGGATCGATATCCAAACGCTGGAAACTCAAACTGGTAAAACCATTCACAGCCCTCATCCCATTTGGTCTACTGCTTTAGCAGTTGCAGCACAAGCTTGGGGTGCATATATTTTTCTCACTGGTTAGTCATTGGTCATTGGTCATTAGTTATTTGCTTTGGACAAAGAACAAATGATAAAGAACAAACGACAAACGAAAATGTAAACAAAAGTTGCAGGTTTTATCCCAAAGTGTTACATTTATTTACACAAACAATAGCAACCGACATAACTCAGCCTCATCGCTTTGCGATGAATTCGGATGCTTTTTCCCCCTTGCATACCTTTTCATCCTTCCAACACAGCAGCAAATTAACCAGCCACTGGCTGGTTTTTGTTTCCAAAAATCGCGCCTTGAATAAAAAATGTGTTTTATGTTACGATACAATAATACTAAAGTCGAAAATGTATGCGCTAAACTAGCTAGGTAGAAAATACCGTGGTAATGTAAAGAATGGTATTTTATTCTGCGAAAAAGGGCATTGAAGAAAGCGTGTACTTTGGCAGACAATAGGCTATTAAATTTACAATTCTTAGAATTAAGGTGTTATTAGCTCATTGTAGTTTGAGCCTTTGGATTAATTAAGCTTGATCCCAACGAAAAACTGTATTGTATAGGTTGATAGTTTGGAACAAAAAAATTGGTTGGTGGCAGTTATTGTCAATAGCATCTATTTAAAAGCCAAAGCCAAGTAATGGTTTTCTCACCTTGCCATGTTCATTCATCTGTTGGAGGTATAGTTCATGTCCGTTCGCCTATATATAGGTAATTTGCCCAAAGAAGAAATCGATCGTCAAGATCTACAAGCAGTTTTTGCAGCTGAAGGTGATGCTGTAACTACTAAATTAATTAAAGACCGCAAAACTGGCAAATGCCGTGGTTTTGGTTTTCTGACGGTCAATAATGACGAACAAGCTGACCAAATAATTGAAAAGTATAATGGTCAGATGTTCAAAGACACTCCCATCAAACTAGAGAAGGCATTACCTCGTACAAAGGGTGAGGAGGGCGAGGAGCAAGCTCCTAAAGCAGTTAATGTTGCTAGTAATAACCCTACTCCTAGCACTAACAAAGAAGGTAGTCGTCGTGAGAAAGGCTCTAAGAAGCCTCGTCGTGGTGGTGGCGGAGGTTCTCGTGAAAGTACCACGACCACAGAATCAGACGCTATTCGTCCAGATCCTCGTTGGGCTTCAGAATTAGAAAAGCTCAAACAAATGCTAGCTGCACAAACTACAAATTAATCCTTAAGGGAAAGAAATTAAAAATTAAAAATCAGAATTATTTTTTGATTTTTAATTTTTAATTGTCAATTCTTCTTTAGCTGCCTAATTAAAAACTGCTTGCAGATTAATTTTGTAAATGCTATGGTGTAAAGCCCATGCATTTGGATTTGCGTATTGTTATAGCTATTTCTAAAGCACGATTTACCGAACCGTACTCAAAATAAAACAACTGGTAGCTTTATTTTTACGATCAAATAACTACAGCGCGTGTATGTTATTTGAACCATGATTGGCAATAAATAAGTAAATGTATTGTGTTTGAGCGATGAACATCAGACACTTAACCAGTTTTTGCTTACAGTCGTTTAGAGATAGTCTATCGTAGACACGTCCTTATTTAAAAAAACTACTAAAATATTGCAAGAATACAGCTATTATATTTCTCTTTGTAAAGTCTGCTACAAATTATTGAACTACTAACTTCATAAGTATTTTTAATTTTAATTTGACCTAGTGGTAGTAGATTTTAGTTAGTTCTTCTACTTATTATAATTTTTGTACGTACAGCGAAGTGCATAGTTGCTTCACTACTTTGAACAATTAACATTATCCTAATCTGGGGAATTACGATTATAAAAGTATAAAATAAAACTACTTCAGTAAGTAAGACTAGCTGAGTTAAGTTGTTTACGATTTTTTCTTAAATCATACTGAGTTCACCCAGTATCCCTTAGCTGTTGTACTTAGCCAAATCTATGGAATTAACTTTCTATCATTCAAAATAAATAATAGAATTTCATCTATCATAAGTATTAAATATACATATAAGTATTTATATAGAAAGTATTAAATACATCTACTTAATCTTAAAGCCTATTTCTGGCAGAAGATGTAAAAAAATATTAGACATACTAAATTAAAGTCAACATTAATCAAAGTTATTAAATAACTCAGGTCAGCGTACTTTCAATATACGCCAACTTGGAATCGGCTAAAACTTTGTTATAATCCGCAACACACAAACTATGAACTCTACCACCGAAAAACGTATTGCCTTGATTTCCGTCCACGGAGACCCAGCGATTGAAATAGGGAAAGAAGAAGCTGGGGGACAAAATGTTTACGTGCGCCATGTGGGTGAAGCATTAGCGCAGATAGGATGGAAAGTTGATATGTTTACCCGTAAAGTAAGTCTGGAGCAAGACGAGATAGTTCAACATAGCGAGAATTGTCGAACGATTCGTTTAGAGGCAGGTCCCGTAGAGTTTGTGCCACGAGATGAGATTTTTGAATATTTACCAGAATTTAGAGATAATTTTCTCGAATTTCAAGGAAAAAATGGTATTACCTACCAGTTAGTTCATACCAACTACTGGCTTTCCAGCTGGGTAGGGATGGAGTTGAAGAAAATCCAAGAAGTTAAACAGGTTCACACCTACCACTCTTTAGGAGCAGTAAAATATAACACTATAGAGAATATTCCGCAGATTGCCAGTCAGCGATTGGCAGTGGAAAAGGGAGTGTTGGAGACAGCAGAGCGAATTGTAGCAACGAGTCCCCAGGAAAAAGAACATATGCAATCGCTCGTTTCGACTAAAGGCAATGTTGATATTATTCCCTGCGGTACAGACATTCAAAGATTTGGTTCGATTGGACGAGATGCAGCCAGATTAGAATTGGGAATCGATCCAGAAACCAAAGTTATATTATATGTCGGTCGTTTTGACCAACGCAAAGGGATAGAAACCTTAGTGCGTGCAGTAAGTGAGTCTAAAGTACGTAACTGTAACAAAGTGCGGCTAATTATTGGTGGTGGTAGTACTCCAGGTAACAGCGACGGAATTGAGCGCGATCGCATTGAACAAATCGTCAACGAACTGGGGATGAGTGATTTTACCACCTTTCCTGGTCGTTTAAGTCAAGATGTTCTACCAACTTACTACGGAGCAGCTGATGTTTGCGTTGTTCCCAGTCACTACGAACCGTTTGGACTAGTGGCGATTGAAGCGATGGCCAGCGGTACGCCAGTGGTAGCTAGTGATGTTGGTGGACTTCAGTTTACTGTAGTTAACGAAGAAACTGGTTTATTAGCACCAGCGCAAGATGTAGCTGCTTTTGCAAATGCGATCGATAGAATTTCGTTGAATCCAGAATGGCGGGATAAACTCGGCAAAGCTGGTAGAAAGCGCGTTGAAACTAAATTTAGTTGGGATGGCGTCGCTAATCAACTGAGTGAACTTTACATTCAACTGTCGCAGCCACAACCACTAGCATTAACAGCAAAAGAATTAGTACACTCAGCAGCCGAATTAGTGCAATCAACAGCAAAAGAATTAGTGCATTCAACAGCCGAATTAGTGCATTCAAAAACAAAACAGCCAGTTTTGGTAGCTAAATAATTCTCTTGCGTTAGAAATAATGGTGAATGGGTAACTCGGAAGTCAGCAATAATTTTCTTTTCCTAGTTCTTTAGTCACCATTATTTATTTTAAATATTTTTTAGGGTGAGTGATTTCTACTATTGGTTTAATTAGTAGAAATGACTCACCCTATATTTATATAAGTAGATTGGTGTGAATATTTATCGTTGGGATGAGGCAGGAGGCACGATAGCGCAGCGTTAGCGAGTCCGCGAGCGTCGGCAGCTATTCTGGAGAAAAGAAGGTTTAAGCCTATTTTATTTTTCTTAACATAGTTTTGTTTTTCCACACCGTTCTACTTATAAGTTGATTGACAAATTTGCCTTCAGATAAGGATTCTAAACTTATAGTTGTCCTTTGTTATTTGAAATTACAAAGGACTAATGACAAAAACCAATCTTGACTCGATAAAAATATTTCACAAATCATTTAGGACTGCTATAACCGCTATGATAGTTGAGGTGTGCTATGCTTTGACTAAACGAAAATAAAAGCATAGCGATCGCTACCACTTGAATGTTAACAACTAATCGCTTTGCAACCAGTCGACTTTACCACTCTCACAGCTGCTTGTAGCGAAATTCGTGCAAACTGGCTACCATCACGCTTAGAGCAAGTTTATCAGCGCGATCGCTACACAATTGCCATAGCATTACGCACATTGAAACAACGGGGTTGGTTAGAGATTTCTTGGCATCCTCAAGCTGCACATATTTGCATCACCACTCCGCCACCGCGAATTCCCGATACCTTCACTTTTAGCCAACAACTGATACACCAATTGGCTGGTTTGGCTTTAGTAGCAATTGAAGCGATCGCTCCTTGGGAACGGGTTATTGATTTACAATTTGCTCGCCGTCCTGGAGAAAACGCTCTATATCATGTCTATGCAGAAATTATGGGCAAGTATAGCAACGTCATTCTCACTGACGCTAGCAATACAATTATTACTGCTGCCCATCAAGTGAGTCAGCAACAATCTAGTGTCCGTCCCATCCAAACCGGACAACCTTACGAAACACCACCAAAACTTATTGGGACTATCCCCAATTTGAGCGAATCTCAACAACGCTGGCAAGAACGCGTAAGCTTAGTACCAGGAGCAATCAAGCGGCAATTACTCAAAAGTTATAGTGGTTTGAGCGCAGCATTGTTAGAATCAATGCTATTAGCAGCAAATATTCCACCAGAAACATCCACCGATACACTCAAACCTGACGATTGGCAAAGATTGTTTGAGCGTTGGCAAGAATGGCTGCAAGCTTTGGATTCGAGTAAATTTCAACCCGCTTGGACAAAAGACGGCTATACAGTAATGGGTTGGGGTGGAGTGGAAAGCGTTAAAGACATTCAAGAATTACTTAACCGTTACTATACTGACCAACTCAATCAACAGTTATTTTCTCAATTGCGCCATCAGTTGAGTCAGAAATTAAATAATATTTTGGGGAAATTACATAATAAAGCTCAAACTTTTAAGACACGCTTGCAGCAATCAGATCGAGCTGATGAGTATCGGCAAAAAGCAGATTTATTAATGGCTCACCTGCAAAACTGGCAACCAGGGATGAGAGAGATAATTATCCCAGATTTTGAGACAAATCAACCAATAGCGATCGCTCTCCAACCAGATAAAAACGCCGTCCAAAATGCCCAAAGTCTTTACAAACAGCACCAAAAACTCAAACGCGCTCGTTCTGCTGTAGAGCCGCTACTTTTAGAAGTGCAGACAGAAATAGACTATTTGGAACAAGTACAAGCTGCGATATCTACGATGGGCTACGCTTACGACCAAATAGACAACTACCAAACACCAGAAGATTTGCAAGCTTTAGAAGAAATCCGCGAAGAACTGATTGGGCAAAAGTATCTCGAAGATCCAGAATACCGCGATCGCACCAACAATGAAGCCTCTACAAGTAACTTTTATCATTACCTTACCCCTAGTGGCTTTGAAGTTTTGATCGGTCGTAACAATCGTCAAAATGACCAATTGACTTTTCGTGTAGCTGGGGATTATGACCTATGGTTTCACGCTCAAGAAATTCCAGGTAGCCATGTGCTAATGCGTCTTGAACCCGGTGCTGTTGCAGAAGAAGCTGATTTACAATTTGTAGCTAATCTTGCTGCTTACTACAGTCGCGCCCGTCAGAGTGACCAAGTGCCAGTAGTATATACTCAGCTAAAACACGTCTACAAACCCAAAGGAGCAAAACCAGGAATTGCCATCTACAAGCAAGAGAGCATCCTCTGGGGAAAACCACAATTAGTCATTAGTCATTAGTCATTAATCATTGGGTAAACAATGAGTGTTGACTGTGGACTGATGACTGATGAACGCCAGTTGCTTCTCCTGTCGGAGACGCTACGCGAACAAGCTGGGGAACCCGTCCAACGCACTGGCTCCTGTTGAGTAAGAAGTTAAGAGTTATTCTCCCTATCTGTTCATCTCCCTACTCCCTATTTCTACCCTGCGTGGTACCGAATTCTCCTTATAGATAGAAGCTTTTAAGTTTTGCTTATATCTTTTTTTGATGAAAATTTCTGAAAAATCTGTGTTGGCTGTTACAATATTGTTAAGAAAAGTTGCCCGTTGCATTTTAGGAACGCGCAATTGGGTTTTAACTCTCTTGAGAAGACAACGCAAAAAATATCTTTTAGGCCAGCTGTGGGAGGCTGGTCTTTTTGTTATTACTAATAAAATTTTTTTGGATTTTAGTCAGATGAAGTACTAGTTCATTCGTCAAATGTAAATCAAAGACGGCTTAAAATTAACCGTAATGCTCTATATATCATTGCCAAAAATTATTTGCAAAATACAAACAAGATGTCTAAAGAATTTGCTATTGGTAGTAAAGTCCGTGTTGTGGCATTACCACCCTACGTCAAAACTGCTGAACCTATGCCCATGCTACGCCCTCCCGATGTGATTCACATTGGTGAAGAAGGTATAGTTATTGACCGTAGACCTGGTGGATATTGGGGTATTCGCTTCACAAGAGGAGCCTTTCTCCTAGATAGCCAATACATCGAAAGCATAGATATTCCTCCCCAATCTGACTCAGAGTGAGATTACTATTAACTAAAAATTGTAAACTTGTGTAAAGTTGTAATTTTGGTTTGTACCATGATTTACCGCCGAACTTTTTTGTCTATATTATTTGCCAGTTGTATCTCTATTATTAGCTGGCTGAATTTTACCCCTGCTGCTGATGCTCTTGGTGGTAAACTACCTGTAATTAATCAACCCGCACCGGAGTTTACTTTGCCAACCAACATCGGTGATAGCAAAATCTCCCTCTCTGACTTTCGCGGTAAGTGGGTAGTTTTATACTTTTATCCTAAAGACTTTACCTCTGGTTGTACTATAGAAGCTCGTCGTTTTCAGCAAGATTTACCCCAGTATCTCCAAAAAAAGACGCAAATTCTCGGTGTCAGTGCTGATGACATTGATTCCCACGCTAAATTTTGTGATTCAGAGGGACTAAAATTCCCCCTGTTGGCTGACACTGATGGTTCAGTCAGTAAAGCTTACGGTTCGTGGCTCAGTTTCTTGTCTATGCGCCACAGTTTTATCATCGATCCTCAAGGCATTTTGCGCGAGACTTTTGTCAAAGTTAACCCAAACATTCACAGTTCAGAAGTACTAGCACGATTAGAAAAATTGCAGTCCACAGCTTCTTAAATGATTAGCCTAAGTTAGAAATTCACTTTTCTAGTTTAGAGGTTGTTTGAAAAGCGGTATGTTGTGATTTCGATCGAATTATTACCCCCTTAATCCCCCTGATGTATTGGGGGAAATAAGAAAATCCGATTCCCTCACGCCACTTGCTTCTCCTGTCGGAGACGCTACGCGAACAAGTCGGGTATTGCCCGCCCAACGCAGTAACTCACCTTTATAAGGGGAGGGTTAGGGTGGGGTAAAAATATTTGATAACATCAATCATGACTTTTCAAACATTCTCTTAGGCTGACAATTATTTTTTAACTATAATACTTTGCCATTTTTTTATATATTAGGTTTCGCTTTGCTCTACTGATCTTATGAATCAAAACATTTTTGGATTTGGTAAAAGTATTAATAGCAATTTTAAAATTGATTGCAACAGATGAATTGATAAAATGCAGACATAGAAGCTCATTTACAATCTAAAATCTGTCTTGGAAAAGTCTGTTTGCTGTTAGCAGTGGCGTTAGTGCAGCGTCTTTAACAGGAGAAGCTATTGCCGATTTTTGATGCTGAGACTTTCTAGAAATCCTAAATGGTATTGCTTTAATAGTCAGTTTCCATATCAACAATATTTTAGATTAATTTTTGTCTAGTCTATGTCTGCAAGTACACTGCTAAATTTAAATTATCAATCTAAAACCTCCGAATGTCACATCCACGATATTATTACCTAGAAGCTTCAGTTGAATTCCTCCGATGATTGTCATCAATTCTAGTTGTGATAGTTTTCGTTCTTCAACTTGATTGTCTGGTCGCAAATCAGTAATTTTGATTCTGGACATATTTTTTCCTTGAGATTTTTTCAAATACAGGAAAATTTTCGTTTGACTAAATAGCAATCTCATCAGCCAAAAGTTATAAAGTTTAGTATTTAATGGCTTTTTAAACAGACATTAGTATAATTATTTATTTTTGATTACTTATTGTCTCGTAAACTTAAGATTATATAGGATTAGTATTTGATTTTTGAAAAAAACTCAGTACTACTTTCAGAGCTTTTTACCTAATTCCCTGTTTCCTGCCTACACTAATAATTTCAGGAATCAAACCAGATTTCTATAGGCGTTAATTTGATTGATATTTATACAGGACACAGTATAGATAGAACAACCATTTCAAATCTCTAAAAAACCTATTATCTAAGACTTTTGAGCTTTAAATTCTGTCTGATAGTACTAGTGGTTCATCTTATTGATTTTGTAAGTTAAATGCGTTTTTAGTGAGGACTTTCTTTATGTTGGAAAATATTTAATACAACTTACGCAAGCACTCCCAATGTGATTGCGACTGGAACGCAGTTTAGGGAAGCAATCCCAGAGTTTTCGGTGATTACTTCGCAAACTCTACTAGACGCACTTGCGTAGCTTGCTTAAGAGCAGGGGTACGCTGGTAATGACGTAAAATCGTAGTCAG
>JAQYWR010000036.1 GCA_029379225.1 Nostoc sp. S4 | reverse complement strand
TTAGTCATCTTTGCACTCATTACTTCTATCGTAAGCGATTATCCGGACATGATATTACGATAAATATGAACTGAGTGCCTAACGCACCATTTTGTATAGTGGTGTGTTACTTAAGATTTACTAGATCCCCGACTTCTTTGAGAAGTCGGGGATCTAACTTTTTACGAATGATTTAGAACTGCTATAGATGTGTTTTAACTTGTTATTAATTAGAACAATGAGGCTCTGGATCGAGAACAAACTTCCTATTTTGATCTATAGTATCTATAGTATCTACAGTAACGATCGCTCGTGTGGTAATTTCTCTGCGATCGCCATTCGCCTTAAAACTAATTGGTACACTTGGCTCAAAACTTTGTAAACCTGACCTGTATATAATTTTTTGGATAGTATGACTTAATGCTGCCACCTTTTTAAGAGCTTCTTGATTTTCAATTTCTGTATCAAGCAATTTCCTTTTAATATTTGTTCTATCCACAGATAAATTTGATAGCTCAATAGCTTTTAACAACGCCTGAACAGCTTCATATGCTAGGGCTGTCCGTCGATTTAAATCACCGCCCCAGTATTTATGTATCTGATCTGCAAAAGGTTTTGCACCACATTGATCTGGATGCCAGTCAACTGCAAGAAATAATCTATCTTTTGTTGTTTTTGAAGACAGATTAAGAACTTGTTGACCGTAGAGGGTATTTGCCCCTAAAATTATTTTTTTTCCTTTGTTCCATTTGATAATATCAATCGCCTTATTAAAGGCTATGTTATCGTTAGTCTGACCATCGGGCAATACTACTAAAGCATCTGCCTGATTTATAACCTCCTGCGGAAGTTTTTCCGGATCAAATTTTACATCAGATAAATTATCAAAATCCTTAATTACAAGTCCCTGATAGGCTTTTCCTTCAATTAAGTTCTTAAACTGGTTGAACAAATCCATGCTAAACAAATCTTTTTTATTATAAATAATAACCACTTTTGGCTCAGGCTTCTTGAGTTTTTTGGTTAAATATTCCACAAGACTTTCGGCTTCTACTCGTGTTGATGAAACTGTACGGAAGAATATATTGGCATCTTTATCGCAGGATGAAAGGTCTACAACGCTGCTGGTTGGAGAAATAACTACAAGTGGGTTTGGCTTTTGAAAATAAACATTCAAAGCTGCACAAGTATTTGCAGAGGTATAGTGCCCCACCACAGCCAGAATTTTTTCTTCATCTTTCTGGTAGAGCCGATCTGCAATCCGTCGAGCTTGAGCGGGGTTATTATTATCATTAGCAATCACGACTTGTAAGTTGATCGGCTTATTGTTGATCGGCTTATTGTCGATCATCGTATTATTGACGGCTGCATCTTGCGCTTGAGCGACTCCCAAGAAGATACCCATTCCAGCATCAATATTCAATGGTGCAGCAACAGCAATGGTATAAATTGGCTCATTTGGGTTTTTATGATGCCAATTTCTCACGACAGCATTGTTACGATAAATTAGGATTTCAGGGTCTTGTAGCGCCGCTAAAGCTTCGGGACTATTATCAGTCCGAGAATTTTCTGGACGAGGGTGGAGCTTCTCAAAAGTCTTCCACGCTTCTTCATATTTACCTTGCCTAAATTGTTCAATACCTTTCTGTTTGTCTTCTAGATATTTTCCTCTCAGTTTGACTTTGCTATTAGCAATTGGCTTTTCACCATAGCTGATAAAATTATCTATGCAGATTGAGGGAAAAATCTGACAGTGGTAACTCGTAATTGAACTAGCTACAGCGATGATTACAACCAACGTAAAGGCAGCAAATCCAAGAACAATCAAATAATAACGACCAAAATAAGATCGTAAGCGCGACAGTAGCGATCGCGCTGGCGAAACCAAAAATCTAGTAATGAATTGACGAAGGTTAGATAGTAAGCCCCGCAGTAGTGATAGAAGGCGCAGCAGGAGAGTTGGGGCAGGCCAAACTAACTCTGGCTGATTCGGATTGACGCAAATGACGGGTAGCCAGGAAGCCGCTGGAAAATCGTGTAATTCTATAGCTTCGAGGCTTTCGCGAGCCTTACGCACTGCTAAACAAAGAGGTGTACCTTGAGAAAATTCCCTCAAGAAGTTGAGCAAGAATTGACCGGCAATGCGATCGGGCACAGGTTCCCGCATCACGATCTCAACTGGCACATTCAACTCTGTTAAAAAATCTGCAATTCCTAAACCATCACAAGAGTTAAAGATTGCTAACTTTAAACCTCTCGTTACCGCTGTCGTTAAACTGTGACGTAACGCATCTAAGGGTAAAGAATTGCCTTGACTAATTTGAATTGTGCCACTGTTTCCTTCACTGTAACTATGTCCAGCAAAAAACAAGATATCCCAATTTTTGTCTCTTAACTCGTCAGACAGAATTTTTATACTCGGCTCTAATTTTCTAGTAATTTTTGCTCCACGCTTTTCCAGGATCTGTAACGCTGCTTCATCTTGTTCTAGTTGTAAACCACGATCAGAACTACCGAAAATAGCTAAAACTCTGATCGGTGCTTTGAGAATGGCTACTCGACGACGAAATCTAGTGAATAAAGCAAACTCAGCATTAGGAAGCTGGTTCTCGCTAAATAAATCCCATAAATGCCAGGGGAGTCTACGCAAAATATCATTTTCTGTGTCAGATATTGTAAAGCATCTAATAATAATGGGGACAGATTGATCTGTGTGGACTATTTGATTTGCCAGAATGCGATCGCGCAAACTCCTGAAAGCACTATGCCGAAACCATGTCCTACAATAGTCGCGTAGATCTGTAGTTCTTTGTCTCCAATCCGCATAGGATACGTTCGTTTCTTGTCCAGGAACCGCTTGAAGCGCACGACTGCCCCTTAGTGATATTTCCCGCCACTGTTGATACAACTGTGGCATTTCAGGTGCAGCAGGAATATCTAAATCATCATATTCTTGAATAATCTTACCGTCTTCTAAAATTTGAAGTAACACAGGAAACCCGTCAGCGAAGTTACCAACATTAATTCGGATAACGACAGCCACGTTTTGAGGAAATTGAGGACTAGAGGGGGACTGCACCATAGACAACAATAGGAGAGCGCCTGGAGATAAAGAATTTCTTAAGAAACAATTCAGGAGTCAGGAGCCAGAATTGAGAAAAATTCTTTGCGACTGACGGATGATAAGGGGGTTTAAGATCCCTGCTCAATCTTCTCCTCTCAGAGACATTACCTTGGCGCGAGCAAAGTTCGAGCAAGTCATGTCTTAGATTAAAGAATCTCTGTGGCTTCAGCCCGGAGAGTGTCAAGCAAACGATTTGGCGGTCTTCAATTAGGTAGTTGTCTAAAACCTGATCTAATCACACTCTGAATTCTGTATTCTTCTTCAATTAGATAAGCACGATTAAGCGTGACTGTGCAATAGGAAGTTAAAAAACGAAACTATCAGTAAAGCTGGCATCATTGAGAACGACACGGGCACTAAAGCTATCGCCTGCATCCGCTGTAAATTTGAACTGTATATGGCGATCTTGCTGTCGCGATTTCACTTCAAAAAACGGATTTCCGCTTTCATCCAGCACGATCAGCTTTAATCCTAACGGCAGATGAGACAGTTGCCCCTGAGGATACACTCGCAGGAGAATTAACATTTTGCCATCTGACTTAGGCAAAATACCGACCATCAATCCTAGTAGATGCCCTATCAGATAAATTCCTAAATCTTTGGCACTGATTACCGGACACTCTGGATGATGGGGATTTAGTTCCCACAACAACTCAGCGGACTGCCAGCGAATTTCATCATCCTGGGTAGTTTGGATCAGATTTACCAAAGCTTCCTGAGGATTTGGATCGACCGGAATCGATTGCATCAAATTAGAAGACTGTCCGCGATAGAGTAGTTCAATCCGTTGGTGAATGGGGTCGTCACCTCGTTGTTGAAGTTGTGGGCGATAAAGTTGTGTAATCTCTCCTTTAATAAGGCTGAGTAAATCTTGCGGGGGTTGCCAATCAGATTCAAACCTTCTTTTGAGCCATTGTTTGAGTTGAACCACTGGTTCTGCTGGCGGCTCTAACGTCAAACGTTCAAGTAATAAATCGAGAGGTTGGAAATAGCTGCGTGGTAGTTCCGACACTGATACGGATTCCACAAATCCTAAAATTTCTCCTTCTTGGTAAGGTTCATCAAGTTGAATCATCACGTAGCCAAGGCGTTCTGACCATACTTCTTGGGGAATTGTACATTTGCGATCGCTCTGACGAAGCGATCGACACTCTAAAAAGCCTTGCAAACTGGGAATAAACAAGTCTGCAATATTTTCTACCAAGCGATTGAGGGGATTCCAGCTATAACTTGCTTCTAAATCCGTATCGATACCTAACAGTTGTAAATAACGCCTAGTTACTAACACGGCTAGTGTATTCCGATAAACTTGTTGCGATTGCTCTTGTGTTGGCTGTTGTTGAGCAAACTGGTACGCCTGACTTCGGTCGGTGGCTGTAATGGGAATTGCGATCGGCATGAATTTTGCTGTGGTATCAATCATAATTTGTGTGAAGAAAACGGCTGAACTCTGCGGAATATTATTCAGGTAACAACTTTCTGAATAGAGGGAAACATCGTGTTTTACAAAATCTTTTCAGCGCCAATGGTTCGACACCATACTTTTGGGCGAGATCGTCCCAAGAAAACTCTCCTGAATCAACCAACACCTTCAACATCTCAATCAACAAAATTTGACAGTTGACATGAGGATGACTCTGCATTCGACAATTACTCAACAGATGCGAATTATTTCCCACTAACTCCAACCATTCTTGAATTGTTTCATGCCAGCGATCGGGTTCTGGCGCAGGAGGATAAATCGATTCATTATCTTCTTCATCAGCTGAAAGATTTAACCGTCTTCGCTGTTCCTTAGCTCTTTCTTGAATGACATCTAGAATCATCCCTCTCAGCCTTCGGTTAAACCAGGTGACAAAGCTTGCCAGTACTGGATTATACTCACCAAAATGTTCCATAAACCATATCCAGGTTCGTGATAGGGCTTCACTATAAACATCCGGTAATACTCCTCCACCATACCAAATTGATCTGGAAGACCTCATCATATTAATAATGAGATCCTTTGCCCGCTTTGCCTGATTTAGGTCATCAGTTTGATATGCTTGCTCAAATAGCCATTGCCGTGCAGGAATGTCGTTCATGATTTCTTGGAGTTTTTTTGGTTGCTGTAATAGCCTGCTGCTTTCGATTGGATTATTTAAAGCAGCTTGAAGCAAGCCAATCAGAGGAGAGTTATTACACATAAAGCAATACAGTTGAGTTAAGCATTTCTTCCTTCTCTTGATTTATCTCTCTGCGTTCTCTGGCCCTCTGTAGTTGGTTAAAAAAATTAACTTTGACAAAGAACTTTTAGCTTTCACTGAACCGTATTGACACATAGAGGTCATCCAGACCCCATCAGTTTAGGTTTGAATATCATGAGAGTACCTCCTCTCCTCTTACTTGCCTGATAGGCTATCTAAACGAGAGACTGGGATATTCTAGATTGTTCATAAAACTTTATTAGAAGATGCCCAAGCAAGCAAAAAATTTTTAGCTAAAATTTGGCACTTATCCACTCAAAGAGGTGAAATGGAACCAACGCCAGAGCAGAAGACAGTGATGTACAGAATTTGTCAACAGTTAACAAAAATGTACGCGCCTATATATTTAGTAACTACCGACACGAGAACAGGCGACTTAATCATTATTGCTGGTGAAGAGATAGAAGCATCAATTAGCCCAGAAGGAAAGCTGAATTATGAGTCAACCGAAGCCGAATTTTGAACAAATGACCATGAAAGACCTAAGACAGTACATCCTAGCTCATAGAGATGACGAGGATGCTATTTATGCAATGGCGATACGTCTTCGCAATCACGGGAAAACAGGTACAGTTGAAGAGTTTTTAGAACACATCAAAGAGCAAACTCTTGAGGATTAGGGACTGGGGGAGTAAGGGAGCAGGGAGAGGTAATTTTTCATTCTCCCCCTTGCCCCCTGCCCCTCTGCCTCTTGTACCCTATACTCAACTCACCTAACGCAATGATTCAATTTTGGGTGAGCCATCAGCTTCGATCCAGGCAATTTGGGCAATACTGCGATCGCGTGCATATTGGCGAATCGCGTCTGCATCCCTTCTGAGCAAATCCATTTCTACCCGCACTAAATCAGTGGAATCTCGCAGTTTTTGGGCGTAGGCAAACGCAGCCGCATCAGCACTTGCTGTCTCTGGTACTACCAACCAGTTGCTAGCTGGGGTTGTTTGCGGTAATTGCTGTGTAGATAATAAAACTTGGTATAAATCTTCAATGTTGAGAACAAAACCAATTCCGGGGATGTTTTCTCCTTGGGGATGATATAGCCCCAAAAGCTGGTCGTAACGACCACCCTGCCCCAAAATTCGGATTTGGGATTCGGTATCATTGACAACTTCAAAGACAATACCTGTGTAATAATCTATGGTTTGGATCAGGCTCAGGTCGAGGATTAAGGAGAATTTTTTCTCTGATTCCAATAATTCCACAAGGGATTTGAGGTTATTTACTGCCTGTTCCTGTTGTTCATCTAGCCCCAAGCTACTGACTTTTTGCAACACTTCAGCACTTGAGCCACGCAAATCCATCATGATTCGGGCGCGATCGCGTAGTTCGTCACTCAGAGGTAAGGTATCTATAGTAATTCGGTCAAGATGAGCGATCGCTGTGCGAACTTTATCCTGTAGATTAACATCGAAGGCACTCAGGAGCGATCGGGTAATTCCGGCTTCACCTAAAATTAAATGCCATTGCGGCAAACTTAGTGCCGCCAGACAATCTGCTACCAACAGCAGTACCTCTGCATTTGCTAGCAATCCACCAGCACCTAATAACTCCACCCCAGCTTGATAAAATTCCTGCTGGCGATTATGCCTATTTTCCCAATTGCGGCGAAATACGTTGGCATTGTAGTACAGGCGTTGGGGATAAGTTACACCTGCCATGCGAGTAACAACAGTACGAGCAATCGATGCTGTTAATTCTGGACGCAAGCCCAATTCATCGTTTTCGCTATTTTGGAGTTGAATCACCATCTGGCGCTGGATTGCTTCCCCTGCCATCACAGTATCCATCCGCTCCAAAGTCGAGGTGATAATCCTGTGATATCCCCAACGGTGAAACACTTGTTGTAATCTATCTTCAATCCAGCGTTTTTTTGCCACATCTAAGGGTAATAAATCCCTGGCTCCCGCTGCTGGTTGATACACCATTATTTTTTCTTCCCACCAAACAAACCACCAAACAAACCACTACTACCAGATTTATCCGGTTGCTTATCTCCATTATTGGCAGATGAAGTCACCTTGCGATCGGTAGGTTGTTGTCCTAAAGCTTTATCTATTTTAGGTTTCCATTGCAACGCTATTTGGTCATTGGGGTCTAATTTGAGTGCGTTATCGAAGTGGATTTTTGCCATTTTTAGCTGATTTTGCTTCAAATACGTCATTCCAATCAAGCTATGGCAGTGACTATTTTTTGGTTCTAGCTTCAGGGCTTCCTGCAACTCTACTTTGGCTTGAGCAAATTGATTTTTGTCCATCAAAGATTGAGCGCGACGAACATACTGCTCTACAATCAAGTCTTCTTTTGCTGGTAGTGTATGTTTTGCGGTATCTGGCTTAGGTGTATCTGAGTTAACTTTGGGTTGAGCAGTTGGTGGTGGCGCTGTGGATGGTTTAACTGCACTCCGCATCAAGTAGACTAAATTTAACTCACTAATTTGGGCAATAACTTGCAGGGCTTGCTCTAAAGAATCATATTGGGTTTGGGCAAGTTTAGCGATCGCACTTTTATAAAAATGCTCGATATTGGCAGCAGCAGCTAACTGTCTCCCTAATTCTGTATTCAGAGTCACCGTAGTAGCTTCTTGTACCAGGCGCTTGCCCATTTGCGACAAAATTATAATATATTCTGTGCGAGTGCGTTCGTTAGTAAGTTTTTCATAAGCTGGGTTAACCAGCTTTGATAACAATTCATTACCTAGCTGTTTTTGCTCAGGACTTTCAGTAATACTACTATCCGGATGTAAACGGCGGGCAATTTGAAGATAGCGTTTGCGAATATCTTTAACATCCGCATCAACTGGAACGCACAATACTGCGTGATGATCTATGAAATCATATCTAAATAGTCCACGATCTATTTTGAAAGACATATAGCAGTTTGCACCAAAGGAGCAATTAGATTTTTTCTAGTTTACTTCGCTCGCTCAGCAATCCGTCAGTAGCAATTTGTTATTTGTCATTGGTTATTGGTCATTGGTTATTGGGCAAACAGGGAGTGTGGGAGGTGTGGGAGGAAAAGGGGGTGTGGGAGGAAAAGGGGGTGTGGGAGGAAAAGGAGGTGTGGGAAGAAAAGGAGGCGTGGGAGGAAAAAAATCTTGCCCCCCACACTCCCCACACTCCCCCATCTCCCTGTCTCCCCACTCCCTTATCCCCCCATCTCCCCATCTCTTCCTGCCTCCCCTGCCCCCTCACTTCCAGGCTGACAGGGGCGGAACTTGTAAAAGTTCACGACTCACGCTGTCATGAATATAACTGTTGGTGGCGAGAATTCTACCTGACTCGATGTTTAAGGGAGTGCCATCGTAGGCGGTAACTTTGCCGCCAGCTTCTTGTACCAAAATTATCCCAGCAACAATATCCCAAGGTGAAAGTCCGCGTTCCCAGTAACCATCGACGCGTCCACAGGCAACATACGCTAAATCTAGGGATGCGGAACCGCTACGTCTAACTCCCTGAGTCAAATGCGTCAGGTGACTAAATTCGGCATAATTATTATCAGAAGTTTCGCGACGATCGTAAGCAAATCCACTTACCAGTAAGCTCTTATTTAGTTGGGAGGTTGCGGAAACTGCGATCGCCCGACGGTTGCGTGTTGCTCCCAAACCAGCGGCAGCACGAAAAAGCTCATTGTGAAAGGGGTCATAAATAACACCAACTTGTGGCACGCCATTAATTAATAGCCCAATGGAAACGGCAAAGAATGGGTATTGATGGGCATAATTGGTTGTGCCATCTAAAGGATCTATTGCCCAAAGGAATTCATTTTCTCCATCGCCTAATTTCCCTGATTCTTCAGCGAGGATAGAATGCTGAGGAAAATGGCGACGCAAAATTTCTAAAATCAACTTTTCTGAGGCTTTATCAGCAGCGGTAACTAAATCACCAGGGCGTCCTTTTTCAATAATTGCATCTTCTAACTTACCCAAGTAGCCTTGCAGTATAGCACCACCAGCTAAGGCTGCTTCTGTAGCAATATCTAGAAAAATTTGTAGATTAGTCATTTGTGATTTGTGATTGGGTACTGAGGATTGGGTACTGGGGATTGGGTATTAGGAAACTTCTTTCCCAGTCCCTAATCCCTAGTCCCCAGTCTCCAATCCTTAAAGATTCAGACGGCGAAACTCAGCGGGAGTGAGACGCATGGGTTTTTCTGGGTTCCAAATTCCTAGCCCCATGAGTCTAGCCCATTGTTGGGCACGTTCTAAACGTTGGTCATATTTGTGGTTCGGCGATCGCTCAACAAATAATGCATTCCCTTGTTTAACTAATTCTTCATTCAACAAAACTTTATTTTTCCATACATAAGCTAGGGTTCGCCCAATTTTGTCTGTTGTTTCTAAATCAAACTCCAGCGTTACTGAATCTGCATTATCAATTAGATTCTCTAACTGTTCTTTTGCTTGTTCGCCCCAAGGTCGCTGTCGCAAATCTGGTGCATCAATTCCCACTAACCGCACTTGGGAAATCAAATTTGGTTGTTCTGCCATACCTAAGACTTCCAAACTTTGCCCACTAACTACCCGTGCAACCTTCACCTGCGCCTGATTGTTTGGTAGCAGATTTTTACTTTGGCAACTCACTAGCAGTAACAGACAAACTAAAATGCCTATTTTTCTTGCCCAAACATTAAAACGTATCGACACACTAATTTGCTCCTCTGCACCTGTGGGCGAACAAAATCCTATTCCTCATCTAACGGTAAACCTGCTTTAACTTTACCCCTAGCAAAATAGCGTCCAAATTGGAGTTCATAAACTTCATCTTCGTCTTGTGTTTCTACCTCCAAGTCAGAACGGGGGTAACTCACACACAACAAGGCATAACCTTGACGACGTAACTCTGGCGACAAGCCGATCGCCTCTGGTTGGTAAATTTCTCCGGACAACACTCTTACAGCACAAGTAGTACAAGCCCCATTACGGCAGGAAAACGGCAGTTCCACCCCTTGTTTTTCGGCAGTGTGCAGGATGTAGCGGTCTTCTGGCACTTGTAGGGTGTATGTTTTGCCAGTGGCGCGATCGCGAACTCGAATTGTATATCTACGGGACATCTGGATTTGGTTTGTGAGACTTGAACTTTGAGATTAACTTAAAATCTTTTTATCTTTGCATTTTTAGGAACTTTATACTATAGTTGTAAATTGTGACATCTGGAGAGATGGCCGAGTGGTTTAAGGCGCAGCACTGGAAATGCTGTAATGCGGAAACGTATTCTAGGGTTCAAATCCCTATCTCTCCGTTCAACTCTCATCGTACAAGCATTCTAGGCATTATAAAGCAGTTCAATCAATAAGGTTTCTATTTGAATTGGTTTAATAGGTTTAATTTATAGTTTTTCCTTCATATAAGATGATACACTTATGTAATGAAGGCACACATAGTTTATATCTTACTTACCTCATTTACTTCAAGCAATACTCTAACTAATTTCACTATTACGCTTATTTACAGCTATGTAAAAATGGAACGTACCTTCCAGTCACCTGATGCACTTCATTTGAATTCGTTACATAATCAAATATGAGTTACGAATTCAATCATTGTGACAAAGATTTGTTTCAATTATTGTTGAAATTACTTGAAAAGAAACCGTCGTTGGATCTCAAACGACGGTTTCTTCAATAATTCTTCGGTTCTTATCCCAAACGAACGTTACTTTAAATGTTCGGTGAAAAATGACGTGAGTTTGTCAAAGGGAATTAACTCAACTGTGTCATATAAATCAACGTGTCCTGAAGAAGGAACGATATACAATTCTTTGGGTTCGGCTGCACGTTTGTAAGCATCCTCACTAAACTCTCTTGAGTGAGCCTTATCACCCGCGATCAAAAGCATAGGACGAGGGGAAATCGTTTCTATGTCATTAAACGGATAAAAATTCATAAACTTAACGTTACTGCTTAACGTTGGGTGCGTTGTGAGTTCCGGCGACCCTCCTTTTGGAGTGTATTCACCTCTTGGTGTACGGTAGAAATCATAAAACTCACGCTGGATGGGGTTTGTGTTTTCATCTAACTTATGTGCAACCCCACTTGTGTATTTGGTTTCACCATCGGTAAACTCCACATAGCGTTGCTTTGCAGCCTCCGACTGGATTTTCTTTCTCTGTTCAAGGGTGAGTGAATGGTTAAGTGCATTTCGGTTGGCTGCTCCCATATCGTACATGCTGACAGTTGCGATCGCTTTGATTCGCGGATCAATCTTAGCGGCACTGATAGCAAAGCTTCCGCTACCACAAATTCCAATTATTCCAATTCGGTTTCTGTCAACAAATGGACGGGTGCCAAGAAAGTCAACTGCTGCACTGTAAATCTTCAGAATAAATATCAGGTGCAACAGCATTGCGTGGTTCGCCCTCACTCTCTCCCCAAAAAGACAAGTCAACAGATAAAGTCACAAACCCTCGTTCAGCCATATTTGCAGCATACACATTGGCACTTTGTTCTTTTACCGCTCCCATAGGATGCCCAACAACGATCGCTGAATTTTTTTACTTCGATCTGAATTTTTGGGAATAAATAGATGTCCTGCAACATCCATTTTGTATTGGTTTTTAAAAGTAACCTTATACATCGTAATGTTGTCGCTTACCTGAAAAGTTGTATATCCCTTTGATGTTATTTGTTCCATTGATGCTGTTTTTTTGATTGTTCTTTTTGTGGTGTTTGTGTGTAAGCCTGCCCGCCGATCGTAAGAGTCATCATCGCTAAAATTAATATATATTTCATCTTCATTTTGCTGACTCCTATATCTGCATTGATTGCTTGTTTTCTGAATGTAAGCAATGGCAACAATGCTGCTAAAAGTTTTAGAAAGCTCTGGTAGTAAAAACGCTTTTCCCAAATCTTTATACCGTTTGTCCGCCGTCAGCTACTAGCGCGTGACCTGTCACAAAAGATGAAGCATCCGAGCATAGCCAGATGACAGCATTGGCAATCTCTTCCGGTGTTCCCATTCTGCCTATCGGTTCCTGAGAAATAGCTCCTTTGCGCCCTTGTTCCGTTCCGCCCGTGAATCGATCCATCATCGGCGTATCAATCATGCCCGGAGCCACGACATTAATTCTGATATTGTCTGTTGCATAATCCAAAGCTGCTGAGCGGGTCAAACCAATGACTCCATGCTTCACTGCTGTATAAGCTGCCTGTCCTTTAAATCCTTTGACTCCTGCACCGGAAGATGTGTTGACAATCGCACCACCACCGCTTTTGAGGATCAGAGGAATTTGATACTTCATGCCAAGAAAAACACCTTTCAGGTTGATGTTCATCTGGCGATCGAATTCTTCCTCGGTAATATCAGCCAATGCAATTTGCGCCTGTTCGACACCGGCATTGTTGAAAGCGTAATCCAGCCTGCCATACGTTTTAATGGTTTGGTCGAGTGCGGCTTTGACATCTTCTGCTCGCTGAACATCGCATTTGACGGCAATCGCTTCTGTGCCTTCCTGTTTGATACAATTTACAGCTTCTTGAATATCTTTCTCGGACAAACCGACAACGCACACGCTGGCACCTTCCTTTGCAAATGCCAGAGCAGTAGCCAAGCCAATACCTGTTCCGCCGCCAGTGATAAAGGCAACCTTATCTTTAAATAATTTATTTTCTTTCGTTTCCATAATCTTTAGATCCTCTAGTTTATGACTGTTTTTCTTCCGGTCTATTTGTTTATAAGTTCAATATACGGGCGTGAAAACGGATAGCGTGAGGAGGTTCATCTAAAAAAACCGGACAATTCTCCAAAAATCTGCCGCGCGAGGTACTGAAGAGAAACAAAGCATTAAGATAAATTTATGAACCAAAGAGAAGCAGAATTTGAAAAGCGAAAGATGCAGATCAACCGGGAAGAGCTGATCGAAAGAATGATTCGTCTCGCTCCCGAAAATAGCCTTTTGGAAGTGTTTCCGGGCATCTTTATATATCAATCGTCGAAACCGACCGAGAGTGAGGTATCCGTATTAAAGCCTGCCTTCTGCGTCATCGCGCAGGGCAGCAAAGATGTCCTTTTGAACGATGAATTATTTCACTACGATTCCGGTCATTACTTAATCTCGACGCTCGATCTGCCGATTATGAGTAATGTCGTTGAAGCCTCTGAAGAAAAACCTTATTTGAATCTTCGGATAGACCTCGACCCGACACTTGTGGCTGCGGTGATGATTGAATGCGGCATTGAAACTAAAAAAAGCGGCACCGGAGTCAAGGCAATGGATGTTAGCCCGGTTGATGCCGATTTGCTGGAAGCGGTCGTCAAATTGGTGAAACTGTTTGACACGCCGGACGAAATGAAGTTTCTCGCACCGCTTATTATCCGCGAGATCGTCTATCGGCTTTTAAAAGGAAAACAGAGCGCGCGGCTCAGCCAGCTTATCACTACGGAAGGCGACGCGCAGCGCATCTCTAGGGTGGTCAGGCAAATCCGCGAGAACATCGATCAGCCGATGAAAATCGAAGATACAGCCCGCTCACTTGGTATGAGCGTGTCAGGCTTTCACCAACATTTTAAGTCCGTTACGGCGATGAGTCCTTTGCAGTTCCAGAAACAAATACGACTTCAGGAAGCACGCCGTCTGATGTTCGGCGAAAACATGGACGTGGCAAGCGCCAGCTTTCGCGTCGGTTACGATGACCCGTCTTATTTCAGCCGGGAATACAAAAAACTATTTGGTATTCCCCCGCATCGTGACATCGCCAAGCTGCGTAGCAATTTAGGAAAATAAGAATTGGACAGGTTTATTGGTGCAAAGGACTAATACAAAGTTGCTCGCTTTTTGTTCTGCCGCGTTGAGCGTAAGCAAAAACGGCGTGGTAAAACTGAACGGCGGACTAACAATTCAATGGATGTGAGGGCGAAACAGCTATTTTCTTATTCAGCTTGTGTGGTTAATTCCGGCTATGACGGAGATAAATTTGCATTTTTAGTCTGGTTGATGATTCAAGCTCATGTTGAGGTAATGCGGAAACGTATTCTAGGATTCAAATCCCTATCTCTCCGTTGAATTCTTGTCTTAAAAGGATTCTAGCCATTTTTGGGCAATTGTATGATTAAAATTTTTAGTTGAATTAATTGAATTTCTAAATTTACTTTCAACCAATAGCATAAAACTATTATTTAAACCGGTCGTGGCGTTAGCGAGGAATGCCGCTCTAAAATTGGGTACTGGGGACTGGGTAATGAAAAAAAGTTTTTTTTAAATTTGGTGGTGGGTAAAAGCTCCAAGTCGATAATTTTGCGATTTTTAACCCAATCCCCAATACCTAATCCCCAGCCCTTAGTCCCTTTTACAACATAAATCTTTATTTCGATTTCTGAACGTATAAACATAGAATTACCATTTCCCAAAAAAGTGGTATCCCTAGTAATATGTTTGGTGTTTTTTTGTAGGTTGGGCTGACCGTGTGAGAACCCGACATATTTGTTGAGTTTCAATCATATTACGATAGTAAACGTGATAATTATCCTCAACAATTAATAAATCAATGGATAAACGGTTTTTTAACATTTTTGGGCTAACTGAAGAACAGGCGATCGCCATTATCGATACACCTTTAGAACAACTCGAAGACGCTTCTGATAAATACATTGCGGTTTCGCATTTAATTAATTTCCCCACAGAACAATCAATCGCAGCTTTGGTGCGGGCGATTGAAACCAGTAACCCGGCTGATTTAGACCACCGCATTGTCCGACGCAAGGCTGTGGAAAGTCTCGGACGATTGCAGGCCGAATCAGCTTTACCTGTAATTCGCCAGTGCCTTCGAGATGATGATATTTATACTGTCGAAAATACTGTTTGGGCAATTGGTGAAATCGGGACTAAAGACCCGAAAATTTTAGAAGAAGTGGCACAATTACTTGATAAACCAGGTCAAATTTATCGGGTAATTATTCATACCTTAGCTCATGCTAATTATCAACCATCCTTAGAACGTGTGCGTAAATTCACGCAAGTTGAGGACGAACCTACTCGTAGTGCTGCGATCGCTACAGTTTGTCGGTTTACGGGTGACTATTCCCAAATAACTGAGGTAATGGCGTTATTGCAGAGTCCGAATGTGAATGCACGACGCGGATGTATTCAAGATTTAATTGATTCGCGCTATTACAAAGCCATCCCAGAAATCGCCCGTTGTCCTGTATCTTTGGTGTTCCGATTGCGAGCATTGCGGATGCTTTTAGATGCTGGTGTCCCATCCGGTGAAATTACGTTTGCAGAAGTTCAACCTTACTTAGAACAAGTATTGGACGATCGCCCCAGCGACATTGATTTAGTACATGAATACGATGTGACGCCTGTATTGAATTTTGTGATTGAAGAACTCTATCAAACTGATTTTGGGCGATGCTATTTAGCAACAAAAACCTTACTAGATATTTATCCCCAGGAAGCGCCAGCAGCACTTTTAGCAACTTATGCAGATAAAGCATATAACGATTATGGCGGTCACTATCATGTGATGAAACTTTTGGGCTGGCTAAAATATGCTCCTGCTTATGATTTGTTAATAGAAAATTTGCACAATCGCGAACCCCAATTTCAGAAATCTCGCGGTGCTTGTGCGATCGCTCTTGGTGAATTGGGTAATCCCCAAGCAATTCCCGAACTCAAAATTTGCCTAAATTCGCGAATTTGGGATTTGAAATATGCTTGTTTATTGGCGCTAGACCGCTTAGGAGATTCCTCTGGTTGGGAAATTTGCGCTCAGGATGCTGACTGGTTAATTAAGGCTAAAGTACAAAGTAGTAAATAATTAGAAGTTAGGAATTTGTAATTCCTACATACAATAAAATTAGTGAATTGAGGAGCGGAGTCTTAAAAAGCTCCCCAGTTCGTTTTAAATTGGAATTTGAATCCAAAATTCTGTACCTTGTCCCGGTTCTGATGTACACTTGAGAATTCCACCATGTTTTTCTACTACAATTTGATAGCTGATTGACAATCCTAGCCCTGTTCCTTTACCGACAGGTTTTGTTGTGAAAAATGGATCGAATAACCGCGTTCTGACTTCTTCTGCAATTCCGGCTCCATTATCGATAATCCGAATCACAACAAAGTTATTGTCTAAAATTTCCGTCCGAATTACAATCTGCGGTTTTTCTGTTGTTTTTCTATTTGATTGAGATTCTTCTAATGCATCGATCGCATTAGTCAAAATGTTCATAAATACTTGATTAAGCTGTCCCACATAGCAGTCAATTAAGGGCAAATCACCATATTGTTTAACAATAGATATATCCAGCCCAATTCCATTATTTTTCCAGCGATAATGCAAAATTAATAAAGTATTGTCAATTCCTTCATGGATATCAACTTGTTTTTTCTCAGCTTCATCGTGGCGGGAAAAATTCCGTAACCCCAAAACAATCTCACGAATACGATTAGTACCCATTTTCATTGATGACAAAAGTTTAGAAAGGTCGCTAGTAATAAATTCTAAATCTATTTTTTCAGCAAAATCTTCAATTTCTGTCTTGGGCTGGGGATAAGATTGTTGATAAAGGTGCAAAAGAGTTAGTAACTCTTGAAAATATTCGTGAGCATAAGCTAAATTACCGTGAATAAAATTCACTGGATTGTTGATTTCATGAGCAACTCCAGCTACTAATTGTCCCAAACTAGACATTTTTTCATGTTGGATCAGTTGAGATTGAGTTTGCTGCAACTGATACAAAGTTGCGGTGAGTTTTTCGGCTTGAGTTTGGGCGGCTAAAGTAGCAGAACGACTTTGCGTATAAAGTTGTGCATGATCGATGGCGATCGCTAGTTGGTCGCAAACAGCTTGTAGTAACCCAATTTCACTGTTACTCCAAAGGCGATCGCCACTACAATGACTGCAAACAATTGCTCCAATTTCCCCAGAATTACTCTTAACTGGTAGCACTAGTTGAGCTTTAATACCATCGGTTAAAAGCTCTTGCATATCATCATCAAGATGCGATTTACTATTAACATCATCGATGCAAATTAGCTCTTGAGAAAGAAGTATTTTAGTCAAATAAGCGCTTTCTTGCGGTGGAATAGTACCTAACATCGTAGGTAAGTTAGGGTAGTTGGGGTTTCGTGCTTCAGAGGTGATATTCAGGCTTGGCTGGGATGGGTGCGGTGAATAAGAAATAAAGTAACAACGGTCAATTTGTAAGAAGCTGCGAATTTCATTAACAGCAGTTTCAAGAATGATATCTAAGTCAAGAGAACTACGGATTTGACTAGCTAAACGCAGTAATAATGCTTCCCGACGGCTGAGAAGTTCTTCTCTAGCCCAAATTCGGTCAATAGCTACAGCAATATTATTCGCAATCCAATTTAACAAGTTATGAGTTGGTTCGCTAAATAATTCTTGGCTAAATAAAGCGATTATCCCGATTAATTGCTGCTCTACTATTAAAGGATAGGCAGAAAAGCGAAAAAGTGAGAATGGAGAATTGAGTAGTAATTCTGAAGGTTCAATTGTAAATTCTTGATTGAAAATCGTTTGATGGTTTTGAGTCATTAAGCCAACAATATTATTGGCTAAAACCATGTGATTTGGAAAATCTTGGCTATTGCTCAAAGCACTACAAGTAACATCTGTGCAATGAACGCCAGCTTGTAATTCTAGCTGGTTTGTCTGTCGCTCAAAAGTCCAGATACAAACAAAAGCGATTTTCAAATATTGTGAAATAGTATTTGTACAGTTTTGTAAAATTTCTGCTAGCGTACCACTTTGAGATAATGCTAAACTGACTTCTGCACTTAAAAGTGATAAGCGCGATCGCTCCAATAAAGCTAACTCCGAAAGCTTCCGCTCTGTAATATCGGTACGAATTGCTACATATTGATAAGGTTTTCCATCGCAGTCTAACATTGGGGTAATTAAAGTATCCACCCAATAAAAAGTTCCATCTTTGGCTTTATTCTTGATTTCTCCCTTCCAAATTTGGCCTTTGCTAATAGTTTTCCACAAATTCTCAAAGAATTCCTTTGTGTGATAACCAGAATTAATAATTCGATGGTCTTGTCCTAAAAGTTCTTCTCTAGAATATTTAGAAACTTTACAAAATTGGTCATTAGCATAACTTATTCTACCTCTTTTATCAGTAATAGCTACCAGTGAATGAGCATTCAAGGCAAATTTAAAAGCTTCTAATTCTCTGATAGTTCTTTGGAGCGCGATTTCGTTCTCTTTATTGAGAGTAATATCACGAGCTACTGCATAAATCAATTTTTCTTCGATGAAGCCCGTTGCATTCCATGACAGCCATTTATAGCTACCATCCTGACAAAGGTAACGGTTTTCAAAGGCAATTGCATCTACAGATTGCGTAATTTTTTGAGCTACTTCAATAGTTGATTCACGGTCTTCAGGGTGAACAAATTCGATAAAGGGTTTAGCGAGTAATTCCTCAGTTGACCAACCTAGTGTTTTTGTCCATCCTGGATTTAAATACTTAAAATAACCATCAAAATTAGCAATACACAGTAAGTCTATAGAAAGTGAGAAAAATCGAGAGTATTTTGTTTCCAATTGCTGGAACTCAGATAGAGCTAGTTTCATTAGTTTTCAGATAGAAACTGTATTTAATATTTGTCAAAGTTAATACGTTTTTCGTAAATTTAATAATCATCTTTAGAGGATATTGTCTAGCTACAGGCAGATAACTTCTATTCCAATAAATATTTTTAAAATACGAATAAATACGTAAAAAAATGATAGCAAAAGTAAGAAATATAGCTTTTTTATAGCTAGTAAACTAGCTTGCTATTCACTCAATCCTTTGTTTAATATATGTTTCCCTAAAAAACTACAAAGTAAGCATTTGTATTCGATATTTAAGATAAGAAGTGTTACAATAGTTCAAAAAATGTTTAGTAGAAATTCATTTTCTCCTTATTCATCAAACTTAATGTTAATTGTAGTATGGATGTGGTAAAGATGAATAGACAGTATTCTCAGCATTGAATAACTGCTATATAACTGCGTACTTTCATCATCTAGTTATATGATGTTGTCACAAGAGATGAATTGGGCGCGAGATGCTTTAAAAGAAGCCCTGAAAATTCACAAGGAAGCACTGGAAATGCAGAAGCGAACGCTGGAAATGTACAAGCAAACGCTGGAAATGCGGAAGCGATCGCTGGAAACAAGGACTCAAATGCTGATAAAGCGTCAGCAAATTCTGGAAATGCGCGATCGACTTCAGTTAAAGCCGGAAATTGGCAAGTGGTCTTAAGTATCCTGCGCGCCACTCTTGATAAGTTGTAATTTTGACTTTTGACTTTTGACTTTTGACTTTTGACAGTTCGCCCAAAGGCTGATTATTTATTTTACGTAAACTGAATTAAGGAAGCGCCAGCAGAAAAACTTAACATCTTCTAAGCAATACTTCCTCGCTTTCTAGCTTCTTTGTAGGAAGTTCCGACATTTCTTAAACCAGCTTTAATCATTTGTTGTTCGAGGAGGGCAAAAAAACGCGTTTTATCTCCACCTTTGACCACTGCTTGATTATGGGCTTCGGCGATCGCCACTGGATATCCGTATCCTTTTTGTACTTGTGCTAACATTAGTCCCAATGCTTGGTCTAACATAACTGTATTTTGTACTACCCATGATGGAACTTCAATCCGAGCAATTTCGGTGCCAACATGGACATAACAAAAATAAATAGTTTGGTCGCCGTAGAGTTCAAGAATCGGATTATTACTGCGCCATAAAGTACTGCGTTGTCCTGGTTTGAGTCGAGTTGTCCAAAGCGAAGTATCTCGTAGCTGTTCAAAAACTTTACAAGGTACTTTTTCTAGCTGATTTGGGCAATAACTTTTACAGTCTGGCACTGTATGGGGACAAGCCAACAGCCGTAAAAAATTCATCCCTTCGATGTTGCGGGAGGCGCTAAGATACCCTATCAAAGGAATTTGAGCATCACGCATTTGCTGCCAGGCTTCGAGGATGGGGGGTAAAATGCGATCGCGTGCATCCATCGGTAATTGTTCTAAAAACCAGTAAATTAAAGAACCATCTACCATCGCCAGCGCTGGTGCTTCTGCTTTGGCTGCACAGGCTAATTCGGCTAAAACGGTTGTTTCTGACGCAGTACGGCGAAAACTCATCCATTCCTCGGTTCTAATTCCCCATTGTCGAGACATGTATAAATCTTCTGGGCGATAAAATACTTCTGGCAAACTATCGAGTAGGGGATGGCGGTTTTGTCCGTAGTGCAAGACAACTCTGCCGATATTTAATAGATAACAGTAAGCAATTTCGTGGTGATTGGGGGCAATTTGGGAACCATCGGTAGCGATGACAGTATGAATTTTTGGCGGAACTGGGATATCAATGCAGGTTTCTAGTGGCTCAACTGGGGTAGCATTAGCAAAGAGAATGCGATCGCGCCATTTTTCTTGGCGAGCGATTAAATCTTGTTGAGATTCATAAGCATTTTTCAGATATTGTTGCGCCAATTCTAAACGCTGGCGGCTAGCAGCAGCTTCTACAGAAAGATGCTGACTTAAGCCCTGCATTTGTCGTGCTAATTTTGTTAGGTCAAGCATAGATTTTTCAGTAATACTGTTTTTTGCGCCATTAGGGGTGTTTGCCTTACCTGATGTTTCCATCTCACGCAAATCTACAAAGATAAACTCTGCATCTGGGCGTGAGATTATCTTGCATTAATACCAAGCACAAAAATCTTTAGCAAATTGAGACAGTGATATTAACTGAATTTGCGGATCGTTTTGAGTAGCTTTCCTTTCTGCTTGGGTATTATAGCCCCAGTCCGCCAGAAATAATTTTACATTCTCTAAATCTGTTTGCTGTTGGACTAAGTGCAATGTCTTGAGTCTATCTTCTACAAACCACAAGCTGACTGAATTTTCTGCTGCTTGGATTAATTCTCGCAGAATTTCGTATTTGGGACGCTTGACTTCTTTTCCAAATATGGCTGATGGTGGTAAATTCACTCCTTCTCGTTGCAATAATTGCTGCACAAAACGCCCCTCTTTGGTTGTGATAATGTATAATTTAACTTCATTGGCAATAGTTGCTTTAATTTTTTCCACCACTCCCGGATAAAATCTATGCAGACTTAGCCAGCCGTCTAAATCTGTAGCAATCCATTCATCTCGCAGATTATCTAGCTTTGCACTAATTTCTTTTGCCTGTACTTTATTGTCTAACAATATTTGAGGAGCAATAGTTACCCATTCATGAAGAATCTTTTCATCAGCAATTCCATCCATTAAGGCTTTGATTAAAACAGGCATTTCCCAACCCGTTTCAATTACAGGACGTAGGCGGTAAAATCTCAAAGCTAAATCATCTGGTGGTGTATCGTTAGCAGGCGACCATATCTGACAGTAGGTACGCCATGCTACCTCAAAATATTCAATTAGTCCGTCGCAAATCACTCCGTCAAAGTCTAGGGCTAAAATTGTGGGACTAGTTGCTATCATTGTTTTGAGGATTAAAACTGCTGTTGTCAGATTACTCGACAAATCAAAATTAAGCAGTAATTTTTGTTAATATTTTGTAATTTATCACTTGCAAAAAAATATAGTGGCATTGCTAACTCTGATTTGGTAGTAAAAGGTCAACGAGGATATATACCAGGTTTTTGAGCAACCAAACGAACTTTGTGCTTGACTACTACAGCGCTCAGTGGTGGTAAAAGCTGGACGATAAACGACTCAACCTTAAGAATCGAATTCAGCTCCATAACAAGGATAATAGATTATAAATTGTACATGCAGCTTGGTGTCAACAGAGGAGATGATGCGATCGCAACACGAATCACAAGTTTTTTCTGCTGTAATTAAACATTCAAGGATGGAAGGAGAATTTCTGCATGAAATGTCTAGTAATTATCTTTTAACTACTACTTCTCTAATACCTGATATCTCCTGGGAAAATCTTCGGATTCCAGAGATATTAATTTATGGAATGAGTATTAAAGGTTTCCCTAATCTGCAAAAAGAGACATACGATAATTGGCTTTCAATCAATACTCAACCTTCATTATTAACTCCATTAATTACAAATCCTCAAATCACTTTAATTTCCCACAAACAGTCTGACGAAATTGTAAATGACTATGATTATCGGTGGTCTGTTATATATACTTTTACTCGACCAGGATTATCTGTAGATTTTTCTCAGGCATTAATTCAGATAACCGCTCATTGTCCAGCAGGGCCACCGCAGTATGGGAGTTTGCTATATCTAGAAAGAACTAGCGAGCAATGGCAAGTCAAGTCATCTTATGGACTGTACAATCAATAGAAAAAATCTTTAATTATTTTGGGGCACAGCAAATTATCTTGAGAAAACCTCTGCGTACCTTTGTGCTAATCTTTGCATACTTTCTTTGGCGTTGAAAAAAGTTAAAATTTGGCGCAGCTTCACAAAGAAACGGTATAACAAGTCCAGCAATAAATAACCCAATCTTAAGGCACCGGCTAAAAATACCCGGTGCTACTATCCTACTGATTATTGGCCAATGGGGCGATCGCAATCACCAACGCCCTAACTCAAGTTATATTTCTGGAGTCTGAGCTTATTTATCCAACTCTCAATTAATATCTTACTTAAGATATGTTTTTTTGAATATATTATCAAAATCTTTCTAGAGAAAGAACTCTTTAAACCTTTAATTTTTTAAAATTTTATTAGTAGCATATTTGTTAGTACCTGAAAAAGCCATGAGTGATAACAAACAAGAAAATCAAATTAATCAACCAGTGAGCGAAGATCGCGATACTCGTGAAAAGCCAGATGTGAATGAACAAAAATTAACCGTTAATCCTGGAGATAAAATCGCCGATCGACCTCAATCCGTTGAAGAAAAGGCTCAACAGGTAGCTGTAGATCATGTACCGGATATTACAGGCGACGAAATCACAGTCCCCACTTACTTTGTTGTCGATGAACCCGACGGCGAACAGAAAGCACTCCACCACGTTAAAGATGCTGAGGAGATTTCTGATGTAATTCGCCAAGCACGAGTAGACGAAAATGGAAATCGAATTTGGTAGTCGCTGATTGAAGAAACAAGGGTATCGGGGATTGGTGATTAATTCTCTTGCCTTTTGCCACTCCCCATTTACCTATTACCGCATCTTCGGAGTTTATGCTACATTTGTAATCAAAGAATTATAATATTTGAAACTCTCCAAGGATGAGCGGTAATGGAAAATATTACAACTTCCAAAGAATTGACATCTTGGAGTCCGGTAGAAATCAAAAATCAGATTATAGAACTTGTTAAAGACCGCAATCTAGAGCCGTTAAAAGCTAAAGTAGAATTTTATAAAAACGAATTAGCACCGTATTTTGCAGAATTGAGCCAGCGCAACCCCTTTCCTGAAGTTGCAGATCAAGTAGCGATCGCGATCGGCGGCTGGATACCTATCTGGTCTACTATCCCTTTTCAAGATATTTTACCTGGTAGGATACACGAGCAGTCTTACCAAATTTTTCATAATGATGGTTACTATGCAAATATTGCCCGTTATGCACTCGGACACCAGTCTGGTTTTTGGCAAAAATTTGCATCAAAAATACCAGCTTATGACTTAATGTTATTACAACACTATTCAATTGAAAATGAGCAGTGGAATATCAAAAATGTTGGCATATTCCAGGCATTAGGAAATAGAGAAATTCCATTAACGATTGAGGATGCAGACAAGTGGTTTACGAAAAATGTTGAATCTAAATTGAAGCAACCATCATCAAAGATAGATTTACACCAAGAACTGCAATTAGAAGAGATGGACAGAAATACCGTCAAAAAATTTGAGAAAGTCTATTTAGCAACTTCTTTTCTAGAACATTTATATATAGATAATGACTTTCGCTTAATTAAAAGTCAACGAGAAGCTACACAGCGAGCAAGTTATACAATTGCTGTTCGCAAAAGTTGAACTTACAAAATTTTCCAATGCTATGTCCTCAACCCAACTACAAATTACTTCCATCCACAGCTACAATTACCTCCTATTTTTACCCAATTGCAACGGCTTACCACAACCGCTTTTACCAACGATTTTGTTTTTACACGGTTCGGGTGAACGAGGCTCTAACCTAGATGAGGTGAAAAACCACGGCGTTGCCAAAATTGTAGATGAACAGCCTGATTTTCCGTTCATTGTTATTTCTCCTCAATGTCCGCGCAGTCAAAATTGGTCAGTAAAGCGATTGAGCATTCTTTTGGATGAAGTTATCGCATCCTATCCTGTGGATTTAGATCGCATTTATCTGACTGGCTTAAGCATGGGTGGTTATGGAACATGGCATTTAGCAGCAGTACAACCCGAAATATTTGCAGCGATCGCACCTATCTGCGGTGGTGGTAAGTCAACCCAAGCAGCAAACCTGAAAAATCTTCCTGTGTGGGCATTTCATGGAGCAAAGGATGATATCGTTCCCTTAACCGAGTCGGAAATCATGGTTTCTACATTACAAGCCTGCGGCGGAAATGTGAAATTTACAGTTTATCCGGAAGCCGAACACGACTCGTGGACGCAAACATATAATAATCCAGAACTTTATCAGTGGTTTTTGCAGCATCGACGGCAGTTGGTGTAAGGGCAACTTGCAACTGAGCCTTTGTGCAGCTTTTGAGAATCTTTTGAACAAGCAAATTCTTGGTTTGACAACTGCCGAATTTGAGAGTAATTTAGGTGAAGTTTTTGACTCTTCAACTGGTTTCATCCTACCTAATGGTGCAGAACATTCTCCCGATGCTTCTTGGGTAAAAATTGAGCGCTGGAATGCTTTAACCCCAGAACAACAACAAAAATTTGCCCCTATTTGTCCTGATTTTGTAGTATAGTTACCTTCTCCAAGTGATTCTCTAGAAGATTTACAGGAGAAAATGCAAGAGTATATCGAAAATGGCGTTAGGCTGGTTAATCGACCGAAAAAACAAGCGAGTAGAAATTTATTGTCTAGATCAAGAGGTAGAAATATTAAACAAACCTACTAGTTTCTCAGGAGAACATATCCTACCATAATTTGTGTTGAATTTACAAGATATTATCTAGCGTTATCGATTAATAAATACATGGCGCATTTCAAAGCGGCTCTGTTCCCAAAGGGGTTGCAAAGCGTGTTTAGCAGTATTTAATTGAGCTTGAGAAAAACTAATTTTTCCGTTTTCTATTATCCAGATAAATGTCCGAGTTATCAAGTCTACTTTCAAAGTAGTTTCATATTTACTAGTATTTATTCTTGCTACTTGTTCATCTAAGCAATTCAGAGCATATTTAAAATTCCAGCCTATGGAATCCTGAGGAATTTTCTCTTGTGTATTCTTCCACTTCATTCTAAGTAAATTTCTCATAATATAATCTATACCTGTTATGGAAGAATCAGTATTCCGAATCAAATCTGTAAATGTTTGATAATATGATTGTAACAGTTTAGCAGCAATATTTTCTTGATATATATGTAACCAGGACTGGATATCACGAAGATAAGGTAGAAAATCTCTAATCTCATTAATCTCTTTTATCTGCACTCTATCGCCTTGATAATTTATTATTTCAGATAGTAATTCAGCTTTAGATAATTGAAATTTATCTAGATAATAATTAATAACTTTGGGAATATATTTTTTTAACAACCACTGCTTAGTATATTTAGCTGTCCAGGTTCCACGTAGTCCAATGTCTTGCTGCCAACAAGTCATTTTACCTCTTTCAATAGATTGTAAATAAACATCATTTATTTTATATATAATATCTATTTTATTCTGAGACCATATTGAAAAATTACTATTATCAACTCTAGGCAAGATAAATGTATGATCGCGAATTCCTCGACTCACTCGAATTGAGATACCTTCATTATGAAATAAATGCCATTCTGATTTGCCTTTAGTATAATCAAACTCATCAGCAAACTGCTGCATTAACTTCCATAATTTTTGTCTTACAGAAAATAATATAAAACCCCGACTATTTGCAACATTTATCAACTCAAAATCCCATGTTTCTAGAAAATTTTCAAATTCAATAATTGATTTTTTATATTCTTGGCAAACTGTATCAATACACAAACACAAATCTAACGTTTCTAACTCGGATAAAATAACTGTTGTTTTTCCTAAATCTACTTCAAAATTATTTTTATCTAATTGTTTCAAAAACCGACGACAACCCCAATCTGGCTGGGTGTTTATTCCAGTCATTAACTGACTCAAAATATCTTGATGGTTTAAGCTGATTTTCAGACCTTTTAAAATGATGTTGCTGAAATCTATTTGACAATTACCTTCTCCAAAAGCTTTGGGTAAATTACAGGCGATCGCTACTTTTGGTTGCACAACAACTAACTGGCAACCTTCTCGCTTAATTGAAGGCTTAAAATTACATGTTTCTAAAACATCCTCTAAATCTGGATGGCATTTTATAATCTTTTCTATTAAATTATATTTATCATTTATCCAACTATTACTCATTTTCTAAATTGTTTAATTGACTCTGGTATGGATATCAGATAATATACATGTTTAGAGAAATTTGTTCCACCTTATTTTATTGATATAATTAGCAATTTATCAAATAATTTGAGATCGGATAGCGATTTTGAATACTTTACTAAAAATTGCCAGTGTAATCTTTGGTGAGATACATATGTAAATAGTATTTATTATATATGTAAGTTTTTTTGATAACTTCCTGAAGATAACTAGGGTAGCGCTATCTGTGCTACCCTATAGTAGTTTATTCTACAAATTATTTGATATGCAGAATGTATAAACGGTCAGTAGCAAGTTTAGTGACATCCTATTTGCTAACTATCCATTTTGCAACCATACTCTGGCGTCCTTCGTGCAATTCTTGTACCCAAGTCATTGTTAATTTTGGTTGAGTGGGTTTAAAATTGGTAGCTTCAGAAGTATTAGAGAATTCAATTAGCTGTTTCGGAAGTCGAGTTACATAAGTATTTTCTGATAGTTTCATTTCTGTTTTCCTTAATTTCAGTAATAGAACTTTAACTTTTTGCTTGTATAGTCTTATCATCCAAAATTTTGTTTTTTATGCAGCTTTGACAAAAAAATAATAAATTAGTTCAATTTTTAGATTTGTGTAACAAGTAGTTAAAAGATTTAAAACATCTAATCAGATAAATTATTCCAATAAAAAACCCTACTGTTAATTAACAGCAAGGCATGACTGTGAACAAAGGGATATTTTGTATTTGTCAGTCCCTAGTAATATTATTTCTGACTCGTAACTCTTAACTTAAAAAAATCCCACCCAAGCCGAAGCTTGGATGGGCAATATGAAGTGGGACAAGATAATCTTCCGCAAAGAAATAGGGAAATTATTTGCTTTCTGTAAAATCAGCATCAATCACATCATCACCGGTGCCAGCAGAGGAGGAACTGCCATCTTGAGGTTCAGCACCAGGTGCAGCACCGCCACCAGCTTGTTGATAGATGTTGCTACCTACGGCGAATAATGCTTGTTGCAATTCTGGGGTCAGCTTCTTGATTTGCTCGTCGTCATCTTTAGCAATTGCTTCCCGCAGTTCTTTTACTAAACCTTCGACTTTGGTCTTGTCAGCAGCAGGAACTTTATCACCCAATTCTTGTAGCTGTTTCTCGGCTTGGTATGCCAAGGAGTCGGCTTGGTTCTTGCGTTCGATCTTTTCACGCCGTTCCTTGTCAGTTGAGGCATTTTGTTCAGCTTCTCTCACCATCCGGTCAACGTCAGTTTTATCTAGGGTAGAAGCGCCGGTTATACTGATGGACTGTTCTTTACCAGTACCTTTGTCCTTAGCGGTGACGTTGAGGATGCCGTTAGCATCAATGTCGAACACGACTTCAATTTGGGGAACACCACGTGGTGCAGGAGGAATGCCATCGAGGCGGAAGGTTCCTAAGCTCTTGTTATCATTAGAGAATTCGCGCTCACCTTGGAGGACGTGAATTTCTACGTTGGTTTGACCATCCACAGCGGTGGAGAACACTTCAGATTTCTTGGTGGGAATTGTAGTGTTGCGGGGGATAATTTTGGTCATCACGCCGCCCAATGTTTCAACACCCAAAGATAGCGGTGTCACATCTAACAGCAAGATGCCAGTAACATCACCAGCCAAGACCCCAGCTTGAATTGCAGCACCAACTGCCACAACTTCATCAGGGTTAACACTTTGGTTAGGTTCTTTACCCAATACCTGCTTGACAATTTGTTGGACTGCGGGAATCCGGGTAGAACCACCAACTAAGACCACTTCATCAATATCGTTTTTGCTTAACTTGGCATCCCGAAGAGCATTTTCCACAGGGACACGGCAACGGTCGATTAAGTCAGAGCAAAGTTCTTCAAATTTAGCGCGGGTCAGGGTTGTATCCAGGTGCTTAGGACCGTCCTGAGTAGCGGTGATAAATGGTAAATTGATTTCTGCTTGGGTAACGCTAGAAAGTTCAATTTTCGCTTTCTCTGCGGCTTCAGTCAAACGTTGTAAAGCTTGTTTATCTTTGCGTAGGTCGATGCCTTCGTCTTTCTTGAACTTTTCAGCTAAGAAGTCAACTATTTTCTTATCAAAGTCGTCACCACCAAGGTGGGTATCACCGGATGTGGCTAACACTTCAAAAACTCCATCGCCAACTTCCAGCACGGATACGTCGAAAGTACCACCACCAAGGTCAAATACCAGAATTGTTTCGTTGCTCTTTTTATCAAACCCGTATGCCAGAGAAGCGGCTGTAGGTTCGTTGATAATCCGTAGAACTTCAATACCTGCAATTTTCCCAGCGTCTTTCGTTGCTTGCCGTTGGGAGTCATTGAAGTATGCTGGAACAGTGATTACAGCTTGGGTTACAGTTTCACCCAAGTATTTGCTAGCGTCTTCAACCAGTTTGCGGAGAACTTGTGCAGAAATTTCTTCTGGAGCAAATTGCTTACCAGCGCCTGGAGAGTCTAGCTTGACATTGCCGCCGCTACTCAGGACTTTGTAAGAAACTTCAGTAGTCTCCTTGGTAACTTCGTCAAAGCGGCGTCCAATAAAGCGCTTGACAGAGTAAAACGTATTTTCGGGGTTCATCACCGCTTGACGTTTGGCTATTTGACCAACCAAGCGATCGCCATTTTTTGCAAACGCAACTACTGATGGTGTTGTCCGAAAACCTTCTGCATTAGCAATAACTGTGGGTTTACCACCTTCCATTACTGCCACGCAGGAGTTCGTTGTACCTAAGTCAATTCCAACTACTTTTGCCATTTTAGGTGCTGGCTCCGTATAACTACAAATGAATGAATGAGAATATAAAGGACTAAATTTTGAACCAACAGGTCAATAAATCAGCCATTTCAGCATTAATACCTTAATTTGGCTTCTGGGAGGGTCAAAACTCCAGACTATGCTGATATATATATTGAGAGCTTCAGTGCTAGGCAGTCCATGAAGGGTAGTTTCCCGAACCTTGGGTGGGACGGTCAAACTAATTCAATAGTTTTTAAGTTGATTCATGGATTGATTTGCTTTCACTCTGTCTAATGTATGAGAATTAATACTTTCAGTAATTAGGGTGAACCGTAAAGTCTGAGTGGTGTTTGCCGTCTTTAGAGGTAACAAATTAAAGATGTCATTGGTTCTTTGTCATTTGTCATTTGTCATTGGGTAGTTAGTTATTTTTCCCTCATCCCCCACCTCCCCATCTCCCCACACTCCCCACACTCCCCACACTCCCTACTCACTCAAGCCCAGAAAAAAGACTTTCCCAGTCGATCGCAGGCGGCCTTTGTCCCTTATTGATTATTTCAAAAATTTTCTTAGAACTACTTGAGTAAAAAAGACATTCTACACAAGCGTTTGCTACATCAATCCGGCTAGCATCCCCTGAAAGTGTATCGCCTGTACCAAGCACCACTCCGTATTTACCCCCTGTTTTTGCCCTCAGGAGGGTGTTGAGGTCGTATGAAGTATAAGGCCCGTCAATCAGGCGTCCTGGGCGGATAATAGTGTAGGGTAATCCTGAGTTAATGATAGATTGCTCACCTTTGTGTTTGGCATCTAATACACCGAATGCATTGAGAACGCTAAAAGGAAATCGGTCTTTACGGAGAATTCCGCAAGAGGAGACGAAAACGAATCGCTGCAAATTCTGAGGTGCTGCTGCTACAAGGTTGCTTATACCTTGGGCATCAATTTTTGCTGGACTATTCTTCGCCTTTGTTTGACTAGATTGGGGGTTAAGAAAAATTAAACCCCATTCAATCAAGTTCGGCGATTGCTCAAACTCCCATCTAGCAGAGGGAAAGGCTGTAGTTCCAGTACAACATATAATCTGGGTGACATTTGATGTTGCCGTTGGAAGTGTAGCTGGCTGGCGAGTATCACCAACGACAATTTCCACCTGCTGATTAAACATCTGTTGGGCTTTTGTGGCATTGCGTGTGAGAACACGAACCCTGAAACCCTTTTCCAACAGCTTGCCTACCACTAGTTGCCCTACTCCACCAGTACCACCAGCAACTAGCACCAAATCCTCAGCTGACGTTTGCAAAGAAGTCATAAAGTGTTCTTGAGATAGTCTATTGCTAATCTACTGAAAAATTAGGCGATCGCAGTCTGGCTAGTTATAAAAGCGATCGCTAATCAATGAGTAATTAAACTATAATTTATGCTTATATAAATTTTTCTTGGATAACAAAGGTAGATGTCTAATCCATTTAGATGAGAAGCGTATTGACTCTTACCTAGCAATTTTGAGTCAATCGAATGCGTCAAGTACTAAATAACTAATAGACAGGGGAAATTGCACCCAAATTGTTCGGTTCTACGACTGTCACCAGTACACAAATGACTATAACCTCTTAAGTAGTAGTGAGATGTCTACTTTAGACGCTGTTAGTCGCTCTGGAATTAAGGGGTGAAAACCTGTGTACCAATGGATATTGCCAAGTCTTTTGGAAATCTTGGCACAAAATCAATCAAGTGTGGCTGAATCACCAGCAAAAGCGGAGCGCCAGTGGCGTGTCAGCCTCGCAGCAACACAACAGTTACTATTGAATACTTTAGCAACTGTTTCAGGTGACACAACCCAAGGATTAGTTTTAGCTGCACCAGCGCCCTTATTTAGTCAGCCAAAATTGACTCAAAGCTTACAAACAGTAACTTTTAGTGGAAAACCATTTAACCCTTTGGCGCTGATGCCATTTCAGATGCCAGATGCGATGCCTGCGGCAGGCTACACCAACGCACCTGATGATGATGAAATCGCTGCTCGTGAATCGGTACTTCCCTTACTACCTGCCGACCCACTGGCGGCAGAACAGTTTTGCTTAGTTTTTACAGATAAATTTACATTAGTATTAGTTTTAGCAACACATAACAACGGTAAAAAAACCTTTTCATTTTCTTTTGAACCAGAAGTAGTACAGCAAGCTTGGCGATCGCTAGGAGCGCGGGTAATACTTAACGATGCAGAATTGTTTACCCAACTGGATGCATTAGTACAAGAGTATTCTCCAGTAGTCTTAGATTCTCGGATCGTGGTTGAGTTTAGTCAGCTGTTGCTTCAGGAATTAACAGAACTAGAAGAAACTAAGGACTCTTTACTAGGCAGTAACAACAAGGAGGATACAGAAAATAACTCATGCCCAATCCACAATCCCGATGTTGAATTACTCCAGGCCTTTGCCCACGAAGTTCGTACACCTTTGACAACTATTCGCACCATGACGCGTCTACTGTTGAAGCGGCGAGATTTAGCCCCAAGTGTAGTCGATCGCTTACAAATTATCGATCGTGAGTGTAGCGAGCAAATTGACCGTATGGAATTACTGTTTAAAGCAGCAGAACTGGAAACTGCTACCTCAGTAAAATCCTCAAAAACTCAACTCACGCCGATGTGTTTAGATCGAGTGTTGCAACAAAGCATTCCCCGTTGGGAACAAGCAGCACAGCGGCGGAATTTAACTTTGAATGTTGTTTTACCCCAACAACTGCCAACTGTGGTTAGCAATCCCAGTATGTTAGACCGGGTACTCACTGGTTTGATGGAGAATTTTACTCGCAGTTTACCTGCTGGTAGCCACATTCAAGTACAAGTTATTCCAGCTGGAGATCAACTGAAGTTACAATTATCGCCCCAATTCTTGTGCGAAGATACAAATAAATCTCGTACACCAACAACGCCACCAATTCGCAAAGCCCTTGGTCAACTGCTGATGTTCCAACCAGAAACAGGTACGATTAGTTTGAATATGGCCGCAACCAAACATTTGTTTCAGGCGATCGGTGGCAAACTAATTGTGCGTCAGCGCCCACATTATGGGGAAATATTAACGATTTTCCTTCCCTTAGAAGTTAGCAGTAATCAGCAAAACTTAGGAGTTAAAAGTTAGGAGCAAAAGCACAAACAATCTGCCATCGGTCAAACAATTTTGGCTTTGGGATGAAAGTAATTTTAAATTTCTTCTCTACCTGAAGGTAGGAACTTGAGTTAAGAGTTTTGATATCCGTATTCGTGTAATTTTATTTTGATTAAATAAATTTTGTCTAATAATCTAATACCATTGGCAGAAATCTTGGCAACAAATCAATCGGCTAATTGAATAAAATAAATTTATCTGAGACTTAATTGGTGGCGAGGATTTGTTTCAAACAAAAGTCAAAAGCAGAGCTAAAGTGCTGATGTAACACAAGACCCTGTAGAAGCAATAAATTTACAAAATGACCGATTAGTTGTTGAGGGGAATTTTGCGATGATATTTGTGATGCTATTTTCTAATTAACTTTAAACTAAAGCAAAATTGTATAGCATCACAAACTTAATTCAAGGAATAATTATAACTTATGACTCATTTTCAGTAGCGCTCGCTACTGAGCGATCGCCTACAGTGGGTAATTGTAATACAAAAGTGGAACCTTCATTTAGTTTACTTTTCACAGAAATAGAACCGCCACAACGTAGTAGCAATTGTTGAACAATTGTTAACCCCAATCCAGCACCACCATAATCTTCACTTGCTGTTGTCCGCACGCGATAAAAGCGGTCAAAGATTTTAGGAATTTCGCTTTCGGGAATCCCAATACCTGTGTCACGAAATTCTAATTGGACATAATCACCTTGAAGACGGGCACGCACCCATACTTGACCTCCATTGGGGGTAAACTTAATACTGTTGTGCAGCAGATTAATCACAATTTGCCTCAGCCCACCACTGACGCACCAAACAGATGGAAGTTCGGTAGGTACGGTGTAAGCTAACATAATTCCTTTTTCTTGGGCTAGAGGTTGGTAGGTACTGACAACTCCAGGCACAATATCACCAAGACGCACTGATTCTAAAGTTGTCCCCTCTAAATCACGTTCTAGTTGCACTAGATCCAATAAACCAGTAATTAAAGAATTTTGGCGATCGCACTGGGTATTTAACATCTGTAAATAACGTTGTCGCTGTGGTGGTTTGAGATTAGGGGAATTCAACAACGAGAGTGCTGTCTTCATGTGTGTCAAAGGAATACGCAGTTCTTGACAAACATTTTTTAAGTATTCATCTTTTTGTTCTTCTTTGTTCTGTAGCTCTTGATTTTGCTGTTGCAACTTGGTAGTGCGTACTGAAACGATTTGACGATTAATTTCATCTTGGCGCAAGAGTTGTTTTGCCAACAGTTGATTCATTAGTGCAGGTTCAGGCACAGTTGGATAAATAAAATCAGCAGATATAATTGGGGATGATGGCGTTAGTGCCTGTTGGATACCATTTAATACTTGCTGAATTATTCTCCCCTCAACAGTAGTGATAATTAATAACGGCTGATTTTTATTGCTACTGACTTTTTCAGATGTTTGATTTTTGCGTTTTTTTAGTAGTCGATGAGCCAAAATTAAACTACAAAACTCAGCAGACAACACCATTAGAAAGTTTTCCCGTCGCAGTTGGCTATGGGGTGGCCAATAAACGGGGATTTGATGGGGGAATGAGGAAGATGAGGGGGATAAGGGAGTATTTTCTCCCCTTTCCCCCTCATCTCCCGCATCTGTTGTGCCTCTGTTAATATCTTCAATTTGGCAAGTATATATCAGACTAGACGTACCCACCGAGGATTGATAACGAGCTAATTCTAATTGCCAAACTTTTTCTGGTGGTAGCTTCACCCATAAAGTGGCTGCAATTTGTTGCTCTATGAGTAAGTCAATTTGCGCTCTCACCAGTGATAGGAGAGTAGCAGGACTGAGGGACAATGGTTTAGGAGGCGCTTGCACTCCCATAACCAGTTGATAAACAGACAGATCCTTAGTCAAAGAAACATTCATGAGTCAAGCACAATAAGGATGAAGCAACAAATAATTCTGTCTTCGATTTTCACCTTTATGCGTGCATTTTTGACAAAATCCGCACGGAAAGAAACATGAACTATGATGTTATCTATGTAAGGTAGCATAGGTGTACTACCTTACTTAAAATTAACCTTGGATGTTCAGTCTTGCCTGTAAAGCTTCGCGTGCGTGTTCTCGGTCATCAAAATGGATTTTTTCGGTACCGAGAATTTGGTAGTCTTCGTGACCTTTACCAGCAAGCAATACCCCATCACCTGGTTGTGCTTGTAAAATAGCGGTACGAATGGCGATCGCTCGATCGCAAATCACTGTTGGCTGCACTGTTTGGGGAATTCCTGCCAAAATATCCTCTAAAATCCGTTCTGGGTTTTCAGTACGAGGATTATCTGATGTCACCACTGCCAGATCGGCCAATTCAGCTGCAATTTTACCCATTTTTGGGCGCTTGGTGCGATCGCGATCGCCGCCACAACCAAACATGCAAATCAGCTTCCCAGGTATAAACGGACGTGCGGCTTTGAGCAAATTCTCTAAGCTATCGGGGGTATGAGCATAATCTACAATCACGCTTATATCTTGCTTAGAGCTAATTTGTACTCGTTCCATCCGTCCGGGAACTCCTGGAAATTCAGGTATTACAGATGCCACTAATTCTAAATCTAACCCTAAGTGTAAAACTGCTCCTACCGCTGCTAGAAGATTTTCTAAATTATATTCACCGACTAAAGGCGATCGAAAAGCCACATCACCCTTTGGTGTATGCAAAGTTCCACTCACACCATTCGGCTGGTAACTTAAGTCACTCATCCATAAATCAGCGCTGTTGTCATTCACACTGTAACTCCAAACTTGTTCTGGATTTAACGAGGCAATTAGGCGCTGACCGTAGGAATCATCAGCGTTAATTATCGCCCGTCCCTTGAGATAATCAGAGCTAAACAACAAGGCTTTGGCGGCAAAATAATCTTCCATATCGCTGTGGTAGTCGAGATGGTCTTGGGTAAGATTACTGAATACCCCAACCTCAAATTGACAACCCAATACTCGACCTTGCGCCAAAGCGTGGGAACTGACTTCCATCACCCCAAACTCATTACCAGCATTCACAGCCTCAGCTAGCTGCTGTTGCAGTTCCACCGCAAACGGCGTCGTATAGGCAGCGGTTTGCTCAAAACCAGGCCAACGAGTGTAGAGAGTTCCCATCAAAGCCGTAGCTAAATTAGCTTTGGCGAGCAGAAATTCAATTAAGTGGGTGGTTGTAGTTTTGCCATTCGTACCAGTTACACCCACCAGCTTGAGTTTTTGCCCTGGATAACCGTAAAAAGCGCTGGCTATCTGGGCACAAGCTTGAGTGATGTTACTGGCGCTAATCACCACAGCTTCATCTGTGGGAGGATGTTTCTGTGCGGCTTGGGGAGAGATAATTGCTGCCACAGCACCAGATGCGATCGCACTAGGCCAAAATTCCCCACCATCAACCCGCGTTCCGGGCATTCCAATAAACAAATCTCCCACACCACAAGCATGGGAATTTGTCTTCAAACCCCTAACTTCTGCATCCTTCAAAGCTAGATGGCTAGGTAATTGCTCAACACTATCTACCCCTGTTAATAATTCCCGCAATTTCATCTTGTGAACCTCGTCACATAGTTTTCTTGCGCTTATTCTGCATTATTTTTTTCTAATTGGCGAAATACTTACGCAACATTTGCTCCAACTGCTGCACACTAGCACGAGGAGAAGGACGCGGTAACAGTTTTTCTGCGTCTTGGCGGTTCGCTAAAAAAAGTACTGGCACCTCATACTGATACGCACCGAACCAATCTTCACGAGTCGTAATATCCCGAATTTCTAACTCAAAACTAAGATTTTGGATTTGTTCGAGCTTTTCTTGCAAACCTTCACATAAATGGCAGCCAGGTTTACTGTATAAAATTAATCGCATGTGCTTCTACTAAATTTGCCTATGCCAAAATAGACGCGATATATTTCGTCTTTAGAAGTCATAATAAGCATATTAGTTATAAAATTGCTAATTTGAATTTGAAAAAAGTCAGAAGCTCCTAGCTTCCTGAAACTCAGAACAAGGCGTGATTTTGTACAGAGAGATAACGACCATGACTCAAGTCAAATCTCAAATCACACTAGAAGAATTCCTTTCACTGCCTGAAGGAGAAGGGGATATTAGCTACGAATTAGTTGATGGTGAATTCAAACCCAAAATGGCACCAAAAAGATTCCATTCACGATTGACTCTTGCTCTAAGTATACTTCTAACTCAATGGGCACAAAATCGTGGTGAGGTTGGTATCGAGTGGGCAGTTATCTTAAAACGTCGGGGTCGAGACTGGGTGCCTATACCAGACTTACTTTATATCTCTTACTCTCGGCTTAACAGTGATTTAATTGAGGATGAAGCTTGTCCCATACCTCCAGATTTAGCCATTGAAATTATCTCTCCCGACCAAACTTTTGGAGAAATGAGTGCGAAAGCTACAGATTACCTAAATGCAGGTGCTATAAGAGTTTGGGTTGTAGATTCAAAAGCAAAAACAGTCACTATTTTTTATCCTGATGCCCGACCTCAAACAAAAAGAGGTACAGATATTTTAGAAGATTCTTTGCTCGAAGGACTGCAAATTACAGCCGAACAAATTTTTCAACAAGCAGGGATTCCATAAAGCAGAATTTATAATTCAAAATACTTCACTGATAAAAAGAAAAAGTTTTAATAAAGAAGAACTTTGATAATCGTAGATAATTAATTTAAAGCAATTGTGACCGCATTTAATTTACAAATTCCAGAAAATAGTAATGACGCGGGTGTTCGTCTTGACCGTTATATTTCGCAAGAATTACCAGATTTATCCCGTTCCCGTATCCAACAATTAATCGAAGAAGGTAACGTCCAACTTAACGGCAAAGTTTGCATATCTAAAAAGATTAATATAAAAGTGGGCGATCGCATCACTCTAGAAATCCCACAAGCCCAACCTTTAGAACTGCAAGCAGAAGATATTCCCCTAGATATCCTCTACGAAGATGACCAGCTACTCATTCTTAACAAACCCGCAGGCTTAGTTGTCCATCCTGCACCCGGTCATCCAGATGGTACCTTGGTTAATGCCCTATTAGCACACTGTCCCAATTTACCAGGAATTGGGGGAGTCCAGCGTCCGGGAATCGTCCATCGCTTGGATAAGGATACAACAGGAGCGATCGCGATTGCTAAAACAGAACTTGCCCATCATCACCTCCAAGCACAACTCAAAGCAAAAACCGCACGCCGAGAATACTTGGGCGTAGTTTACGGTGCGCCGAAAGTTGAAAGCGGTACAATTGACTTACCTATTGGTCGCCATCCCCAAGACCGCAAAAAAATGGCTATTATACCTGTTGAACAAGGCGGACGACCAGCTATCACTCATTGGCAAGTATTAGAACGCCTCGGTAACTATACATTAATCCACTTCCAACTAGAAACTGGACGCACCCATCAAATTCGCGTCCACAGCGCCAAAATTGGTCATCCGATTGTTGGCGACCCGATTTATGGTTCTGGTCGTTCAGTGGGAGTAAATTTACCTGGTCAAGCACTACACGCTTGGCGACTAAAATTACAGCATCCCCTCTCTGAAGAAATGATTGAGGTAACAGCAACTCCTCCCAGTCAATTTACCAAACTTTTGGAAATGCTAAAAAGACGAATTGCACCGTAAAGGTATGGGGGATAAAGAGTGTTGACTGATGACTGATGACTGTTGACTGATGACTGTTGAGTGTTGAGTGTTGACTGATGAATGAGGAGTTATCATTCTCTCCTCTGCTCCCCTGCTCCCCTGCTCCCCCCACACTCTCTATACCCATAAACGATTAGCGTGCATCAGACATGGGCGAGAGTCTGTTTCACTAGTTATACCTAAATGAAACTCCTACCTAACCTAGGACTGATGCACGCTACAAAATGCTCAAAGCTATGTACTAGCTAACAACTGACTTTAAATCCTTACTTGATTCCTGCCAGTTGTCGATAAGGTACATCCTTGTCGATATCGATATTGTATGACGAGATCCTTTGTGGGATATTGCCAGTTGCATTCACTTCCTGTGCCATACCCAAGAATTGAGACGGATCGCCAGCCTTGGGCTTTTTGTCTTGGGGAGTGTATCTGCGTATTTCTACCTGCCAAATAATTTGGGGGAAGCCTAACTGGGCACGGTGGTAAGCCTCGTATCGCGGAGATTTGATGTTGAAAGGCAACTCACCCTCAGCGCGGGATGGCAGTACTCGACGCCGTTGATAAGGCACTGTTGAGTATCCAAAGCTACTTAGATATTCTTCAGTATTGAGTACTTCATCAATGAAGCCTTTAACACCCTTGGTAGCGACGACAATTGACCAAGCAATTTTTTCACGCTCGTTGTATGGGTCACGTCCTAAAGCCCGTTGAATTACTTGCTCAACAAAACGATAGTTGCTGTTGAGGTCGTAGAAGCTTTTTCTAAAGGTATTGGAAAGCAGCAACCCACGAATAAAGTCCCGTACTGTAATTTGTCCATTACGGAGTTGGGACTCTAGGAATGTTTCGCGATCGGCAGCAAACGCATGAAAGAAAATTTGACGATATGCTGCTTCGATCAGATTACCTAAATCTGATGGAGAAAGCAGATTGTCTGTAGAAAAAATTCTGGGCTGTTCATCACCCGGTACTTCATATGCAGCTACACGCTGGTTTTGACTTGAAGGATCGTATGTTAACAGAGGAAGTGACACTCTAATGCCTCCATGTTCTTAATTAAAGTTAACAACTTTAAATCACATATTAAGGGACGTAGTTGGATCAGAACCTTAGATTCTGATAAAGTTTCACGAAACTTAACCAATAGTGGTTGAGTATTCATAAAAACAGCGTTTAGCCTGCTGGATTTAACCCACTGCTAGCCTCAACAAGCCACTGCGGCTTCCCAGTCAATAACTAGTGATATCTCTACACTATCTACAAGCAATAGGCTGTAGGGTTCTCAGCTAACCCAGCTATTGCCCAGACGTGCTGAAGCTCACTTTCAAGTTCAGGAAATGCCCTACCCCAGATGATGGATTTTTTATCTTCTCAGGGTTCTTTCCGATTTAGCTAAATATTTAAGTAAAAGCTTTGTTCACATAATTCAGATTAGAAGATTCTGTTTCACTTTTTTCAACTGAAGCAATATTTTTTAACATTTTGCAAAATCAATTAATGAATAGGGGCATTGGGAGTGTTGAGTGTTGAGTACAGACAAAGGTTAACCCAAGTCTTTCTAGGAGTTAGAAATTCTTCTCATCTCCACACACTCCCCACATGCCCTATTCCCTACTCCCTTTACCTATCCAAAATTCCAGGGGATCTATAGTTGATTGACAGTAAGGCCAGCTACGCAAAGTTGCTTCCATTCCAACTTCCCAATAAGGTGGTTCTAATCCCAGCCCTAAACACAGATGAGTCAGAATGCTAGCAAACTGCTGATTATGACCAAAGTCTCTCAGATGGGCATGAGCGTATTCATGAACGACGATACCAAACCAATCTTTAGGTGCAACTCGACCGACATCTACCAAAATGGTGATTGGGTTTATGAGAATGTTGCACAGACCGTCTATACCGAAAGATTGAGCAATGGGTACTGCAAAAATTTGGATGTGGCGACGCTGTTGGGGATGGAAGCACTGGTGACAGGCTTCGAGATAGGCGTTGATTTGAGCGTTAACGGTGTTAATGTTTTCGCCAATCCAAGTGCAAATGGCGATGCGATCGCGTAAGTTATCGAATACATTCACCATACCCGGTTCTAGGGCAAATCCTCCTACCAGATGTAGATAATCTTGCCCACGAGTAAAAGCATCGGTCTGCTTGAGAATCATTTACCAGCCTAAAACAGAATAAAACTGTTGTTTAGGAGTTACCTCTTCGGTGGTAGAAGCTTCTGAAGAATTCTCAATCCGGGTTTCAGTGCAAAACGATGCAGTGCTGAAGCCGCCAAAACGTTTCACTGTACTGCTTCGCAGTCGCATGTTTGGGCTGACGAACCAAAATCGTTCAATGGAACTCATTGTTTCGTATTCAGTTGTCAACACTAATCCATCTTCATCATCTAAATGAAACAGACCAACAACAGGTACAATTTCGGCGTAGCCTCTTTCACGAAGTAATCTGCCTTGCCTTGGGTTATCGGCATCAGGGACGATCGCAAATATGGTTTTCCCTTGATGGTTTTCCTCATCTTCTCTATCCCAAGACATTGTGCCTAGCCACTGCACCCGCGATCCTCCTACTGAGAGGCTAGGGTCAATCTGATGATACTGGCATAGTTCAATGATTTCTGGATGATCGGCAGCCAGAGTTTCTACTTGTATATCAGATTCTCCCGTCTCTGAGCGCTTGAAGGCTAGGTGATGAGTTGCACGTTGCGATCGCCACTTCCCAGCACTTAGCTGAAAAAATTCCATTGCGTCTATCAATCTTCTGACTCCTACTTATGACTCCTGCGGATGATGTTTTCCTTGTTTTTTGTTTTTAATGTCGTTTGTATATAAATATTCTAAACATTACAGCCATCAACATTTAGCTTCAATAAACTCCTAAACAAGGAACAGCTAAACATGTCTTCTTCAAATTGTAAACTTTTATTATGTCAGTTTTTTATCACTTGACAAGATGGACATTTTAATATCTCAGTGCTAAACTAAGAGAAAGCAGCGTTTACCACAGCCTACCCATACGCTTTCACAATGCAAGTAATAAAAAACACCTCCGATTCAGTCAACTAGAGGAGTGAATCATGGACTTCCCCATCGAACTAACCTTAGAGCAACAATTTCGTTTACAAAACTTAAAAGACCAGGTAAAGAATTTGAGTCAACAAGAAGCTCAAGAATTTTTATTAGAAGTTTTACGGCAGATGATGGTGAAAGATAATTTGGTCAAACATCTGCTCAAACAAGCTTGAGCGACTAAAAAATAAGATTTTTCCTTAAGACTTATGCAACCACTGCGTAGGTCTTAATTTTTTAGGCATTGATAATAGGGTGTGGGGGAATAGCACTAAGTTAATCGCAAAACCCTGATATAACTGGCTTTTTGAGTGTGGGGAGTGTGGGGGGAAAGATTTCTTCTCCATCCTCCCACACCTCCCACACCTCCCACACCTCTCACACCTCCCACACCTCCCACACCTCCCACACCCTGCCCTGACAAGGCTTCAGCTTTTCTTAGTGCCATTCGGGTGTGGGGAGAGAGTAACTCATAACTCCTGGTAAGACTTGGGTTAATCCAAGTCTCTACTCTTCACTGAGTACTCAGCATTTCCTGCTTACACAAACTAAATATTACAGATTATTACTTTCTCTCTCATAGAAAAGACTAGGGTACTATTGATCCCCTATGTTTTACTTTGGCTACTCGCAGTTTATCTGACGAGACAACGCCAAAAATAATATCCGCCATTTGTGAATATTAAGGAGAACTCATGGTTCTTGATGCTTTTTCTAGAGCTGTAATTTCAGCAGATGCTAAAGGCGCTCCTATCGGTGGTGCTGAATTGGATGCCCTCAAAGGTTTCATTGCTGCGGGCAACAAGCGCCTTGATGCTGTAAATGCGATCGCCAGCAACGCTAGCTGCGCGGTTTCTGATGCCATTGCTGGAATCGCTTGTGAAAACACTGGTCTACTTCAACCCGGTGGTAACTTGTACCCCACTCGTCGCCACGCTGCTTGTCTGCGTGATACCGAAATCATCCTGCGCTACGTAACCTATGCGTTGTTGTCTGGTGATTCTTCCGTATTGGACGATCGTGCTATCAACGGATTAAAAGAAACCTACACAGCTTTAGGAGTTCCCATTAGCTCCACTGTACGTGCTGTTCAACTGCTCAAAGCTATCAGTGTTGCTCACATCACCAACACCAACACCGAAGCTAACGCTGGTACTAGATTCCGCAAGCTGGATGTTATCCCAGGCGACTGCTCTGCTCTAGCTGCTGAAGCTGCTAGCTACTTCGATCGCGTTATTTCTGCTTTGAGCTAATAACTCATAGTTTACGGCTATTTAGCCAAACGAAGTGAAATCAAAACCCGATCAAATCCCATCTGGAGTATAAAAAGTAATGAAATCAGTTATCACCACAGTTGTTACATCTGCTGATGCAGCAGGTCGTTTCCCCACCACCTCTGACCTAGAATCCGTTCAAGGTAGTATTCAACGTTCTAACGCTCGTCTAGAAGCTGCTGAAAAGCTAGCTTCTGGTCTGGATGCTGTCGCTAAAGAAGGTTATGACGCTGCCTTTAAGAAATATCCTTACCTAACCCAACCAGGTGAAGCTGGCGAAACCCAAGTTAAGAAAGACAAGTGCCTGCGCGACATCAAGCACTACCTACGTCTAATTAACTACAGCTTAGTTGTTGGTGGTACTGGCCCATTGGATGAGTGGGGTATTGCAGGCGCTCGCGAAACATATCGCTCTTTGAATCTGCCTACAGCTCCCTATGTTACCGCTATGACCTACACCCGCGATCGCGCTTGCTCTCCTCGCGATATGTCTCCTCAAGCGTTGACTGAGTTCCGCGCTCTCCTCGACTACGTAATCAATTCCCTGTCATAGTACACAGATTGAATAGCCGAGCGGTTGCACTCTGAAAAGTAGGGACTCTGGGTCTATTGCTTTGCCTAGATTAGGTTGAGTGATTGACCCAGAGTCCCTCACTTGTGATTAAAAGAATTTAGCAGCCTCGCTGGAGACGCTGCACGGCTTGGCGTCAGAATTCAGGAGTCATCCCTCTTTTGTTACCTTCGGCAGAGAATAATCTGAAACGCATATTTTTACGTCTTTTTTCAACAAAGGGGTTTAAATGACAAAGTGGATATACGATCGCCCAGTTCATTATTTTGTTTAGCGTTCAGAGTTGGGTATGATTTTTATCTCCCTGTAGTAACAAAAGAGGGATCAGAACAAAATTTTTTCTTATGACAACAGATTCTTTGTTTGAACAGTTGAAACACCCTAATCCCAATCTGCGGGAACGAGCTATGTGGCAGCTAGCCGAAGTCCGCGATCAAAATACCATTCCTCGACTGATGAGTATTTTGGATGATGAAGATGTGACCTATCGTCGAGCTGCGGTAAAGGCATTGGGCGCGATTGGTGTAGATGCTGTACCAGCACTGGTAGAATCATTACTTAATAGTGATAACGCCACGATTCGGGGCAGTTGTGCTAAAGCTTTGGCACAGGTAGCTGCCAATCATCCAGATATACCTTTCCCCCAAGAGGGCTTACAAGGATTAAAAACAGCACTTGATGACCCAAATGGTGTTGTCTACATCGCATCTGTGATGGCTCTGGGTGAGATTGGTTCCCCTGCCTTTGAAATTTTAACTGAAGCTTTGAAAACCACAGATAATGTTGCGGTAGCTGTGGCGATTGTCAATGCACTCGGTTCAATGGGTGATGCGCGAGGGGTGGAAGTGCTAACAGCATTGACTAAGGATGAAACTGTCGATTCCTATGTTCAAGAGTCAGCAGTAAGTGCCTTACCTCGATTAGAGCAGGTGATTAAATATAGCAAAAAGTAGCGTTGGCGCAGCCATCACTTTTAAATGTAACTACCTTGATTAATATTTAGATAAACACGCTAGGTGTCAGCTGAAAGTAATCTCCGAGTGCTTAGGAAATTACTATTAGTAAATTCCTGTTCCTCTATTCCCAAGCATCCTCCTCTAACTGTTTCTGAATTTGAGAAATCGCCAACTGAATCACCGCCTGAACTCCTGCTTCCGGTTCTTGAGTCAGTGCAGTTTGTAGAGGTTCTAAAGCGGCGCCATCGCCAATTTTCATCAATGCCAAAGCGGCTGCTTTGCGAGTTTCGCAATCGGAATGATGCAATAACTCAATGAGGTTGGGAATCGCTGTTTGATAAGCTAAACTGCCTAAAGCTGCTGCTGCTTCGCACCGCACGATCGCAGATGGATCTGTGAGGGCATTAATTAAGACTTGAAATGCCTCAGGGTCATTATGTTCTTCAGCGATTTTAGCGATCGCTCCCACCACCGCCGCGCGAACCTCAGGGGAGTCAGAGTTGATTTCTCGATATAAGTATTCCTTGGCGTTTGCTCCAATAAATCCCAACGCCCATACTGCATATCCTTTAGCACTTTCTGGATATTCTGATGAGGCTAAGATTTTCAGCAAGGCTGGGACAGCAGCCTCACCAATCTTTGCTAGCGCTCCCACTGACGAGGCTTTGACCACTGTATCCTCATCATTTAAGAGGGCGTTGAGCAAAGTGGGAATTGCGATCGGGTCAGCAATCAGTGTCAAGGTTTTCGTGCTAGCTCTCCGCACAACTGGGTTTGGGTGATTTGCCACAGCTTCCATCAACAACGGAGTTACAGGCTTACCAACTTTACCCAACGCCTCTGCAAAACTCAAACGTACCATGCCCCGTGAATCTCCCATACTCTCAATCATCTGCTTGAGGATTTTCTGGTCATCACGGTTGAAGGTATTTAGATTTAATTGTTCGCGGACTGCTGCAAGTAAAGCATCAGTTTCAGCGTGGGATAGCTGAATTGAATTTTCTTTTGACTGAGTTTCAAAGTTGACCATGTGAATTAGGCAATAGGTAACTTGAGGTCTGCATGAAGTGGGGATTGGGGAATTCTAAGAAAAAAGGAATTTCCACAAAATAAATTATCCCTCTTGTGGGGTGGGTCGGAAAGCCTGCCTAGCAGTACTAGTTACTTTCGCTGAGACTAGCCTGCTGATTACGCAGTTCTTGGAGCGCGGCATCAATTTTGGCCAGTTCAGGCTCCAATTTTGCCATAACGCTTACCCTCATCAACTTGGCGCGTTTTGCTGTTTCTGTAGTTTCTTTAACTAAACGTTCTCGATATTGCTCAAGTTCTGCAATCGCCTCTGCTACATCTTGGGCGGTTACATCATTATTTGTTGTGGATTGTGAGGTTTCATCCATATCTTTTATTTCCTAAATGTGTATTTATGATGATTTTTTGTCAGTATTCGACTGTTATTTATTGTTAGTTACTTTTTCAAAACTAATAGTTTGTTTACGCATATAACTGAACAATTGTCAATAAATAACTAACTAATAGCTGACAAAAGATATATTTCAATTTTCTCAGATTGGGTTACCACTAGTAAAGTTTTTTGATAGAAATCCTCAAAAGCCGAGTCTAATCGCAGGCTTGAATCAAAATTGCGGCTGCTTTAGGTTTTTTAGATTAACCTTGCTTTGCCTACTTTCGGTTTTGTACTGAGAGTTTGTAACTTGGGGTATTGGCTAATTCTGCAATAAACTGGCTATACTCAGCTTTCATTGGCAAGTCTAAATCTCGCCGGATACGCCGCCGCAGTGCAAGTACAGTTTCATCTGTAATCGGATTAAATCCCTGTTTGTGGTATTCTTCCCAATAAAGTCCCACACCTCGTTTTTGCCAATTGGGAAGTTGATTAAAATTAATTCCATGCTGGAATAACATCTCATTTTTATCGGCAACAGACAATCCTTTCATCAAGCTGGTTGCTTGAGTTGGATTTTGGCGATCGCGACGCAGACACCAATAGCAATGAGCATTCAAAGCATTTCTGTGAGCATCCTCATGTCGCCAACGAAAATAATTCACAACTTCTTCTAAATTGGGTAGTTGAGAAATTCGATAGTCAAAGCAGCCAATATTACCCAATAGTAAAGAAAATTTGGCATTCGCTTCACCTGCTAAAACTGAATTAAGTTTTCTGAGTTTGCGGTTAAAAGTATTTTCTTGCTGAGCAAAAAGTAAAGATATTTCGTCACTTTGGGTATAGCCATAAATAATATCTATGCTCCAATTCATCAGATACTCAACTGTTTCTAGCATCAAGTCTCGAAAACGAGTATCGTAAGGAGCTTCAAATTGATGCACTTCTTTTGTCAAGCGAGTAAAGCTGCGTCCATCCAATCTGGCAACTATGTAAAGTCCAGGTAGTACACAATAATCGTGGGCTGTTTCATATACCCGTATTTTACTATCAAGTTCATCAAATTTCATGTTTCCATTCCTCAATAATAAATGAATAATTAAAATTAGTTTTTACTGAATAAATAGCATTGAATCCTTCTTCCCAACTTGGTAAAACCAGCTTTTTTTGTGTTGCTAATAGCCCTACTAAAGGTACGATTAGTTTGGGAGACCTTCGACTGTTCCGTTGTTGACAGTCTTCCAATTTAGAGTCAAAATAGTAAGCTAAAACCCGGAAACCTTTGTCTTTAGCTGGAATAATGTATCGCTTTCTATCTTCTACAGTTGGGTTAGTATTATCTACCACAAAAGGCTGTTTAGCCTCTAAGCAGGCTTGCAAAAAAATTTGCTCTCGATGACGAGTTTTGAGCATATCAAGATTAAGATGGATATGCGTATTAAAAAACTGAGTGCGATAAAAGGTAGACTTACCTGCTCCCTGAATTCCGATAAAAATAATGGCTTCCATTTACTGCCTCCTGAGAGAGCATTTCTCAAGTAAATATTAACTTTCTAGGGTGTGTTATAGCAGGAGGCAGGAGGTAAAACATTACTATTGCTAACATCCAGGCTTTCAAGATGTTCTAACCTTTAATTCACTTGCTATATAGCGCAGTCAAAAGCACCACTAATGTTGGTACATTCTTGAAGATTTGCTTGATAAATAACCTCTTAGATACTTTCATTTAGAGGAAAAATATCGCCCTGCAAGTAAGATTCAAAGTGTTTTTTAAAGTACTGAATACTGGTCATATTCGGTTCATCGCTTTCTGTGGGTGTAAATTCATAAATTGGGACTTTTTCTCTCACCAGCTTGACCAATTTCGGATCGAGCTGCTCAAAAGCATCTACTCTCGATATTGTGGTTTCAAATCTTAATTTAGCTGGATGAGCATATCCTAATTTCATCCAGGGCATCCAAGGACAATCTCTCGCCCATTTTGCAGGAGGAACATCAGTTGCATCGGGCCGGCAGGCATTTGAGATAAAATATTCAACTCCCTTAAACTTTTCTCCAGGGCAATAATCTGAGTATTTACTATCTCCTGCTAAGGGATGTGGGTATTCTAAAGGAATTTCCATTACAGAGGTGAGATATCCCTTGCCTTTAGGTATGATAAATTTTTTTGGTTTGACTGAGCCTTGGACAATTCTGTTAGCAATATGTACTACTGGTACTGGTTGATTTGCTGTTGGAGAGTGCCAAAAATGTAGAATTTCTTGAGTGTCTGGGTGACAAAATAGACCTAATTCTCTATTGATTCGATATCCGACTTCGCCATATTCAGAATCGGGTTTGAGAAATACTTTTGTTGCATTCATCCCAACAATAGAGAACAATTTTTCTTTTGGTTTGTCTGGTGTCTCTTGCCACGAAATTTCTCCAGACCAATTGTAATAAAGTTGTAATCCATGATTTTTTCGATAAAAATCAAGATTATTCAGTTCGTAGTCATCTAAATAATTATTCATATATATTTTGAATTTTAGATTTTAGATTTTGGGTTGGACATCGGGCATTAATTATTCTCCCTCTGCTTCCCGTATTCGCTCCCCCGATCTCGTGTTATCTGACGATTCGCGACTGCACTTAGTGCAGCTTTGGGTAAATTCGTGGCTAAGGGGTGAAATTTAAACGCATAGGCTAGGCGCTTCGCCTTCCCGCAGGGTAGGGACGCAGAGTAAGCGCAAAGGTACGCTGAGTATTTTTAATGAGTATTCGCTACGAATTAGTGAAAGGCTGTATTTAGCATTGTTAATCACGACTGGGGTAAACTTTCGACCAAATAAGTAATTCGCCTTTTTCACCGCCTGCGGCTAATAATTTGCCTTGGGGATGCCAAGCTAAGCTAGAAAAGCCTCCTGAGACACCTGTGATAATTTGGGATACTTGCTGGGCTTCGTTCCATAAACACAACCAGCCATCAGCACCAGCAGAAGCCAGAAGAAAGCTTTTAGGTGCAAAGGCGATCGCATTAATTACATCAACATGATTAGTTAAAACTCGCGCTTGCCAACCTAAGGTTTCATCCTCTAACTTTTCCCAGACTACAATACCTTCGACACTAGAGGAAGCCAGTATTGGCGCACCCACTTTTGTAGTAGCCTCTGACCATGCCAATTGGCGAATTTTACCAGGGAAACCCTGCATTACCCACGGATCGGGATTGTTCCATTCCAAAACGGTAACGCTACGATCCATATTGCCAGAAGCCAGGAATTTACCATTGGGTGACCAAGCCATAGCTAGGCTGACAGTGGTCATATCTAAATTGTATGGTTCGTCATCCCAGTTTTGAGTGTGCCAAATCTTGACTCCTTTATAACCACTAATAGCTAGATACTGACCATCAATGCGCCAATCTATCCCTAAAACTGATGAGTTGTCGAAATTCAGTGTGACGACAATTTCACGAGTATCTGCGTTCCACACTTGCACATAACGCCCCAAACTAAAAGCTAGCTGGTTACTGGTGTAATTCCAAGCTAGTTTGTCAACCCATGCAGGCGTATTTTCTAAGGTGGCGATTAATTCAGTATCCTGCCAAATTTTGACTTGTCCATCTTGTCCACCAACAGCTAAAAATTGACCATCGGCAGAAAAGGCAAGGCAATCTACTGATTTACCGTTAGCAGTTTGCAAGATTGTCAGTTCACCATCATTCCACAGTACTACTTCCCCAGCTGCGGAAGTTGCTGCTAAAGTTTCACCGATGCGTGACCAAGCGATCGCAGTTACATAATCTGCAAGTATTCCTGAATAGTGTTGTTCAAATTCTTTAGATGTGCTGGTTATGGAGTTCATATCTTTGAAGAGGGAGTAGGGAGTAGGAAGTAGGGAGTGGGGAATGGGGCGTTAGGAGTATGGCAATGGTGGGGTAATGCTGAGGCGAAATTCTCTCCCCATCTCCTCATCCCCCCACTCCCTATTTATGCTAGACAAGCGATAAAATCTTGCTTGAGTTGCTCTGCATTCAGGTTGCGACCGATGAAGACTAGTTCGTTTTTCGGGGTTTCGCTGGGTTTCCAAGGGCGATCGGGTCTACCATCAAATATCATATGCACTCCTTGGAACACAAATCTATTTTCTTCACCAGCGATGTTTAATATGCCTTTCATCCGGAAAATATCTGGCCCTTGAGTACGCAGCAACTCGGAAAGCCAAGCGTTTAATTTTTCGCCATCGACTGCACCTTTTTCCACTAAAGCTACAGAAAACACGCTTTCATCGTGTTCGTGGGCATCTTCACCTAAAAAATTTGGATCTATTTCTAATGCCCGATCTAAATCAAATGCTTTCACACCTAATAAAGCATTCATTTCTAATTCAGAATTGCGGGTACGGTAGATTTTTGCCATTGCATTCATTGAGCGAATTCGCTTTTCTAATTCGTCCAATTCTTGTGGGGCTACTAAATCAGTTTTATTAAGTAAAATTACATCAGCAAAAGCAATCTGTTCTTGGGCTTCGTCTGCATCCCAATGCTGCCAGATATGCTTGGCATCTACGACTGTTACCACTGCATCTAAAGAAAGTTGACTTTGTAAATCTTCATCTACAAAAAATGTCTGAATCACTGGTGCAGGGTCAGCTAGTCCGGTTGTTTCAATTACTAAATGGTCAAATTTATCGCGCCGCTTCATCAAATTACCAATGATGCGAATTAAATCGCCACGCACTGTACAACAGATACAGCCGTTATTCATTTCAAATATTTCTTCATCTGCATCGATAATTAGTTGATTATCAATGCCCACTTCCCCAAATTCATTAACAATCACTGCAACTTTTTTGCCGTGTTCGTAGGTAAGGATGTGATTAAGTAGAGTTGTTTTACCTGCTCCCAAATAGCCTGTAAGAACAGTAACGGGAACTGAATTTATGATTACGTCAGCCACCATACTCTAAATTCCTTTTATCTCATTTTATGGATAATCATTATCGCCTATGATAATTGTTTTTATTTTTTTGTGCGAACTTGGTTTATGGGTTTGTGCAAAATAATTAGATAATAGCTTCTGAATTCTGACAATTGAATTAATACCATTTCATCAAATTTCTGCTACAAATGCGTTGGTAAGGGCGTACAGCTGCACGCCCCTACAGGGAATTAATTTGTTGCAAATATTTTTAGTTCTTAATTATTGTTTAATTTAATCGCGAGAACAAAAATTCCTCAACTGCTGCTAAAACATCTGCTGGGTATTCTTCATGCAGTCCTAAAGAACCAGGAATGACGGCGCTTCTTACTCCTGGTAACGCAGTCAAAGCATTCATTTCTTCTCGTGATTTGGCAGGGCTGGATTCCCCAATTATCACCATTAGTGGTACGGTTAAAGACTGTACAAGTTTGAGAAAATCGGATTGCTGGTGTACAGCATCGAGATTACCAGTTACAAAGGCAGCAGAAGCAAATCTTGCTCCTGGTTGTTGGGTTGTCTGCCATTTTTTCTCGATGAAACTGGGTGTAAGTTTAGCCGTGTCGGTGAAGACATGACGGCGGTACATAAAATTTAAGAAAGATGGCGTAGTGTTGAGTTTGTAGAGAGCTTGACCAAGTATAGGCGATCGCACTAACTCTCTCACCATACCAGCTATCTCCTGACTTGCCCCCATTGTCGGCAAAGGGCCGCGCCAAGTAGGAGCTAACAACACAATTCGTGAAAAAGCAGCAGGCTGTTTGAGAGCTAATTGTAAGACGTAACTAGCCGCATGACCAGCTGCCATTACAGTAATTGGAGTATTAAAAATAGCTTTGACAAAATCTTCCAGAAATTGCTGATATATTTGGGGTCGATAATTTAAACCAGGGCGAGAAGATTCACCAAAACCAGGCCAGTCTAAAGCTACAACTTGAAAATGGGGAGCTAATAATCTAGCAAGTTCGCCCATTTCCAAACGCGTCGAAACACTGCTAAAGGCTGGTAGCAGCAATAACGGCGAACCTTTACCAAGGGTTTCATAAACAACGCGCAATTGCTGGTTATCCCAATTCCAGAGATACTCTTGAACGACACCACCAAATCCGACAGCAGCAGAAGTAGATAATAAATTTGTTGACATTAGATTAAATTTTGGTAGTTGTATGTCATTTGTCATTCGTCTTTTGTAAATAACAAATTACCAATGACTAATGACTAATGACCAAGTTTAGTTAGCTACATCTAACTTACATTCCAAGGCTTTTTTTTGCATGGTTTTAAAAATGTTGTAAAATCCATTAGCACGGGAAGGTGTGAGGCTAACATTTAAACCTGTTGCTTGAATAAAATCTGGAGTAAGTTCCACAATCTCAGTTGGCGTTAGTCCATTCAATCCTTCAACTAAAAGCCCTACTAATCCTTTGGTTAATTGGGAATCAGAATCGCCTTGAAACACAACTTTACCATCATCCAAGGTTGCTGTGATATAAACTTGAGAAACGCAACCAGGAACTTTGTTGTCGGGTAATTTATCAGCTTCTGGGAACTCATTGAGCTTCTGAGCATACCAGATGAGCTGTTCGTAGCGTCGCTTTGGTTCAGAAGCGCGTTGAAAGCGCTGGACAATTTTAGCGAGTGCAGGTGGCAAAGAATCTAGAGTTGAGGACATAACAGAAGCCGGAAATAATCGCTATCATCTTGAGTGTAAATTATCTTTAGAGCGATCGCGTCTGTAGTTCATGTTGGCGCATCACCTAGCCATAATAGCCATTATTGACTAGAAGTTGTCAAATCTAGACAATTAATGCGATCGTATTCAGTATCGGTCAGATTTTTTAATCTCTGTAATCACAAAAACTTTATTTGGTTTTAAGCGTGCTTTGACAGCAACTCCCAAAAGTTAGAGTTATATCAGTCTAGACTTTCCGCTATTACGTAAGTGAAAAATAAGTGTGAAATTTATGTGTCGTTTGATGCAACGATATTTATCATCTAAAGGAAATGCATTATAGTCTTTTTGATTATTTTCTAAAAGCTAGAGTGTTTGCATACTCTACTGAATGTGAAAGTTAATTGATTAAAGTCGTTCAAATGTACTATTCAATATTTTAGCGTTTATCAAACTTTAACGACAAAAAGCAGTAATCAGAGGCTAATTATATTAAGTAATGAGAATAACTGTTAAATATTGATGCAAAATTAGGCATTTTCTTGAATTGGCTTCGGAAATTTTCAGATTATATTTTCAATCATTAATAAATTTCGGGAGCAAATCAGGTGTTTACTTCAACATTACTTGCTGCTGCAACCGCACCCCTGCAATGGAGTCCTGTAGTTGGACTGATTATGATTATCGCCAACATAATTGCCATTGCCTTTGCTAAATCTACTATCAAGTATCCCAATGCAGAACCAGCACTACCATCAAACAATTTCTTTGGTGGTTTCGGTTTACCTGCTTTATTAGCAAGTACTGCCTTTGGTCATATCTTAGGAGTAGGCACTATTTTGGGGTTGCATAACCTGGGCAGAATTTAGGCTCTTACCCAACTTAGCCCTTATTCAATCATTATTTTGTCTCCGGCTTTGAGCCAGATAACTAAATCTCTGGCTCTTTTTTATGTTTACAATTTACGCCTCTGGTAATTACTAGACACTCACTTTGAACCTTGGCCAGCATTGGCTCAAAAGCAGGAGTGTAATTACCATTTTCATCTACAATTTTACGTAAGGTATACTCCCCAAGCCGTAAAATTCCTCCAAACCAAAGGTTTTTACGTTGCCAAATATCTTGAGAATTTTCTTCTTGGTGTATAGTAGCATCTACCACCCATTTAGGAACTTGCACCCCTAAAATAAAAGCTAGAATTTGCCCATGTTGTAAACTTTCATCTATAAACTCTATTTTGTAACTAAGTCGAGTTAATTGTACTGAACGAAGTAATAACCATCCATAAATTGTGCTGTGAAAAGTCCACTGCAAAGGAGCAGAGACAGGTAGAACTAGGGTGCGTTTGTGAATATCCCATTCTAAGTTGTACATTGTGAGGCAATCTTCTGGAAGTGGATTACCATCCATAAAGAACACGCCTTTGAGGACATTTGGTAAGTTCGTTTCTTTAATGGGTATCATCCAGGTAGCAATATTGTCGAGTTGTTTTTTCTCAATTATTTTAGTCATGATTGTTGAGAAAATCCTTGTAGCGATAAGTTATTCGGAGTAACGGAAGTTACATTTGATAAATCCCATTTCACTTCTGTAAATGAATCCCATCTATATTTCTTAAAAAGATAAAAACAGAAAATTTTAATGAAGCCAACTGACAAATTTCTCCCAGGACAAACCCGCTCATGACCTTCACCATTCCAAGATAAGATATCAGTAAAATCTCGCGTGATATCAAAATTATCTGGATTTTCATATCTATGGACATCTCGATTTGCTGTAAAAATAGAGCCAAGTAAACGAGTTCCTGCTTGGAATGGGCATTTTTGTCCCCCTATTTCAACTTCACCGGAGTTAGTAGTAAGTTGGCTAACAAATCTTACAGGTGGATATAGCCTTGCAGTTTCCAAAATTACTTTATTAAGGAGATGGGATTCTTCAAGAGCATATTTATTAGGAGTTTCCAGTTCATTCCAGAGTAAATTCATCTCGGATACTACATCATTTTTTAGAGCATTTTCTAAGCACAAAATACCAATTACCGAGCCTAACAGCGCACTTGTACCAGCAGTTCCAGCAATATGAATCATATCGAAAATACTGTTAGCTATTTGGTGTTCATTTAACTGATATTTTTGTCCTATTTCCCAGTAGAATGTCCATTTAGGAGATTGTTTATATTTCTCAATTAAAGATTTACGATGTTTAATGTTCGGTGCTGTTTTAAATGCTAGTAGATATTTGCTGATGAAATTAGGTAGAGATGCCAGAGGTAAACTTTTATTATAATTAATTGATGCGTTAAGTTCTTCTTCAGTTAATGATACTTGAAGAATAATTTGGTGCAGAATCTCCAGTATTATTTTTGGCAAATCGTTACCGATATGCAGTTGTCCCTGCTTGGCTGCTTTTGATAGACATTGATTTATGAGATGCGATAAAACTTCTACTTGTGCAGATGGATCTGGTATGGCTTGCAATAATACAGCACGAACACCTGTATGTTCATTCCCGTTTGTTCCCAAACTGAGGGGATTATTGAGTAAGTAACTAGGAGCTAAAATTCTGATAATACCTAAATCATTTCCCCGGAGTTGCGGCTGGATGTGCATCAGTTCCTTAACTTGGGTATGAGATGTGTGCATAATTGCATGGTCTACCGCAAAAAATTTGTCCCCAATATTATCTCGGCGGATATAGAGAAAGTCTCTCCATGCTTTGAGCATAATTAAGGCATCGCTATAATAAGCACGCAAGCGCAGCAGCTTGCCAATTGCTGTGTTATAACCCACTTTGGCAAGACGGTAGGACAGTTCGATCTGGCGAGCGTGGTTTTTGAGAACTTTATTTTTGAGTTCCATAGTTTTGAAAAGGTTAAGTTAAATGTTAATGCTTTGGGGGATTCTTGAAGGTAGAAGATACTCATAGGGCGGGCGGTGCAAGTTACGTTGATTGATAGTATCTTCAACCTGTTGCAGATTTTCCTGAAAAGCTTGTAACAAAGGTTCTACCTGTGGATTTGTAAAGTATCCTTTTGGGTAATCACCTAGCCTGTTGTAATAGACAGACCCCAGTAAGGATAAAAGGTTTAGTTGCCTTTGTGCTTGATCTAAAGGTGGAAGTAAATTTAAATAATCTTGCTCGGTCACTTGAGTTTTGAGCTTTGAAGCTGGCAAGTAACCAGCTAATGGTAATGCTGGAGCATAACTCATCAAGTCCTTTTGGGGAAAGTTGACTGCTCCATGTTGGGCACTAGCAGTAAAGATAATCAGAGTAACAGCATCAACTAAGTAGTCAAACGTCTCAATTCCACCATTCTCACCAAAATCCAGGACACGTCCGCCATCATCAGCTTGTGCTTCGGCTGCCCAGGCTTGTAGTGCTATATCTTGTTTAATGTCATTGTCGTTAAAGTAGTAAAGTTTGAGATAATCCGATACCCACTGATAAATAGCCTGCCACACTAGCAATGCATCATCCCGATAAGGATAAACTGGTAACAAATTGACATCGTCTACACCACGTTGTTGGAATTGTTTTGGTAACATGGCGTCATTAAACCCATAGCTTTGCAGTCCACGCACCGCTAAAACCCTAGAGTTATCAATACTTGATGAAAGTAGTCTGTCAACTCCACCGCCCGCAGCAATCAAAACCCGTTGTGCAGCATCGTTGATTGCTAAAGTTCCCTCAAAATGGGGATGTAATAAAATTCGCAGAGGATGATTAATTGGTAGTTGTCGATAGGTTGCCATCACAAAAGGGCCGACAAACAAGTGAGTTCGGCCTAAGTGGCTAACAGCTTCATGGAAGTTTGCATCTGCTATCTGAACAATTGTTTTGGCAAATAACCAAGCATATTTGCCAGAGCTAGGGCTAATGATGGGGTAATCTGGGCCTGGAGTTTGACCGCATTGAATAGCTATAGGGCGTAGTAGACGGTTTGCTTGGGAGCCTCTGGGTAAGGCGAACAATGCCAAGGGAGCATAAAGATACTTTTGCTCGTGTGGATAAGTACCGTTAATTGCACCTTCTAAAATTCTATAATCTGCAAGATAGAGTCTGCCTTCTTCACCTGCTGCACTTAAGCAGTCTTCACTCCCCATGACAGCTTGATAATCTTCACCTGTGACAGGGAAGCGATCGCTTAAACTTATCACTCGCTCGATCATCAACGGATTGAAGCCTGCTACCTGCATATAGGCGAATACTTCATCTTGCTCATATGTGCTGGCGATCATTGGTAGCGGAATTTCTGGCAGTAATTTTTCGTAATCTTTTAAACTCGTGACATGGCCTAATGGCTGATCTTTATACAATAGGTTCAAAACTTGATCCAGAGCATCTTCAAAAATTGATAGTCCACTTTCTCTTAGTAATGAATACAATAAATCATCAATTTCTCTTAGATCCTTAGATAAGCTTTTAATAAAAAATTGGGGAACTATTTGTAGAAGTTTGACAATAACACTCAGCTTGAAAGGTATGGCTCCTTTGATTAAGGCTTCTAGAATAAATTTTTTGACATCATCCCGCACTGAGGGAGAACCTTGATTTCCCCGATTTACAATTAAGGTATTAACAAAAAGTATGCGTAATTCTTGCGCCAGCAGAAACAGCCAGTTAGTAGAGAACTGTTCCGCAACCGGAAGCTCATCCACCATCGCAATTGGTGGAATATGAATATAGTTGTATTTATATTGCTGTCTAGCCTCTGCCAAGCTATCAGTTAATAGTAAATTTACTAGATTATTTTTTGATGAACTATTCACAGAAGCTCCTTGATTTTAGTTATCTTTGATAACTTTAACATTTGCTTTAAAACTAGAGGATGTCTGATTTCTAGCAGAAGGCAGGAGTTCAAAGGGGGTAGGGTGTAGGGTGTGGGCAACCCACATTTTAAAACATAGGTAGAACAACAAGGGTGTGACTAAAGCTATATTTTTTGCAATGCTAACACCTCCAAAATGCGTTTTGCCTTTTAAGTTCACTGATTTAGTATGATAGCTATACCACTAATCTTTGTAGTTTACATTTATAACATCATGTGTGACTTAATATTTATAGCAATTAATAAAGGCGCACATTTGTGCGCCCCTATGGTGTGTGTGTCGGATTCAAATTAACATCAGCAATATCACTCGGCAATCTTTCCAAGTTTCTAAGAATCTGCCAAGAAATCTTTGCTGGAAATTAACTTATAATTTGACTGCAACCTATGGAATTAAGAGTGACTTTCTAATGGATTAGCAATGTATTTGAATGTTGGCTCAGAATTCCAAGGACCACGCTCATCTTTACCATTACCGTTTGTAGACAGGTTGTAGTAAAGAGCAACAGTATCATCTGGTTTAATATTACCAAAGAATGGATCTGTTAACTTACCCAGTGAATCTAGAGCTTTCATAAACATCTGGGTGTGTGAGATTTCCCGTGTTAAAAGGTGGACTAAAGTTTCTTTAGTTCCTTCGTCAGTTGCTAATTTAATCAACGCTTCATAAGTTTGACGAGCGCCAGCTTCCGCTGCAATATTAGCTCTCAAATCACGTACTACATCTCCACCCTCATTCAAGTAATTTGCACTCCAAGCATTTCCTTGACTATCGAGAAAATGAGGCCCTATGCCTCGGACTGCAAAGAGAGTACTCTTATATGCGTCTGTTTGATCGGTATTTTTTGTATGAGCTTCAATCAGTTTACCAACCATTTCTAAATGCCCAAACTCCTCGATTGCAATATCTTGGAGCATGTCTTTAATTCCAGCATTTTCTACATGGAACGATTGAACCCAATATTGCAATGCTGCACTTAGTTCTCCAGTAGCTCCGCCAAACTGCTCTAGAAGTAATTGAGCGAAACGAGGGTTTGCTTCGTTAACATTTACTACGTGAATAGGATCTTTTTTGTGAAAGAACATAGTTCTGAAATTCCCAAAAATTTGAAAAATGGATCGGCTAATTTGTTATCTCTAGTCTTTTTACCTAGAGCCTATTTGAGATTACATACCTTCTCAAATGCTAAACTAGAAGACAAAGAAAACCCATCGGTCATTCGATGATTAGTAACTACCAATCAATGATTAAACATTACTACTCTTTATAATGAGTCCCCATAGGTAAATGGCAACGATTGCGCCAAGGACAGCTACTAAAATCCCAGGAATTGTTAATCCAGCATCAGCCCAAGTAATTTGCAGTGTTCCAGTTTTTAATCAAGTAAACAAACTACCACCAATGAAACCTAAAATCATTGTGGAAAGAATTCCACCACCTTGATAACTAGGATAAATAGCTTTAGCGCAAGCTTAACCCACCGCAGGCATCGCACCTGCCATAGACCTAAAACTACTCAAGCAATAATACTCATAATTGATAATTACCTCATCTAGCTGACCTGTATCTAACTTATCAACTCTCATTCACAATTCTTTCTATCACATGGGATAAATGCTGAATCCAAAAGTTAGATCGAAGAGTTAATCTCAATATTTTACGAATATTAGCATTTTTTTTGGGAATTAACCTCAACAAAATTTTTTAGTCAAATTAAAAATAATTTAAATTTAGACTCGATAGATACAGCAGATTTACACGAAGTGAAGTACACAACGATTCCTCTCAAAGCAAAATATCAACCCTGTTTTACTTCCTAATTCTACTCTCAATAGAGACTTATCATTGAATTAATTTATCTTCTCCTGTATCTATCTGAAGATGGAATCATTTTATCTAACTTTTTGGAGATGTATCAATAATATTTGCCTTCTCATAATTGCTAATTAAATTTTGGCAATTAGATAAAATTATTTTTATCCAATAATTTTTATGTAAAAGCTGAATATCTGATACCAATATGAAAAATTAGATTCCCAACTTTGTAAAAAAGTTAGGAGTCTAAAGAAGGCAAAATTTAACAAATAAAATTCTATAGCTTTGTAGCTATTTTAAATTGCACGAGAGAATTTTGAATTTCGATTTCTTGTATGACTATCAAAAATCACAGCAATATTTCTTACTAGTAATCTCCCGATGTCGGTGATTTGAATATAATTTTTTGATAAATTCACCAGTCCATCAGCTTCTAGTGGTTTTAATGCTTCTACTTCCTCAAAGAAATATTCATCAAAACTAATATGATACTTGTTTTCTAGATCTTGCTTATGCAGTTGAAAATGAGACATGATAGACATGATTGCATCTCGTCTGATGATGTCATTTTGAGTCAGCTTGATACCTTTACTAATAGGTAAATCACCTGCTGTAAGAGCCTGATAATAGTCCTTTAATTCTTTGTGGTTTTGAGCATAGGCATCTTCTAGCATACTGATTGATGTGGCACCAAAACCAAAAAGTTCTGTTTCTGCGTGGGTAGTATATCCCTGGAAATTACGCTTGAGAGTACCATTACGTTGAGCGATCGCTAGTTCGTCATTATTTTTAGCAAAATGATCCATCCCAATAAATAGATATTGATTATTCGTCAATTCTTCAATAGTCATTTTTAAAATGTCTAACTTTTCCTGGGCTGGGGGTAAGGCTTCTTGAGGAATATTTTTTTGTATCGGTTTTAGCCACGGAACATAAGCAAAATTAAAAACAACAATTCGGTCAGGGTCTAATTCGATAGTCTTTTTTATCGTTTCCCGAAATGTTTGGCAGGTTTGATAAGGTAAACCATAAATTAGGTCTACATTCACACTTTCAAACTCCGCTTCCTTAATCCAACTCATGACATCAAACAACATTTCTTCAGGCTGGACGCGATTCACAGCTACTTGAACTTGACGATTAAAATCTTGAATTCCAAAACTAATGCGATTAAATCCAATTCGTCTGAGAAATAAAATGTAGTTTCTATCAATGTAGCGAGGATTAATTTCAATTGAAATTTCTGCTTGGGGATCGATGGTAAAATAACGATTGATATTTTTCCATAAAACTTCTACTTGGTCGCGTTCCAAATAGTTAGGAGTACCACCACCCCAGTGAATTTGCAGTACCTTTCTTTGTGAATCGATTAAGGCTGCGGTGTTTTTGATGTCTTGAACTAAATACTCCAAATAAGGTTTAGCAATATTCTTATTGTTAGAAATTACCGTGTTACAGCCACAGAAGTAGCAAGCGCTTTGGCAAAAGGGAATATGGAAATACAAAGAAAGAGGAGTTTTGCGTTGATTCGAGGCGGCGATCGCAGCTTTAAAATCAGTTTGGGTGAATGTTTCGTTTAACTCTGTAGCAGGTGGGTAGCTAGTATATCTGGGTGCGCGAGTGTCATATTTTTGAATCAAATCCAAATCAAATTTGACACCAGGTAATAGAAAAACCATTGAGTTACTTTCCAATAAATGTGTAAGGAAATAGGGAGGTGGGGAGATGTGGTTCGACTTCGCGGTAGTCGAAATTTACCAACGGAGGGATGAGGGAGAAATAACTAACTACCCAATGACAAATGACCAATGACAAATAACAAATGACAAAATTAATTAGCCGCAGTAATTTCGGTGCTAGCTGGGTTCTCAAAGCGAGTTAAGTTATTAAACAGGACTTGACCGAGTGCTTTGATTAAATTTCCTTCTAGTTCTTGAGCCATCCGTAAATTTAAGGCAAAGGCATTATTGGCTTCTGCAACAATTCGTTCTGCTGTAGTATCATCAATAGGCAGTTCATTTAATACCTGACGATACTTATCTTTAAATGCCTTTTTATCAGGAATTTGCTCAAAATTATAGAATGATGTGCCTTCGTAGCCAGAAAGCTTCAGGGCTGATTGAGCAACTTTTTGTAGCATTTGACCCCCAGAGAGGTCGCCCATGTAGCGAGTGTAAGCATGACCTAGTAATAAAACTGGCTCGTTAGCAGAAATTTCCCGAATGCGGTCAATGTACGTCTGGGCAGCAGATGAGGGGGTGAGTTTGTTTCTCCAATTATCCCCATAATAGAACATCATGTCTTTTTCGAGCGCAGCTTGGCGATCCAGTTCAGGAAAATAAACTGCACTAACCACAGGATGGTCTACATGGCTTACTATAGCTGCTTCTAGTTCGCTGTAGATGTAATATAAGTTACTTAAGAACTTAGCGAAGCAGTCTCTATCTACAACTCCTTTGAGAAAACATTTCATAAATCCCACGTTTTCCGCTGAACTGTGGGCTTGTTGAGTTCCAGAGCGCAGTTTGATGGCGAGATTGCTACTCATTGTTGCTTCCTTGATGTACAAGTATAAGTTTTCAGGCAGTCATTACTCACGATGCCTACCAGTACCAGAGTTAAAAGATTGTTATTCTAGGTTTAGAAAGGATCTGCATCACTCTATCCAGCAAGTACCATTGCCGATGTAGACCCCAGCTATTGTTATTTTTCATAAGATTATTTAACTATTAATATTTGCATAACTATTAAGTTATTCAATTTTTTTTAGATTTAAGGAGTTAGGAGTTTGAATACACAATTTCTATCTCTAACTACTTCCAATGATAAAAGGTATAACTTGCATCCACTAATAGTTTATTGAGTTTCTTACTTAACAGATTTTCATTAAGCAAAATGAATACAAGCAGTTGCTGTCAATCTGTTCATTTCTGACAATTTGCTTTCAATAATTTAACTGATGCCTATTAACAATTATATATGTTTATATAACTTGTAAGGCATTAATTAATAAAAGGATTCCTATGGTTAAGTCTCTGGAAACCCCGGAACCTGGGTTGTTGAAGCCAGGTATAAAAGCGCCTGTTCAGGAAACATTATTAACACCCCGGCTTTACACTACTGACTTTGAGGCAGCAGCGCAGTTAGATATTTCGCCACAGGAGGAGGAGTTACGAGCAATTGTCGAGGAGTTACGAGCTGATTATAATCGGCATCATTTTGTACGCGATGAAGAATTTAACCAATGCTGGGATCGTATTGATGGGGAAACACGCCTTGCTTTTATTGACTTTTTGGAACGTTCTTGTACCTCAGAGTTTTCTGGATTTCTGCTATTTAAAGAATTATCGCGCCGTTTGAAAAATCGGAATCCGATTCTGGCGGAAGCGTTTAATTTTATGGCACGAGATGAAGCACGCCATGCAGGATTTTTGAATAAGTCAATGGCAGATTTTAATCTTTCCCTTGACTTAAGTTATTTAACCAAAAATCGCACTTATACCTTCTTTCCACCAGAGTGGATTATTTACGCAGTTTACTTGTCTGAAAAAATTGGTTATTGGCGCTACATTTTAGTGTATCGTCATCTGCAAAAACATCCAGAACACCAAATTTATCCACTATTTCGGAAGTTTGAGAGTTGGTGTCAAGATGAAAATCGACATGGAGATTTCTTCAAAGCGCTGCTGCGATCGCAACCCCAATTATGGAACAATTGGAAAGCTAGATTGTGGGTACGGTTCTTTTTGTTGAGTGTGTTTACTACTCACACTTTAACAGTATTTGAACGGGCAAAATTCTATCAATCCATTGGTATTGACCCACGAGAATATAATACCAGAGTTATTCAACAGACAAATAATACCGCCGCACGGGCATTTCCTCTGACTTTGAATACAAATCACCCTGACTTTTTCCGGCGGTTAGAGCAATGTTCTGACCTTAATCTCAAGTTAGCAGAGATTAACAATAACAATCGCCCAAAAATTATTAAGTTCTGCCAAAAATTACCTCTGATAGCTTCCATAGTTGGGCATCTGTTACAGATTTACCTAATCAAACCCGTTGATGCGGAATCATTGAGAGGAACAGTTCATTAACTATAGCAATCCTAAATCAGTTGTGAAAATTATCGTTATGGTTATCTTTGGTCATTTGTCTCTGGTCATTTGTGATTACAAATGACACTTCGACTTTGCTCACCGTTGACACTGAGCAAAGTCGAATCGTTGACTTTTGACTTCCAGGCGGCAGTACTAGTCTCTAGTTCCTTTTTTATCTCTTTTTCCAGATTTAGGACGAGTAGTTGTCGTTAGTGCAGACTTATTTTGCAGAATTGCAATTTCTCTGTAGGCATCTTGATAACTATCTTTTTCTCCTTGCTGTTGAAATAGTTTTGCAGCTTTTTGAAAATCTGCGATCGCTCCCTGTTTATTTTTCTGCTTGGCGCGAATTACACCCCGATTATAATAGGCTAAGGCATAGTTTTTATCAATGGCGATCGCTTGGGAATAATCTTGATTTGCAGCTTTTTTATTTCCTAATTCGAGATAGGCGTTACCACGATTATTATAAGCTGCTGCATCATTAGGATTTAGTTTCACTGCTTCGGTATAATCTTCAATAGCAGCTTTATAATCTCCAAACGAAAAGTGGTGAATACCTCGGTGAATGTAAGCATCAATAAATTTTGGATCGAGCTTTAAAATAGTATTATAATCTTCAGTAGCTTCTATTTGGTTTCCTAAATCGCTGTAAATATCACCACGAGTTAAATAAGCTTCTATATATTTGGGATTGATATTAATTGCATCTGAATAATCTTGCAGTGCTGCATATTTTTGCTTGTTAATAACTTGAGTTAGACCCCTTTGATAATAGGCTCTGGCATCACTAGGATTAATCTTAATTATGGCATCAAAATCTTGGATTGCTGCTTGTCTGAGTTCGAGGCGACGGCGGAGAATACCGCGTTGTAAATAGGCATCCGTATACTCAGGTTTGATGGCGATCGCTTTGCTAAAATCTCCTAATGCCCCTTTACGATCCTTAAGCTGAACGCGGGCTAATCCCCGACCATAATAAGCGTATGCATTCTGAGAATTTAACTTAATCGCTTGGGTATAGTCAGCGAGCGCTTCTTTATATTTGGCTAATTCATACAAAGCAAATCCTCGGTCATAATAAGGATTAGCATCTTGAGGATTGAGCAAAATCGCTTGACTAGAGTCTGCTTGTGCTTGTTCATAGTCTCCTAATCGATAATAAGCATCGCCTCGCTTATTATATGCCAAAGCATTTTGCGGTTCTAATTCAATCAGCTGATTAAAATCTTTAACTGCTCCTTCATAATTTCCTTCATCATATTTATTTACTCCCTCTTGATATAATTTTTTTTGCGGATTATTTTCAAATTTTGATAACTGGAAAAACCATGCAACAATACCTAATGTTATACAACCAGCTATCCCTATCATCACTATGATTATTTTTTGATATTGCTTTTGCTGATGCTCAAGATTTGTTAAATTTTTTAAATCGTCTAAAACTTCAGTTGCATACTGGTAGCGCTTTCGATAATCATTGCGTACCATTTTATTGATAATTCTTTTTAAGTTTCTATTAATTTTTAAATTTTTATTTGGCCAAATAATTTCACTTGTTAGCCGATTTTTCTGGCTTCGCAAATTAGATATTTCGTTTGTTGTTAAACCCAAAAGTGCAGCGATCGCAACTATACCTAAAGCATAAATATCACTGTTGTATTTCAGGTTACCGTTAATCTGTTCCACAGGCATATATTCAATATTATCAACAGTATTGACAGCTTCATTAACAGTACTAAAATCAACCAAAACCAACTTTTTATCTGACTCTCGGCGAATAATATTTGCTGGTTTAATATTTCGATGAATTACACCAGAAGTATGTATAGATACCAAAATTTTTAAGATTTCTGATAAAAGATTGATTACTTGGTCTTCCCTCAGAGGTTGTCCTGGTAAAATTTCGTCAGTTAAAGGATTACCAGCAATAAATTCTTGGACTAGATAAAATTCTTCATTTTCTTCAAAATAGCCAACTAGCTTTTGGATTTGGCTATGTTCCTGGCCTAGTTTTTCTAAAGTTGCTACCTTACTGGCAAACAAATGCCGTAGGATTGTTAAATTTTGGGGATTGTTACTAGTAGAACGTAACTGCTTAACTACATATCGACTACCAGAAAAATTAACATCTTCCACTAGATAGTTTTTTATTTTTTCCTGATAATTGAGAACTTTTATTATTTGGTAGCGTCCATCCAGAAATTTACTACTCATCAATATAAATAAAAAATATAAGATTATATTTTCTGTAAGTCTTTGATAGTATTATACGTATGATTATTGGTAATTTTAAAATAAAATAAATTTATTATCAGAAAAATTAATGCTATTTTGGCATGTAAAACTCTTGATAATCCATTAATCTAGAGATTTTTATTGTTAACAAAAATCTTACAGGTTGAATACTGATATTGATTTAGTTTGGTGTGGTGAACGCCAAATTTACGAAATAATAGCCATGAGAGAAAAATAGTATCTAAAAATAAGTAGGCATTGCACAGAAAGCCGAATGAGGGATTACCAAGAAATAAATTATTCAATTTTGTGGGGTGAACCGGAAAGTCCGCATAAATTGGATAATTTAACGTGAGTTCGACAAACCTCTCCCTGTCTTAAACTCTAGTTCAAGTCTGTCCCTGTGGGATTCGCAGAGGGACGGTTTTGCGTAGTAAAACCTCTTAGAGGTTTTTTGATTGAGTAAATTGGGCAGACAATATATGAGCATTCACGTTAATTTATTTTCTAGAAGTCCCCAAAGACACAAACTACAAGTCTGTTGAAGACTTGGGATTAACTTATGCTGGGACTACAAATTTTTCACTACCAGCTAGACCAAAGGCGGTATGAATAGCTTGCAAAGCTTTAACACCTTGCTCTTGGGCGACGACACAGCTAATTTTGATTTCTGAAGTAGCAATCATTTGAATATTAATTTGTTGTTGGGCTAAGGCTTCAAACATTTTAGCGGCAACACCTGGTTGCCCTACCATACCTGCGCCCACAATACTCACTTTGGCGATCGCATTATCTAAAACAACTTCACCCCATCCCAATTCTATTGCTACTTGAGTAAGCAGTTGTTTTGCATTTTCTCCATCCATCCGCGAGACTGTAAAGGCAATATCCCGTCTGGCAATACCATCAATTACCCGACAACGCTGAGATTGGATAATCATATCAACGCTGATGTTATATCGCGCTAATAATCCAAACAACTTCGCCGCCATTCCCGGCCGGTCTGGTAATTGACGAATAGCAAGACGCGCTTGGTTTAAGTCAAGGGCGACACCACGGACGGGAGGACAATTCGGCACAGGGGCAGAGGTGCGGAGGGGCAGAGGGGCACAGGTGCGTGTTTCCTGTGTTCCCTTACTCCCCTGCTCCCTTGCTTCAATTTCAAATGCTGTACTCAATGCAGTAACGGCGCGATCGGATTCTGCTGCATCTACTACGCAGCTGACTTTAACTTCGCTGGTGGAAATCATCTGTATATTTATGCCAGCTTCGGCTAAGGTAGCGAACATCTTTGCAGCTATACCAGGACGCCCAATCATACCTGCACCTGCAATGCTGACTTTAGCAATCTTTTGTTCTACCATTACCTCGGCTTCATCAGATTTGGGGTTGGATTTACTCCTCAGGGCTGGGGCGATCGCAGCTGCTACTGCTTCGGCTCGTTTTAAAATTGGTGTAGTAACAGTAAAAGCAATGTCATTACTGTTACCTTCATGAATTGATTGAATAATCAAATCTACGTCTACTTTTTGACGGGCAATTTCCCCAAATAAACTTGCTGCCACACCTGGTTTGTCAGGAACGCGCAGTAGAGCGACCTTTGCTTGGTCTGTGTCAAATTCTACATGGTCTACTGGACGGGCAATTTCTAAGTTGATTAGCGATCGCCCTTGGGGTTTAGCTGATGTTACCCAAGTACCTGGGTCATCTGTCCAGCTAGATCTGACTACGAGGGGAACACCGTAGTTGCGAGCAATTTCCACAGCGCGGGGATGCAACACTTTTGCTCCCAAGCTAGCTAGTTCCAGCATTTCATTACAGGTGATAGCATCCATCAACTGAGCTTCGGGAACTAAGCGGGGGTCTGTAGTTAAAATACCTGGAACATCTGTATAAATTTCACAGAAACTTGCTTGTAATGCTGCCGCCAGTGCTACTGCTGAAGTGTCAGAACCACCACGTCCCAAAGTTGTAATTTCCATTTCTCCGGCACTGGATATGCCTTGAAAACCCGCAACTACAACTACTTTTCCTGCTGTGAGGTGGCGAGTTACGCGAGTAGTTTCAATATGCAAAATCCGAGCGCGGCTGTGTTCTGCTTCGGTAACAATTCCTACTTGAGCGCCAGTCATAGAAATTGCTGGTTGTCCGAGTTCCTGCAATGCCATACTCAGTAAGGCAATGGTTACTTGTTCGCCAGTGGAAAGCAGCATATCCATTTCCCGGCGGTTAGGATTTGGCGAAATTTCATTAGCTAGTTTGACTAGTCCATCAGTGGTTTTGCCCATTGCCGAAACCACTACAACCAGAGAGTTTCCAGCTTTGACAGTTTTGTAGACGCGCTGTGCAACAGCCTGAATGCGTTCGACTGAACCGACAGATGTACCACCGTATTTCTGAACTATGAGCGCCATAACTTTGAGTCAATTAATTGTGTCTGTTTTGCTCAATGCCCCCACCGGGTTAGGAAGCGTTGAAGGTATTAATAAATATTTAGTTTACTAACTTATCAGTCAAAGGGAAATCCCATCTCCTTTTCGGGGATGGGATGAGTAAGAGATTACCTACCGAGTAGTGCGATCGCCTGCTCAAGTCTCATCTTAGCTATATGCCAAGCTAGTAACCTTTCTTGGTGATATCTGTCTGGGTAAGCCATTCGCCTACCTTCTAGAGAAATTCTAATCAGCGCTGCTTGTTCAGTTGTAGGTGAATTCATCTCATCTACCGCTGAACCAATTACCTGAATATAAGCAAGAGTTGGTGACTTTAACCCTTTGGCTTCTTCCATCTGGCTAATCGCTATTATCGGGAAAGATAGCAGAGAGGTAATGTAGCTACTCTTGTACGCTGCACTCCCTGTGAGACGGATACCGTATCGACGACATAAGTCCTGTAATTCAGGGACAGTCTTTATTTCAAGTTCCGAACGTGTAAACATAGAATTACCTCTTGATAAAAGTGGTATCGGTAGGTAACAAGTTTGTCAGGCGAGTAGCCTACCGATTTAAAACTATATTTCGTTGCGCGCGTCGATTAAAGCTATATTTACTTTTCTCAACAATGCCCAATCCTAAAGGTAACCCTCAGAATTTTGGGAATCAGCCCAGTAAAGAATTAACCGACAATCTCAGTTTCCGAGTTACCAAAGAGATGAAACAAGAGGTGAAAGCACAAGATGACCCTGCACAATTCTGTAGAGAGGCTATCCAAGAGAAGTTAGATAAAAATAAACAGAAGTAGCATTTAATTATTAATGTGAGTAAATAAAAATATCTCTAAATATCCAGTTTTAGAGGATTAGTTGTAGACACCACCTGTTTTAAAGATTAATTCGCAGCTCAGTTTGAGAATTATTCAAAAACTACATCTTCGTAAAGTGCTGCTATTGTTTCTTGAAAATCCACGCTGTTGAGTCGAAATGATTTATCTTCTGCTGTGTAAGATTGCAAAACCCACAGTCCCTCATCATTGCGGCGAAAACACTCAACTCGTTGACGTTTTGTATTAATTAAAACGTATTCTTTCAAGGTTTCGAGTGCTTGATAATCAGCGAACTTGTCACCCCGGTCAAAGGCTTCAGTAGAATTAGATAAAACTTCAACAATTAAACAGGGAAAGCTTTTATACGCTGGTGTTTCTCGGTCTCGTGAGTCGCAAGTAACCATGACATCGGGATAATAAAAGCGATTTAGAGATTCAATTCGGGCTTTCATGTCGGCGATGTAAACACGACAACTAGAACCGCGTATATGATTACGGAGGAGAGCAAACAGGTTTCCAGCAATGGTAACATGTGGGTCAAGCGCTCCAGCCATTGCATAGATGTAGCCGTCGATGTATTCATGTTTGACAGGGTTTTGTTCCTCTAGTTGGATGTACTGTTCAGGGGTAAGATAAATTTGTTGGGGGGAGGCTATCATATTTTAAATTTCAAGGTTTGAGCAATATTGATAGCAAGTATAGTTGATAATCAACTAAGGGTAGCTCTATATCATTCACAACCATATAAGAGCGATGTCTTCTCTACGAGACGCTACGCGAACGACGGGCTACGCCTACGCCTTGACAATACCATCATTCCACCGAGGTAAACCGTCAGAGAAATCAATTTTTTAACGTAAGATAAATTGATAGCACAACGCGAGATTTCATGACGATAAGATTTATTCTGAGCGACTATGTTGAGCTAGCGATCGCCCAAGCAATTTATGACAAGTTAGAAGATGGTACATTTACAGGTAGAATTCCTGTTTGTAAAGGAGTAATAGCCTTTGCATCGACTTTGCGTGAGTGTGAGGATGAATTACGCTCAACGCTCGAAGACTGGATTTTGCTTGGGTTAAAGTTGGGACATTCTCTACCAGTAATTGATAATATTGACCTCAACAAGGAGCCGAGCCTTGAGCTGATGGATACCGTGTAAGCGTCGGGATTTTGTGAAGAAATTACGATGGATTGGGTTTGAGGGGCCTTATTCTGGAACAAGACATCAGTTTATGGTTTATAGCCAACATCGCCTAACTATTCCTTCTAATGATGAGTATTCTGTACCGCTATTGCGGATGATGATTGCAGAAGTTGAGATGATTTTAGAACGGCAAATTACGCTAGAAGAATGGAATAGCCCTTAGGATTTGGGGAGAAGCGATGTCTACGACGGGCTACGCCTACGCTATTGATGTAGTTTAATGAAATTTAGGTGAGTGATGTCTCCGACGGGCTACGCCTACGCCTTTACAACACCATCGTTCTACCTGAGAACAAGGAACGACTAGCTCGAAACTAAAACGTTGTCACTTGAAACAGGAACGTTCTCGTTTGAAACAGGAACATTCTCGTTCGCAACACGAAAGGTCGAGTTCAGAACATGAAAGGTCGAGTTCAGAACACGAAAGGCCGAGTTCAGAACACGAAAGGCCGAGTTCAGAACATGAAAAGCTCAGTTGAGGCGATCGCGTGTTTAAGTTCTAGCATGGTATGCTTTGCATAAACACCTGTAAATTCGTAGCCCTATAAGTCTATTCTGGATTTTAAGGGAAGCGATGCCTGCGGTATTTGCTAGCCTACGGAAAGATTTGCCAGATTTTCACGACACTTAACAGTCCAAGGATGATTTACCCCTAATTGTTGCTCAAAAATTTCTAATGCTTGCAGATACAATGGTTCGGCTTGTGCGTAACGTTTTTGTAAGTAGTAAAGTTTTGCCAAATTGTTAAGACTAATGGCAAAAAATGAATGTTCTTCTCCTAGCAGCTTGCGTCTTAGTTCCAAAGCTCGTAGGTACAGCGGTTCGGCTTCACTGCATCTTTCTTGGGAAGAGTAGAGATACGCTAGGTTGTTGAGACTAAGTGCGACATCTGGATGTTCTTCTCCTAGCAGCTTGAGCCTGAGTGCCAAAGCTTGAATGTAAAGGAGTTCGGCTTCGCTGTATCTGCCTTGGGCAAAGTAGAGTCCTGCTAGGTTGTTAAGGCTAGAGGCGACATGTGGATGTTCTTCTCCCAGCAGCTTGCGCCTGAGTCCTAAAGCTTGGATGTGAAGGGGTTCGGCTTCGCTGTATCTGCCTTGGGAATCATAGAGTACAGCTAGGTTGTTGAGACTTTGAGCGACATCTAGATGTTCTTCGCCCAGCAGCTTACGTGTGAGTGCCAAAGCTTGGATGTAAAGGGGTTCAGCTTCGCTGTATCTGCCTTGGGATTGGTAAAGTACCGCTAGGTTGTTGAGGCTAGTGGCGACATCTAGATGTTCTTTGCCCAGCAGCTTACGCGTGAGTGCCAAAGCTTGCATGTAAAGGGGTTCGGCTTCGCTGTATCTGCCTTGAGATTCGTAGAGTAAAGCTAGGTTGTTGAGGCTTTCTGCAACAAATGAGTGTTCATCTCCTAAGCGTTTTTTGATAACTTCTAGACACTGCTTATACCAAGGTAAAGCTTGGTTATACAACCCTTGACCTTCGTAAAATCGAGCGTTACCGATGAATGCTCCAGTTAAATCATTATCGTTAACGTATTGAATAAGATTATTTGCTACTTCTGCTATGTGAGGTATGGCAGGAGAGACGATGGTGATTTGCTCAAGGGTTGACGAGTAAGGAATATCTTGGGCAACTGCTACCATTACCCGGCAAAAACTTCGCTTAAGTTCCTCTGCCTTTTCTAAACCTGTACACTTATATTGGAAAAACTGCCGCAACAGTGGATGCAATTGGTAAACTCCCTCACCTTTGCGCTGGAGTAAATGTAGATTCAGCAAGCTATCGTCTCTAATTTCTTCTAAATCTTCGACATCTTCTTCTGGTAAACACTGTTCCACCAACTTCCAAGGTATGGGTGCGGCGGCAAATAAACTCAATAAACAGCCCAATTGCTTATCGTCGTCTTCTAATTCTTGCCAACTCAACTCAAAGGCTGCTAATACACCTCGTTGTGCTGTCATGTCGGCTTCTGACTTAGATTTAGACAGAGAACGCTCATCTAGTCGCTTGTTCTCCAATCGCCGCAACATTTCTGTTAGAGATAAATCCTGTTTCCGCGCCAGATAGCGCCCCACTAATTCCACACCCAAAGGTAAATATCCTAGCCACTCACACAACTGATTTGCTACAGCTAATTCTCGCTCAATTCGCTCTGGTGTTTCCTTGAGTAAAGACCTCAACAACTCCAGCGCCGCCTCTGGTTGCAGTACATCCAAAGATAACTGTGGGATGCGTCCCAACTTCTGGCGTGTAGTCATCAACACTTTAAACCGAGAAGGTAGCGACTGTAAGTAAGGCTTAACTTGCTCGTAGTCGCTGACATCATCCAACACTAGCAGCACCTCACCCTCACGCCAACGCCGCCAGCAATATTGCACTTGGGCGAGTATATCAAAATCTTCTGGTGGCTTTAAATCAAGCTGCGTTCTGGCAAACTGCACAACTTGAATGCCCACATCCCCAGTTTTTGCCAGCAACCAGCAAAGCCCACCGTTATATGTTTCGCGTTGCTGAATGGCATATTGCAGGGCGAGTTCTGTTTTACCAACTCCACCCATCCCAGTAATAGCTGCAATAGCTACTTGCTTATTATCCTGCAAAAGTTGATGGAGGTTTTGCAATTCTTGTTCACGTCCAACAAATTCCACCACCCCACTCAGGGGCAAATTTTGCGGTATTTCAGTAGGGGGATTTAACTTTACCCGTTCCCGTTCGGGCGGCTGTAGTCAGAAGTTAAAAGTTTGGGTTCGGTTGTCATGAGAAACATTCCCGACATTCCCGCCATAATTTTTATCAACTGTGTTCGTAAAATTCTGGATAATAGCGGGTTGAGATTTGACAGCATCCGCCACCGTCTCGACAGCTTGAGCAATTTCCGGGTCTTTGTTTGCCGCTTGTTCTACTTGCTCAACCAAATGCGCTTGACCATAATCTAAAGGTTGTGTTTGAGCCAGTTCTATTGCATTGGCTGTGTTGGGTTGTTTGCGCTTCAAGAGTAATAATAACTTTTCACCTTCCTGCCAAGCCTTTTCGCCGATGGTTTCACCAGTTTTTTCAAAGGCTTTAGTGATGACCAAGGTGGCGATCGCAGCTGCTGTCAGTGATACTGGCTCCATAAATTCGCCAAAACATCCGAAATTTTACTTATGGTTCTCAGTCTAACAGCCTCTAAACAGGTGATGAAGAACAAATAACAGAAGAAATTATAAAAAAATTAAGGGACGACTTCCAACAAAACCTCTGCGTACCTTTGCGCTTACCTCTGCGTCCCTTTGCGTTGAAAAACCTAATCCCTGACTCTAAATTTAACTTCATATATTCCCAGCAAACCTGCCGCAATCAGCAAAGGTAAAAAATAATATACCCCACGATAAGCTAACAGCGAACCTAAAACAGCCACTGCCGAAATTTTTGATGATAAAAACAGCAACATCACAGTTTCAAAAACACCCAAACCCCCAGGAATATTACTAACCACACCTGCAAACATCGCTAGTAAATAAATTCCTAAAAAATCAAGATAAGACAAAGGAGTATTACTAGGAAGCACCGCAAAAAGAACCGCCGCAGCCAGAATCCAGTCCAGGCTAGAAATTGCAATTTGAGCTAGGGATATTGGCAAGGAAGGAAAGCGAAATTCTTGCTGACGAATAATTAATGGTTGTTTAATTAAAAGACTTCCTAACAAATATATAGCAATCAACAACAAAAAAATTATACCAATGGGACGTACTGTTGCAAAAGGCAAATGTAGTTGTGTGGGAATTGTCAAAGGGTTGGTAACAAATATCAATCCAGCAATGGCAAACATCCCCAACCAAAAAGTAAAATTAGCAAAAGCAATTATTTGAGCGATCTCCACTGCTGAGACTCCCCAATTAGCATAAAATCGATAACGGATAGCGCTACCAGTCAGTAAGGCAAAACCTATCGTATTACTAAATGCAGAGCTAATAAAGCTAGTGAAAGCAATTTTGTTCCAGTTGAGGGAACGATTAATGTAATTAAAACCCAAAATATCATACTCAATCATCACTAGATAACCCAAAGCTGTCAGCCAAATTGCCCAGCTTAAGCGACTTTTGGGAATAGCGCCTAGAGAGTTGAGGATATCACGATAATTATACTCATGCAATTCGTGAGCGATCGCCCACAAAGAAAGCACCAGTAGCAACAAGCCAAATAAAGAACTGAAATCAAATCGCAGCTTTTTGAGCATCCTACTAAAGAAACTTATTCAAACTCTTGATTTTTAACTTACAACCAGTCGTATAGTTTCCATCGTGTTGACACAACATTGACAAATTACTTGCATAAACTTTTGATTGCTAGCACCAACTGCCCAATGCCCTTTAAAGATGAACTATAAACAATTGAAAATGTTCTTGCTACTTTCGGTACTAACTCTATTTAGCTGTAATTTATCCCAAAGTGTCGTCGCAAAACCGCTGCAACAGCAAAACTTCCAAACAACCCCTTCCCTGCTTCCATCCCAGCCTAATGCTAGCAACTTGGCTACTTCCCTCAGCTATAAGATTGAAACTTACGATAGTCAAGTGATGGGTGGAAGTCGTACCTACGGCGTTTCTTTACCCCCTGGTTATCAGCAAAACCCAAAACAAAGTTATCCTGTAATCTTTCTCCTCCACGGTGGCCATGGCGATCCCACTGCTTGGTTTGCTGAAAATAAAGGACAAGCTGTCAAAACTCTCGAAAAACTTTATACTACAGGGAAGTTGCCACCTAGCATAATTATTACACCAGATGGCAACGACAAACGCGGCTCTAGTCCCTATCGAGATCCTGAATATATCGATGGCCCTAACGGTAAAGTCTCCACAGCCGTAGGCGATGAATTAGTAAAAGTTGTACAAAGCCATTATCGTACGCTACAAAATCCAGATTTTTGGGCGATAGGTGGTTTATCTTCTGGTGGTTGGGGTGCAGTTAATGTAGGACTACACAATCTGAATAATTTCTCAATTTTATTTAGTCATAGTGGTTATTTTGAAGATAAAAGTGGCCCCACAAATAGCCCATTAGTTTATATTAAAACTATTCCTCTACAAGCCCAAAAACGATTGAGAATCTATCTGGATTCTGGTAAATCAGATACAGAAGAAATCAATGAAGCCGAAAAATTTTCTCAAGTACTAGACAAACTAAAAATTTACCATTCACTCCGTGAGTTTCCAGGTAGTCATACTTGGAAATATTGGCGGGAACATTTAGCCGATTCTTTGACATTTGTGGGCGAACAATTCAGATTGTCAGAGATAAAAATAGGGCGTAGAGAATAGGTAAAAAATTTTTCATTGCTCTTACCACAATTAATGAAGTCTCTGGCAAATTATTTTATTTTTTGAAATTTGCTTATCGCAATTTCTAATTGAATATACTACAGTAGGGACGCACATCTGTACGCCCCTACAAAGATTTGCTTTTCAAGTTTGACAGCTTCAACTTCGCTCAGAGTCAACGGTTCGTACTTTGCTCACCGTTGACTTTCGCCTTCCGCGCAACGGTATTAGCTTCTACCACCTGGGTCAGCAGGAGTTCGGTAACGACCCTCTGGACTTTCATAAATTCCGCTACTATTGTTTACGTCTGTGTCTTTTGTAGAATCAAAAAACTCTCTTGTAGCTCTAGGAGGTTTTTCATCTAAGTTAAGCTTTTCACGGACATTATCAATAGTGTCCTTTAATTTGTTTTGAACATTTCCAATTTGCTTGTCGTTTCTAATTTCACCTTGTGAGTCTGGTGTAGCTTTGTAATAAGTACCCTCTGGAGTTGTGACATCAGCTTGTGCTACATTACCGTAGCTAAAAGCTTGACCAAGTAAAAACATAAATCCTACCAGAAAAACTACAACTATCTGGCGGATGCGAATATTTTTTAACCAAGAATTCAGTCGATTCATAAAATCCTTAATTGCATTATGTTGGGTGTACAATTCATAACATTGAATAATTATTTCCCATTCAATGTTTGAGAACAACTTGGATAAAGTTGTCTTTCTTTTGTTCAAGAGGCAGAGCCGCTATATCTGCATTTCTAGGTGATTCATAGAAACGAGATTTTAAGAAAGTCTGTTTTTCGTAGAAAAGCGCAGCTATGCTTCTCTACGAACGGTTATTTACATCGATACAGCAGCGCCGGTAGTAGGTTTAGGAGGCTGAATTTGAGTGGCTGTCCGCGCCCGATACAACTCTAGTAATCGCTGTTCGTATTTCAATAAATCTTGGTAAATCTCTTTGAAAATAGCAGTTGCTACTGGGTCTGTATGCATTGCACACAAATTTCCAATATCGCCAATACCTGTTTGTACATCTCCCAAGGCGGAACGTAGTTGATATATGTCGTCACTTCCTGTTAAAGCACTTTTCACCTTGGCATATTGGTTGGCAATATTTGCTCCTAGAGAAGGTTTTTCGCCTAATATTTGAAGATATCTTTCTAGTTTTTCAATATGGGCTTGTTTATTACCAATTATTTCTTGAAAAGTAGATTTTACTTCACTATCTGATTCTTTTTCAAGGTATTTTTCCAAAGCTTCCAGCGAATAACGTTCGCCAGCAAGGGCAGTATTTAAACCTCTGCCAATTTCACTTTTTGTTGAGCCACCCCAAGCATCGGCTAGCTTCCACCATTCGGCAGTTGTATCTTTTTCACCTGGCAATGCAGCATCTTTGCCACCATAACCCAAGCGACTCAAAATAGCTGTGGTGAAGATTGGCAAGTCTCCAGGTTCGCGAGATGTAATCAAATTACCATCTACTACCAAGGGTTCATCTGAATAATTTGCACCTGCATTAGTAATATCTTTGCTAATAGCACTAAAGCCAGTAACTTGTTTACCTTTAAGCAAGTCACCTTCAATCAAAACCTGTGGGCCATGGCAAACCGCAGCCACCAACTTTCCTTGCTGCATAGCTTCTTGTACGAAGCGTACCGTATTGGGATTGCGCCGCATTTTGTCAGGAGCCATACCACCAGGAATGACTACTGCATCGAATTCGGCTGCGATCGCTTCTGTTGTTGTGCCATCAGCTTGTATACTTAACTTACCGCGTTTACCCTTATATTTTTCATTCATCCGGGAACCAAGGACTACTACCTCGATTCCTGCTTGTTTTATTCCATTATAAGGAATTGAAAATTCTACATCCTCTACTCCTTGTTCAATGAGGATAGCAACTTTTTTATTACTAGGATAATTGTTATTGTCAGCCATAATATGGTATTACCTGTTTATTTCTAGTATTCAACATCTGCTATCCGTTCTTTAAGTGTTTCTAGCTTTGCACGGGTAGCACTTTCGGCCTCTTCACGAGAATTTAATTGAGTAAGGCTTTTTACGTGTGTAATGAACTCATCGTATTCCACTTTCTATCTGCGCTGTTGAAAATTATTGAATGTATTGTTTTTTAGCATTCAGGTAGTTAACAAGATTAGTAAATTACAATTTTAGTTTTTAGTTAATAAAAAATAGTTACGAGTGAGAAGTTGATTATCGATTAATTTCGGTTGAGTAACTCCTAACTCATAACTAACAACTTCAACTACAAGTTGCTTGACCATGAATTTATGTTTCCAATATTACGCAGCAATAGTTAATTTAACTTCGTACTAAGGGGATAGATTATTTTATTACTAAAGCCATACATCTTTAGTAATACAACTTGGCAACAAGAAAAGGTTATTGTATGATTGCAGAAAAGAGCTAATAATATGGCAGAAAAAAATCCTAATGACGAAATAAAATCTGATGATTTGCCGCAAGAAATTACTGAATCTTACGGTACTGGTGTAAAAGAATTGCCGGGATATAATATTGGCGGGCGATCGCTACAAGACGAAAGACAGGAGTACACAGAAACTAGCCCTGAACTCACTGGTGGCGATGTAGATGCTTATTGGCAGGATGCAGATGCAGTTGGGGATGAAGCTGTTGGTGGTACGGCTCCTACTCCCGATCAAAATGTAACTGAAGAAATAGAAGCAGCAGTAGGACTAGAAATGGATGATTACACGTTTCTACGTACCAACGATATTTTAGAGGAACGTGATGATGCTCGCTGGGAATTAGATCCGAAGTCTTCTGAAGATTATCAACAACGGCGAGAATAAACTGGAGATTGGGCATTAGGCATTGGCTGAAAACGCTAAAAGTGTAGGAGTCTATAACAGCAAACCCTAATGCCTGGAGTTTAGACCAGAGCAAGCAAAAATAGCTTGACAGTTGATAACAAGCAAAATACTTTTTTATTAAAAATCGTAGATTACTCTAAGTAATAAGACGTAACACTACAAGCGATCGCTCTGTAACTGGTAAAGTTTGAGAGCCGGAAATCCACTTTCCTGGATGGAGAAAACGAGGTTCATTAGTGTCAATCACTATTTCCCATCCCCTTTGGTTTAAACCATTGGGTAGAGCGAACTCAATCATCTCGTAGTGAGCGTTAAAAAATAGCAGAAAACTCTCATCAATAATGCGCTCACCTTGAGTTCCTGGGGTAACAATCCCTTCTCCATTCAAGAAAATTTCCATTACCTTGGCATAACTAATTAGCCACTGCCTTTCAGTCATTTCACTGCCATCGGCGTTAAACCAACCGATATCACTAATGCCAAAACCGCGAATCGGGCGACCTTGAAACCACTTACGTCGTCGAAACACTGGATGCTGATGGCGAAAATTAATCAGTTCGCGTGTAAAGTCCAATAGCTCCATATTTGCTTTTTGCAAGTCCCAATTGCGCCAGGAAATTTCACAATCTTGACAGTAGGCATTGTTATTGCCCTTCTGACTACAGCCAATTTCATCTCCCTCTAACAGCATCGGTATACCTTGAGACAGCATTAGGGTTGTTAGAAAGTTTCGCCTTTGGCGTTCGCGCAAGCGCAACACTTCAGGGTGGTCGGTTTCTCCTTCTGCACCACAATTCCAGGATCTGTTATGGCTTTCTCCGTCACGATTATCTTCCCCGTTTGCCTCGTTGTGCTTTTGGTTATAACTGACTAAATCATTTAACGTGAAGCCATCGTGAGCAGTTATGAAATTAATACTTGCATTTGGATTGCGCCCATTTGCTTGATACAAGTCAGGACTACCAGTAAAACAGTAAGCAAATTGCCCAAGGCTATCATCTACACCGCGCCAAAAATCTCTTACAGTATCCCGATATCTGCCATTCCACTCAGACCAACGCAGCGGAAAATTACCTACTTGATAGCCTCCCTCTCCTAAGTCCCAAGGTTCAGCAATCAACTTGACATCTGCCAAAATTGGATCTTGATGAATAATGTCAAAGAAAGCTGATAGGTTATCTACCTCATATAATTCCCGCGCTAACGCCGAAGCTAAATCGAAGCGGAAGCCATCGACGTGCATTTGTGTTACCCAATAGCGCAGGCTATCCATAATTAACTTCAGGACTTGAGCATGGCGTACATTCAGAGAGTTACCGCAACCGGTAAAGTCCATATAGTAGCGGGGATTATCGTTAACCAAGCGGTAGTACACCGCATTATCAATACCTCGCAACGATAGCGTTGGACCTAAATGATTACCTTCGCCAGTGTGGTTATAAACCACATCTAAAATCACCTCAATTCCCGCAAAGTGCAAAGCCTTGACCATTTGCTTGAATTCGATCGCTTGTTGTCCTAAAGTTCCACTAGCACTGTAGCCAGAGTAAGGTGCAAAATAATTGATCGAATCGTAGCCCCAGTAATTAGTTAGCCCTTTTGACTCTAAATGTCCGGGACGGGACAAAAAGTGATGTACAGGCATTAGCTCAACTGCTGTAATTCCTAATTGCTGCAAATGTTGAATTGCTGCTGGATGTGCTAGCCCAGCATAAGTACCACGCAATTGTTCTGGAACATCTGGATGCAGCTTGGTAAAGCCCTTAACATGAGTTTCATAAATAATAGTTTCGTGCCAAGGTGTACGCAGCAGTTTATCATCTCCCCAATCAAATGATTCATCAATGACAACACACTTCGGCATTATTTTGGCATCATCTACCTCACAGAAAGCTAAGTCTTTTTCAGCAGCGTCCCATGAGTAACCAAAAATCGCTGCATCATTGCTAATCTCACTATCAATTGCCTTAGCATAGGGGTCAATCAGTAATTTATTAGGGTTAAAGCGATGACCTACCTCTGGCGCCCAAGGTCCATGTACTCTAAACCCATACCGTTGTCCCGGTCCCACCCCTGGTAAATAACCGTGCCAAACAAAATTATTTTTTTCTTTTAAAGATAAGCGAAGTTCATTATCATCAGCATCAAATAAACAAAGCTCTACACCTGTTGCATTCTCTGAAAATAAAGCAAAATTTGTACCTTTCCCATCCCAAGTAGCACCTAAAGGATATACGTTTCCCGGCCAGAGATTTACATACATACAGCACATTTCCAACAACTGACTTTTATAGCCTCTAACTAATCTTGATTGAGTAGAACTAAGTATCTTTAATAGTTAAGTAGAAATTGCAAGCAAAATTAAACTAATAAATTAGTACTCAATCATCAGATTATTTCTATTTTTATTACTAGAAAAAGATTAGAACTCAACACATATAATAGGCTATTTACGTATCAGTTTTATACTGAGCAATAAATTTAATTATTTATTAGTAAATTAATCAAAATTAATCGTATCACTTAAACAATTTGTAATTTTTTTATTTGATAATTTTCTATCTAGAGATATAACTTTGTCATGTAATTTTGTTAATCTTAAGTTTTAGAATTGCATTTAAATCAAAAAAAATTGTCAATTTACATAATATCATATTTGAGCAAATAACCGTTACATCAGAGGTTTAGAGCTATATAAAATAAATCTGCAAAGTAATTTGTCTTCAAATAAAGAAGTATTTAACTTGAGTAAGATTGACGAAAATAGCAAAATATGCGGGTAAATATTAGTTAAGGAAGACCCAAAGTGCTAACAGTTAATTGGACGGTTGAAGCTGTTGCTCGATAAAGGCGGCTACCTTAAACATTGAAGTAAAACACCCATTGCCTGGATTTCTTACTTGTGAGAAATCCAAGGAGTGTGGGAGGATGGGGAAGATGGGGAAGAAATCTTTTCCCCCACACTCCCCACACTTCCCACACCTCCTCTTCGCCCTACACTCCCCACACTATGAGTGAGAAATCCGAGATTGGTATCCAGGTGTTGTGGCGAGGTCAGTTAAAATTACGCTACCTCTGTGTTCGTGTAGCGTCTGGTAGAGAACGTTAGCAGCTTGCAAAAGATATTTAACGGCAAAAGTCAGATACTCGTCTAAACTCCAGTAATGCGGAACGGGAGGCAGAGTAATAACTCCTAACTCTTAACTCAGCACTGAGTCCTCCCAATCCCGAGTCCTTTTTACTTAAGGGTATTATTCTTATTGCACATCAATCCAAATACAGCCTTCTTCCACACGAATCGGAAAAACTGGCAGTTTTTTTTCTTGTGAAACCAACGCAAGTACCTTACTTATACCAGGTGGCCAAGGACACCAATCTTTTACCTCACCAGTACTCAGATCAAAAGCACTGCGATGGAAAGAGCAAACAATTGTCCCGTCTTCTGTGATTTTTGCATTTTTTAAAGGCAATTTTAAGTGAGGACAGATGTTATCTACGGCATAAAGCTGATTTTCATGATTTAAAAGCAGGATTTTGCGGTTGCCAACTTTTACTACTTGTCGCGCACCTAGCGAGAGTGCTTCGACTCCAACAACTTTAGTCCAGCTCATTAGACCTCTTGCATAAATATTTTTTTGTCTCACGCAGAGGCGCTGAGGCGCTGAGAAGAGAACGCAAAGGAGGACTTTTGCAAGAAGTCTATTGGTTCTCCTTCGATACAGATCTGCTTTTAGTTTCCCGCAATTGTGACCAGTGCGTGCGATCGCTTTTTAGGAATGGGAAGTCGGGAGTGGAGAGTGGGAATGAAGTTAAAATTTAAGGTTTTGATTCACAGCACAAGCTGTATCTGGGTAGTCGCTAAATACGCCATCAATACCTAAGTTAAAAAATAGTTCATATTCCCCTTGGGGATTTCCTTGAAAGTCCAATGGTAAAAAGTAGTCTTCATTGCGGAAAGTCCAGACATGAACCAGTAAACCCGCTGCATGAGCATCAATAACTAAAGACGTGGGTGAGAGTAATTTACCAGTACTGTCTTGAGAAACTAGCAGATTTTTATGAACTCCAATTGCCTGTGCATATTTAGCAATTTCTTTTAAGCTGGAAGTGTTTACTAAATCTATATAAGTACTATCATTGCTATTAACTACAAAATCATACGGTTTACCACTATTATTCACTAGTTGCACCAAAGGTAAATCAGTTTTTGTAGATAAATATTTTAAATTATCTACTTCAAAAGACTGGATGAAAACAGTTGCATTAGCTCCTTGATAACAGTTTGCTATTAAAGTTGTTAATAGGGGTGTTTCTAAAGCTAATCCAATGGATTTAAAGTAAGTTGGGTGCTTAGTTTCTGGATAAATGCCGATTTGACGATTTATTTGGGCGCTTTTATCTTTGACTAAATCGATGATTTCTTGTAATGTGGGAATTTCAAATAATCCATCATAGAAAATATTTTGCGATCGCAGTTGAGGAATTCGCTCTTTAGCTCGTAGTGTTTTCAGTTCTGCAAGGGTAAAGTCTTCAGTAAACCAACCTATTTTAGATTCTCCATCGATTACTTTGGTAGTTTGACGGCGAGCAAATTCTCTATGGCTAGCAACGTTGGTGGTTTCAGAAATTTCATTTTCATGACGAGCAATTAAAACACCGTCTTTTGTAGAAACTAAATCTGGTTCAATATAGTCAGCACCTAGTGCGATCGCTAATTCATAAGCAGCCAAAGTATGTTCTGGACGATAGCCGCTAGCACCTCGATGTGCAATGATAATTGGAGGTTTTCCTGTGAATGTTTTAGGCATTCCTCATTCTAAAATCTTAATTATTTACCTGAATTTATCACTCTTTTTTCTTTGTAAATCGATAGATTTTCATATAAAGCCAATTTTCCTCAGCTTCTAAGTTATATAATTTACTCATTTCAGTTTTAAAAGTATCTTTTAGTTCCCAGTAAAATTCCCGATTAACTATAATAAATACTGTATTTGTGTTATTGGTAGCTGTATTAACTTTTTCTGCCAAATTTTTTCCATTTATTTTTTCGAGACGATATTCGGGTAGATATAAAGTCGATGAATCTCCGTAATATTTTAATAATCTAGGCTGTCCCAACAACAATAAAGATTTAGCAGATTCATCTCGATTTTTTATCAAGTACTGAACAGCCGAACGATAGTTATCTTTTCCATATTCTGGTTTAAAATAATAGTTAAAATTAGAATAAAGATTCATAATTATTAAAAATACAGTAGCTATTTTAGCAACTTGTGACAGGATATAAAGTGGATTTCGAGGTTTATTTTCTAGATAGTATTTATGCAAAAAACTAGACGGGATCAAAATAAAAAGCGGTATAGATAGATAAAAAGAGTGACGTGGGAGCCAATTAATTTTTGTAAATAAAGCGAATAAAAAATCTAGTAAAAAAGATATAATAAAAATCAGTGCAAATAAGCGATCGGTACGTTGATATCTTTTTTTATTGTCATCACTTAATAAACTCCTAATTAAAACTACAAAAATTACAATTAAGACAATAAAAAAGATTAGTAAATGAACCCAGTAATGAAGTAAAATATCTATTTTATTATCACCGCGTAATTGCTCCAGTGGTGGTCCATAGGATGTCCCGACTAATATACCGTAGAGCACAAACATAATGTTTTCAACTATGGGTAATCCACTACGAGTAACTGCTGTAGCTGTTGGATCGGATGCAGCAGGTGAAGACAAATAAAACCAAATCATTGGCGAAGAAAAAATTACTGGAGGTATTGACCATTTGAGCCATTCTTTGAAGTTTCTAAAAACGATAGCATGAGATAAACTAAGAGCTAAAGTAAACATTACTGTTAAAACACTAGCAAAACTTGCTATTGCAGTAAAAATGCCAAAAAATACTTGAAAAATAATTTTATTACTTTGGTCAAGCTTGAGTGAATAACTAAAGAAATATACCTGAAGTGACGTGATGAATATTAATAACGAGTAAGGTCTAGCATCTTGGCTATAAAATACGCTAAATGAACTAACTGCTAAGATTAAAGATGACCATAATGCATGTTTTTTTCCATAAATCCGTAGGCAAGTTAAGTATATAGTGATTACCGAACTGACTCCAAACAATGCTGAGAGCGATCGAATGGCAAATTCACTATCTCCAAAAACCGAACGCCAATAGAACAATACCAAATAGTAAAGCGGTTGGTATTTGTCACCAGCTTCTCTATTTACAATTTTAGAGAAATTTTCTTGAAGACTCGTAGCATCAGATAAAGATAGACTCCAGCCTTCATCAAACCAAAGACTTTGATTTTGCAATAAAAAGAAACGAGTAAAAATGCTAATTATAATAATGATAAAAAATACAAAATAGTATTTTGACTGTTTCATGTAAACCTCCCAATAATTAATCTACGCAATCTCGAACTATCAATGTTTCAAAATCCCATCTTATACTTGAGCAATATCTTATAATTAATACTTCTACATTGAGATAGGAGTAATCTGAACTATGGAAGACCTTATCACATGAAGGGGATTTTTGTTGTGTTAATTATTCTGTTCAATTAAATAACCTGTGGTCAGACGCCCGGCTCCTGCTAGCAAACATCACATCTGTGTAAATGTTGCTGCGTTAGCAAACTCGAAGTCATAAGGACACCGACCAAACTCTAGCTAGAAAAAGAGATTGAGGAGTTGAGAATAGAGTATATTCCTTTTTCATACTTGGTGATAGGTTATTCCATGAGAGACTGTCTTGAATATACAGAGTATAGTGTTACAGGTTTAGTATCGCTAAACTCTTATAAGGTATAAGAGTAAAAAGATTTTCATGCTCTTATTGTCTAATTTATTACATGAATTTGTATTGGACTCCTATTTGCATTCCCTAAAAAAACTCCATACCCATCGAAAAGCTGATTCCCTATAGCCTATTTCCTACTCCCTGCCTAGCCAAATAAGTTCAAAAATTAAAGCCGATTACTATAGGTTAAGTTTAAGACTTTCTGAATTGGTAGTATCTGGCAATCCCAAAAGTAGAATTCTCGATAATTGTCCTGATACATTGACTTTTAAGCAGCATACTTTGAGGGCATCAATGCTGACAATTGATTTACTTCAAACTCTTGTAAGCATTTCTTACATAACATTAAACCTTTAAAATCTTTAGCAGATAAGTAGGTAAATTGCCATGAGTGAAAACACAGAAACGATTTTTAGCAAAATCATTCGTCGGGAAATTCCCGCTGATATTGTTTATGAGGATGATTTGGCTTTGGCATTTAAAGATATCCACCCCCAAGCACCCGTCCACATCATTCTCATTCCCAAAAAACCTATTGCGACACTGACTCATGCCGAATCTCAGGATCATCCTTTACTCGGGCATCTTTTGTTAACTGCTAAACATGTTGCCAAAGAAGCTGGACTGAAAAATGGCTATCGAGTTGTCATCAACACTGGTGATGATGGCGGTCAAACAGTCTACCATTTACATCTGCATATTTTGGGAGGACGGCAGTTACACTGGCCTCCTGGTTGATAAAACGAGATGAATCGCATCTTCATAGATACGGTTCATCACTCAAACAAATCAGTATCATAATCAATATTTATTTATAAATTCTTTACAAATCTTAATTTTAGTTTTAACTTAATAAACATAGGTAAGTAAGTCTGCTTACTGAAATCATAAACAAACAACCGCACTTATAAAACAATGACAGCAACCATTCAACGTCGCGAGAGCGCCAACGTATGGGAGCGGTTTG
>JAQYWR010000035.1 GCA_029379225.1 Nostoc sp. S4 | reverse complement strand
CCATTGAGTTTTACCCACTTGACAAGTTTCTATTTTTCTTAACTTGACACCAATGACAAGATGTCCACCCCACAAGTAAGTAGGTCAACATTGAAAAACGTAAGATAGAATCTTCAACTTTCTTTCCTCCTGCCTCCTGCCCCCTGCCTCCTGCCTTACATCAACGATAAATTTTCCTACCTACCTACTTAGCAATTCATCATTCCTTTTTATCTTCATCTCCTAATATTCGTAGTAATTTTCTTGCAGCTAAAACACCAACAACTCCTCCACCAAGTAACTCCACTGCTTGTACTACTTTTTTACCCACATCTTGAGGGTCAAGATGGTGATGGAAAATCTCTTCATCCAACCATTCAGTTGTAGCTTTGAAGTCATGAATTGGAGTTGGTAATAAAGTTAGATAAGTAGCTTGGCGAATTAAATGTGCAGGTTCGCCTGCAACTTCAAAAACATTAAATAAGTTAGCACCAGCATCATTTAAGCCTAACTTTAAGAGGGTTCCTCGGATATTAACATGAAGAGGTTTGAGGGCTTCTCCTGCGGCGATCGCTTTTAGGTTATTGGCAATATTAGCTCCTTGTTGATAAGCTACTTGGGCTGTTGCTGGGAGCGAATTATTTTGAACAGCTGCACAGTCACCGCCTGCAAAAACTTCTGGAAAATCGAGCAATTGCATTGTCGAATTAACTAAAAGACGATTATGACGATCTCGATGTTCTTGAGGAATTGGTAAGTTTTCAATCAATGGATGAATGGAAGTACCAGCTGTCCAGATTGTAGTATATGTGGGCAGCGTGTTTACTTGATTATTCTTCTTATATTCAACTGCGTTAAGGTAAACAGCAGTGGCTTCCGCTCCTGTAATAATTTCAATTGGTACAGTGCGTTTTTGTAATTCTTTTTCGGCAATTAGACCTAGTGGATCGTTAATATCGCCATCAAGAATTTTTTGCCCATGATTGAGGATAATCACCCGAACTTCAGCTGCATTTCCCCCTAAAGCGTCATACCATTGGGGAACAAAATCTGCTAAGGTAGCTGCCATTTCCACACCAGAAGCACCACCACCAACTACAACTACTGTTAATAGTTTCTGACGTTGTTGTGCATCTTCAGTTTTGATTGCTTTTTGTAAACAGTCGCGTAAATGACGGTCGAGAGCGATCGCATCTGCTTGTGTCCAGAAAGCAAAGGCATTTTCTTTGGCTCCTTCAACATTATGATAGCCAGTAACACTGCCTAAACCTAATACTAAGTTACTGTATTTGTAGGAGTTTCCTGAAGCTAAACTGACTTGCTGTTGATGCAAATCTATCGACTCCACTGTATCTTGAACAAAGATAACACCGCTACCGCGAAGCAATTCCGAAAAACGTGGTAAAACCTGAAAGGTCTCCATCTCGCCATCGAAATATTCATACAGTAACGGCTTAAAGCAAAAACGCTCATTTTTCTCAATCAAAATTACAGAGCGAGGATAACGTTCTCGGGCTAGATGTAATGCTGTGAATAGTCCGGTGAAACCACCGCCGACAATCACAGTTTGATAAACTGAGCTGTTCATAAATATTGGGGATTAAGGATTGGAGGAGATGAGGCAGAGGGGCAAGGTAAATAATTAATAATTCATAGGCCAATGACTAAGAGGCTATACAAAGATAAAGAAAGCAATCATAATCCCACTAAGAATAATAGCGAATACAATAGCGTATTCTACTCGGCGGCTAAAAAATCCTACAGCTGCAACCAGGGCGATCGCTAGCCCGATAATGCCTACATACTGTTCTTTTTGTAAACTGTGTGCAATCAGCGGATCTCTATTTGTACCCGGAGGTGGAGTTTCTTGAATTGCTCGTGGGGGTGGTAATTCATCTGCTAATAACTTCATAGATTTTCTCCTAAAAACACTTGATTTTTTTTAAACTTTTATGCTCGCCACAGATAGAGTAGTGAGAATAAAAAGACCCAAATCACATCAACAAAATGCCAAAACAAAGTAGTTGCACTTACACCAAAGTGACCTTTATTGTAATTATCTCGAATAAAAGAGCGAATTAACATAATTATCTGAAGAATTACACCAGTCAGAACGTGGAGACCGTGAAAACCCGTTAATAGATAAAATGTTGAACCAACTAATCCTGTAGTTAAACCAAAATCGAGTTTCCTCCACTCAATTAATACACCAATTAAAAAGTAGGTTCCCATTGCGATCGTCATCAGCCAAAGCCAGCGAAATCTGTTCAATCTGCCACGCTTGAGAGCATTTTCTGCGGGTTGAATTACAAAACTGCTGGAAAGCAGAACTACTGTATTAATAATCACAAAACTAGATAATTCTACTCCAGAAACACCAGGTGGTAACCAGTTTTTCGAGTGTGTTAATCGCAGAGCCACGTATGTCAAAATGAAACTCAAAAAAACTAAGCTTTCTGATAGCAGGAACACGCTAAACCCGAACATCCCTTTACCATGATGGTCTTCAAAATTTCCGCCCCCACTTGGTAAAAAACGTTGCAACCAATTTGGTAAATATCGCCGCCACCGTTCAAAACGGATAGGACTTTCATCTATATGAATGATACGACGCGTCATAGATTGAGGATTAGGGATTAGGTACTAGGGACTAGGGACTAAGGACACTTCGACAAGCTCAGTGCATCGCTGGGAAGTGGGGAGTGTAGAAGGGGTTGTTGCTTTTTTCTAATCTTCCCCATCTCCCCATCTCCCTATCTGTGTTGTACTGATTCACCGTTGTCAGAATTTTCAATCACAGAGTATTTTGGATCGCCATAGTCGTAAGGGGGTCTGTTCACAACCGGAATTTTCTCAAAGTTATCTCGCGGTGGTGGTGAGGTGGTTGTCCATTCTAGTCCAGTGGCGTGCCAAGGATTATTTACTGCTTTAGTCCCATATAGCCAGGAACCAACTATATTAGCAATGAAGGGCAATGTTGATACTCCTAGCAAGAAACCTCCAAGACTAGCGATAACATTCCATCCTTGATATTGTGGGTCGTAGGAAGAGATGCGGCGCAACATTCCGTGTAAACCCAATGGGTGCATGGGAAAAAAAGTTAGGTTGGCACCGATAAAGGTTAGCAAGAAATGCAACTTACCCCAACCTTCAGCATACATCCGTCCAGTAATCTTAGGAAACCAAAAGTAAATGGCTGCATAAATTGCCATTGTGATGGTGTTGAAGACGATGTAGTGAAAGTGACCTACAACAAAGTAAGTGTTGTTGACATGAATATCGAAAGGTGTAGCAGCGAGCATCACACCAGTAACACCACCAAAAATAAACATTGCTGCGCCGCCCATTGCAAACAGCATGGGTGTCTCTAGGTGTAGCTTACTTTTCCAAACTGTGGCAGTCCAACCAAATGCTTTTACACCAGTGGGTATAGCCACTAACATTGAAGTCAACATAAAAGTCATCCGCATCCAACCAGGGGTAGCACTGGTGAACATGTGATGCACCCAAACAAAAATGCTGACTAAAGCAATGCCCACAGAAGCAAGTGCTAATGAACGATAGCCAAATAAAGGATTCCGGGCAAAGGCGGGCAGAACCTCTGCGAGAATCCCAAAGGCTGGTAGTGCCATGATGTAAACTGCTGGATGGGAGTAGAACCAGAAAAGATGTTGATAAATTATCGGGTCGCCATTTTCTAAGGGTTTGAAAAATTGCGTGCCGAAAGCCAAGTCAAATAATAGCAATACCAATGCACCTGTCAAGAAAGGCAAGTTAATCAACTGCAACAACTGGGCGCTAAGGACTGACCAAATAAACACAGGCATCCGAAAAAATGTCATGCCTGGGGCGCGCATCCAAAAAATTGTTGTAATAAAATTGACTGCTCCCATGATGGAAGAAATGCCAAGCAGTACCAAACTGACAATCCAAAAGAATTCACCGTTAATCGGTTGATTGGCTGGAAATTGCAGACTAACGGGTGGATAAGACCACCACCCAGCTTTTGCCGGGCCGTTGGGTAGCAAAAAGCTAGACAGTAAAAAAATACCAGCTGGGGGAATAATCCAAAAAGAAATGGCGTTGAGCAGGGGAAAGGCCATATCCCGCGCTCCAATCATCAACGGCACTAGGTAATTAGAGATACCTGCATTGAACGGGATAATCCAGAGGAAAATCATGATTGTCCCATGCATGGAGAATAAGCCGTTGTAGAGGGGGCGATCGACTACATTTAATTCCGGGGTGAGCAGTTCGGCACGGATGAGCATTGCCAACAACCCGCCAATCAGGAAAAAAATGAAGGTCGTTACCATGTACTGAATACCGATAACTTTATGGTCGGTGTTAAAGCTGAAGTATTGTCGCCAGTTATCAACAGCCTCGTTTGAGGAATTTTCCAGATTAGGAACATTATCATGTGTCATTACTGACTTTCCTTTGATTAGCAACAGCAGATTCAGCGGGTGCAACAGTGTACCAACTAGTTTTAAATAATGTCTTTGGCGGTTGGATATATTCAGCAACAGCCTGATTTTTAATAGTCATTGGTTGACTAGCTACTTGGGTAAGCCATTGGTTATATTTCTCAATCGGATCAACATACACATCCGCATCCATCAAAGCAAAGTAAGTACCGCTAAATTGAGAATCTTTCAGCTTATATTTACCAACACGAATCGGTGTAACTACAAGGTCAATGTTCCGTCCAGGGACGATATCCTGCTTTAAGCGAAATTCAGGGACGTAGAACCCGTGAATCACTTCTTGGGCGTGCATATTTAGACGAGTACGGCGATTGACTGGCAGGTGTAATTCATTACTATTAACATTATTTGCATAGCGGAAAGACCAATCCCACTGCTTGACGAAAACATCAATAGTTTCGTCAGCTGGTTTAGGGACATCGCTGACTTCTGCGGCGTAGGCTGCTTCTGATTCTACAGGTGTATGCAAATGTACAATTTGTCCTAAACCTAAAATATTTAATTGCTGATAGATATTGAAGCTTTGAAAAGCAATCCACATTACTAATAAAGTTGGCGTTGCCGTCCAGAGGATTTCTAGCCTAGCATCGCCTCTAGATGGATGCCCTTCAGTGTAGTCTTTTTTGGATGTCCGAAAAAAAAGTATTGAATAAATCATCATCCCTACAAGCCCAAGGATAATGAATGCACCAATTGAAACTAAAAAGCTAAACAAACTATCTACCTTTTGCGCTTCTGCTGTAGCTTCAAGAGGCATCCAAGAATATGCCTGCTGCCCAATCCAATGACTGACGACAAGCAACACTGCTATACAGCCAGCTATTAGTAAATATTCTAAGATTCTCACCATAAAATTTGATAAATTTTCCTTGAGTTTGATATCAAATTGAGATAGAGAAATGTATTTGATTTTTTAAACTTAATTTGGGTAGATAGAAGATAGAAATGAAAGATGAATTAACAACCAATGACCAATACTTCGGCTTTGCTCAGTACAAGTGACCAATGACTAATGACTAATAATTTAAAATCCCAAATTGGCATAAGTAGTAAATTTGGGTTTGTACCCTGTTGGATTAACTTAGCCGCAGTCACGTGAATTCCGAACTGCTCCCCAAGGTGCGCCCCTAAAGTTCCGTGGACAAATAAAATACCAAACATCAAAATACCTACTAATAAGTAACTCCATTGCACTTGTCGGGAAGCATCCTTGCACCAGCGATCGCGTTGCAAACCTCTCCATACAGTCATGCCTACAATAATCCCCAACAACAAAATACCACCCAAACCATGCAATAACATTGTCCAACCAGGATTCAACCCCCAAGCACTCTTTTGATTCACTGGTGGGTTTGCCAGCAATAGCTCAAAAAAACCAAAGGCAACGGTAAAAAATGTCACAATCGCAGCTCCTATGAGGTTGTACCAACCAACATCGAAGAAGCTAGAACGGATGGCAGGAAGACCGAGAAATCTGAAAATTGGTCGCCCTAAGCGAAAAAAGGCTCCCGCAATATCAAACAAGATGGCAATAATGAACAAGCCCAGTGTTAGATGTACTAACTGTGGATGTATCGGAATTTCGTAAGGCAGTCCGTTAGCGCCTAGCCTCAATCTTAACTGTTCGATTAGTTGCCAGTTCATCAGCGAACCCCCTGCTTCATTGCTTCCACAACAGGCTCAACATGCAATCCATATACCCAAAATAGTTTAGTTCCTAGATATACTTGCAAGCACACCAGACAAATCAAAAAAGTTGCGACACCAAGGTAAGCTGGCGGTATCTTCAAGGAATTGCGGTTACGAATTACAAAACGCCAAGCTGTAATCCCAACGACGATCGCCGCTAACGACCAGCCCATGAGCGTATGAAAATTCAGTGTTGGCTGAACTGCTGGGTAATTGTTTGCCAAACCTGCTTCAAACTGACCAAAGATAACCGCTAAGAAAATAGCTACCGAAGCGACAAACATATTCCAAAAACTTACTTCAAACAAACGCGCATTATGAGTAAAGTAACCTACTACATCGCAGAAAAATGAAAAAAACACCATCGCTATGACAAAGTGGACGATGATGGGATGTATGGGATCGGGGTATGGGAGATTTTGGCTGTTGAGAGGCAGAACAGACATCATTTTTTCTTCAAGTATCCAGGCGTTATTATCACCTTTTTGCTGTAAAAATAATATTATGTTTTAAATTTTTTAAGTATTTTTGTTGACATAAACATGGTGTATTTTAATTATGTCTCAATAAATAGTTTCTGAAACTGGCAAGTAAAAACACTATCTTGGGAATGATTTACGTAAAAAACTATTGAACAATTACAACATCTAAACTGTTTGAGTTTGCACTTAGTGAGAGCTTCGCCAGTTCTCCCCTAAGATAGATTCCAACTCATTTTTCACCAGGAGAGTAGATGCAGCCATCGGGAGGCGAGATGGTTTACCGATCGCTTCAGAAAAGATGGTGCAGCAAGCGTTCGCTCCTTGCAATCGTAACAGTGGCGTTGGCGAACGCGAGTGCGTCTCGTAGAGAAGCTTGGTGCAGGCATCGCTACTATCAACAATCAAGCGATCGCTAATCAATAAAAATACTATCAGACTTCTATTTAATTGTCTGAAAAAACTCGCTCTCACCTCGAAAAAACTGATTACTATTCCCTACTTTTTATCTAGGCAAATAAGTTCAAAAATCAAAACTGATTACTATATAAATAGTTAGGATTACGAGATATGATTTTAAATTTATCATTAATGTTGGCAACACTCGCGGTGAGGCTCACACTGTTCCCGTTCCTAGTTGGTTCCACTAAAGGACTTCTACAACGCTGGCTAGTACCACTCACTGCCTTGTCAGTCACGCATTCAAAAATCAAAAGTTAAGACTGAGCGAAGTCGAAGTCTCAAAACAATTGTCTTTTCGGCAGGGCTATTTTGTAGACAGGAAGTGGCTGACCGCAGGGTTAGTCTGTTTATTTCCACGCCCACTGTACTAGATCTACGCTAGTTCTTCACGATTATCAATTTAAGATCGCCCCACACCAAAACCTGTATATTGGCGTACTTTAGGATAACGAAAACCAAGAACGATGTCTTCTTTAGGAACTCCAGCTTCCAGCAAATCAGTTGCTACACCTTCTTCAGTATCATCGCATTGAATCCAAATTTTTTGTCCAATTAAACTTAAATGAATAGGTGTGGCATGAGATATTTGTCAGCACTCCAACCTATATCCAAAACTAAGTATTGCCCCCGTCGAGCGTCAAATAAAACTTGAGAGATATAATCATCGGGTAGTGTAGTTCGATAATTGGCATGATTCTGGAGTACGCTCTTAATAATCTCTTGGCACTTTAATCGGGTATCCATTGCACGATCGCCTCACTTTGATCGTTAAAAACAATTAGCTTAATAATTTGGTTGTTGAGTAAGTAAGTCAGCACAATAAAACCAAACTATGTGAATAAAAATTAACTAGGCTAAAACCCTCTTCCCTTCTGCCTCCAACATAGCTGCCTCCTGCCCCATCTCAACGATAAATTTTCCCACCCACCTACTTAATACTTGTCCCAATTCTATGGTAAACACACTGTTAAAGGTTGGTCGAGAAACGGCAAGATAAAGGATGCGATCGCTTCCCATTTCATTAAGGATTTGGCGATACAGCACATACTGCCCTAATGCTTGCTCTAAATCTTTTACATCAGACTGTCCCACAAAACTCTTCACTTCAACAACTATTCTTTGGGTTCCTTTTTCGGCACTAATTCAGACGTTCTGCACCCAAATCGGCAGATAAACGCTTTTTGCCAATTTGCAATAGAAAGGGATCTTGGGTAATTGTCCAGCCATCTTTGTACAAGGCTAATTTTACTAGTGTCGTGGTAAATATCTTTTGCTAGCACATGAAAACTAAGTATAAGAAATTGCAAAGCGATTTATCTATTCTGACTGTTTTTCGAGACGGATGGTCTACGTAAAAATTACCAGCTATGATGTTTACCAAGTATTTTTTAAGTATATTTGATGAAAAATATTGCTAAAAACAGGTTTATTAAGTCGCAAAAACTACTTGAAAAGCTACAAAAATTAGTTTATAAGTTGCAAAAGCAAGTTTGCTAGGTCAATTTTCCCTGACAAATTAATTATCTAGATTGGGGTGGCAATGGTTAAGTTCGTCCAGGTGATAATATTACAGTTGTTCCCCACATAGGCAGATCTGGGTAAAATGCTGTAAGAAACGATCTGCATTCTTATAATCCCTAGTCTAAATAATGTCATTTACAGATAAGCGTGCTGCGGGTTGGTTGTTGCAGCAATTTCAACTCAAGCCAGGTAAACCCGACATTTTCTCTGGATTACGTAGCCTTTTGATATTGGGTGTGCCCATTGGAATTGGATTTATTACTGGTCATGCTGCTACAAGTGCGATCGCCACTATGGCAGCTTGGTTCGTTGGTATGGTAAATGTTGAGGGAACTTACCGCCAAAAAGCGATCGCCACGATAGCAGCAACCATTGGGATAACTGTGGTGTTCGTGATTGCAAGTTTAGTTAGCAGTCATTTGTGGTTAGCTGTGCCGACAACATTCTTGGTAATATTTATTGCAGGCTTAGCAAGTCTCTATGGCAGCGTGGCTGCATCTGTGAGCTTAGTCACTTCAATTATGTTTGTGATTGCGCTTGCTAAGTTTGCTTCATTCTCTAATTTATCTACTCTGATCCTAAACTCTGCCCTCTGTTTAGCTGGTGGAATGTGGACAACTATCTTGTCATCAGGGCTGTGGGTGGTGCGTCCTGATGCACCTGCAAAACAGGTAGTTGCTAAATGTTATGACTCATTAAGCAAATTTGTAAACTTGGCAAGGGAGAGGGCATTAAATCCCCAAGATGCTCAAGAGTGGGGACAAAGATTTTTGCAAGCTCAAGATATCGTCCTCCAAGATTTGACATTTGCCCGTAGCGTCTGGACAGCTATGTGGAATAGGCAAAAAGGAGCTAACCTGCGGGGAAATTATTTGGTTGTGTTAATTGAGGATGTAAATCAAATTCTCAATTCTGTTGTCGCCTTGAGTGAATTATTGGCGATCGCATCCACAAGTCAACTATATTTTCGATTACAAACAGAAATTCAGCAAGCGATAGAACAGTTGGCTATTGCTGTGCAAATGTTATCACAAGCAATTGCCAAAGAAAAAAGCTTAGTTGGCTTAGGAGATTTGGACAGGTCTATTGAAGCACTAGAACACCAGTCACAAGTTATCCGCGCTCAAGTCATTAATCAAACCATAAATCTTCACACAGATGAATATGCCCAACTACTCAACGTGAAGAAGATTACAGCCAGCCTGACAAACTTGGCACAGCAAATTCATACTGATGCAGAGATTATTACAGATTTCAAACAGGGAAAACAGCGCCGTATTACCCAGCGAGATATTTCTCCTGCAACCCAGTCACAGCGCTCTGCAATTATTGATACATTACGAAATAACTTTACTTTTGATTCAGTCCTGTTTCGTCATGCATTGCGCTTAGCATTGGTAACAACGCTTGCAGAATTGCTAGCCTCGGTATTACAACTACCTAGAGGTTACTGGATAACGCTAACAGCTTTAGTTGCACTCAAGCCCAACTTTGGGGGAACGTCGGAGACAACTGTACAAAGAGTCATTGGTACTATTTTAGGCGGAATTATTAGCATAACTCTGCTTTTAGTAGTAAAAAATCAATTAGCGATCGCAATTTGTTTCTTGCTGCTCGTGTTTACTGCAATGTCAGTGCGAGCCTTAAGCTACAGCATATTCATCATACTCCTCACTCCCGCTATCATCTTATTACTCAACCTGATTAATGCGGGTGACTGGAAAATTGGCATATTGCGTATCGTTGATAGCTTCGTTGGAGGTGTCTTAGCACTGCTTGGCAGCTATTTGCTTTTTCCCCGTTGGGAACGACAGCAACTTCCAGCACAATTAGAAAAGACAATTCGAGCCAATCTCGTTTACTTTCAGCAGGTAATAGCTACCTATCTCCATCGAAAACAGAGTACATCTGCTGACTCTATTAATATGCTACGTCATCAAGCAGCCCTAGAAAACGCCAACGCTACCGCCGCTGCTCAAAGATTGTTCAGCGAACCTCGTCACGTCCAGGGAGAAATCGAACCTGTAATGACTCTGATGGTTTACATTCGTGGCTTTTTCAGTTCAGTTACAACTCTGGCAGAACATATCCGCGAATTTAGTGGCGAGTACCAATTTACTGAATTCAACCGACTTACTGATAGTATTATCCAAGTTTTGGAAAACTTAGCAAATGCCCTGCAACAAGGACAGCCACCCCAAAAATTACCAGCGCTAGATAATCATCTCGAAGCAATTCACGGTCAAATTCAACAGCTACATACTGCTCGATTATCAGAGATTGCCACAAATCCCAATACTTCAATTACTCCCACATTACAAGCCGTTCGAGAACAAACTCCTCTATCCATAGAACTGGAGCGAATTGTTAATGAAGTTAAAGTTATACACTGTGTAATTGCCCGTATGCAATGGTAAATCACCAGATAATATTGTGTTTGGTTAAAGACCGATCGTGAAGACGGCAGGGGGGCAGGAGAAAAGAGGGTTTCCTGGTTTTTGCCCAGATCTGCTAATCATAACTAATTAGCCGGACATCATATAATATCATTTTCGTAGTGGCTATAGACTTCGGGGTAATGGTTACAAACTTGGGATTAGTGGTTACAGACTTGGGATTAGTGGTTACAAACTTAGGATTAGTGGTTACAAACTTAGGAGTAGTGGCTACAGACTTAGGAGTAGTGGCTACAGACTTGGGAGTAATGGCTACAGACTTGGGAGTAATGGCTACAGACTTGGGAGTAGTCGCTCAGTAAGATCCATGTTGAGTTTTGCTCCGCTCAACCTAATCTACAACATTTTAGTTTTGTCAGGCTAGTAAGGTGGAATGTCACTAAATAAAATAATATTTGACATCTATCAAGAAGAAGAGTTATCAAAATTAACTTGCAATCTACTATATATTTATAAAAGTTATCTCGTAACATTTAGTATTCATGCTTTTGTAATTTGCATTCCAAAATGCAAATCTCCTGAACGCGATAATGCCTAATAGGAAAATAACATTAGCATGAAAGCGTGAACACGAAACTCCTCATTTCTGCTCAAGAACTCGCATCAGTATTTGCAGAAAAGTCATTACAAACTGTCATTATCGATACGCGAAGTCCAGAAGATTATGCTAATTCTCATATTCCTCAATCTATCAATATTAGAGATTTTTTCACATATCTTTTAGAGAATTCCTACCCAGCAGGATTAAAGAAATTGCAAGAATATTTTGCAGAAATGATGAGCAGGGTAGGAATATCCGGTACAGAACAGCTAATTGTTTATGAAGATGCTTTAAATAAAGGTTATGGTCAATCTTGTCGAGCAGCTTTCTTACTGAAGTATTTGGGTTGCACTCAGGTATCTATTTTAGAGGGAGGATATGGAGCATGGCTCAAGGCGGGATTACCTACTACCGATGAAGTAGCAAAACGTGAAAGCAGCATATTTAGATTACATCCCAATGCTGACATGATGGTGACTACTGCCGAAATGTTGCAAGCAATTGACAATCCAGCAATTATTAAATTAGATGTGCGCGACAGTTCAGAATGGCTTGGGCTGAGTTCTTCTCCCTACAATCCCGATTTTTGTCCTCGCAAAGGTAGAATCCCTAACGCAGTCTGGTTAGAATGGCATCGTTTGATGAATTCTGAATCAGAAATCCCCACGTTCCGCTCGCCAGATGAAATCCGAGAAATTTGTCAATCAGTAGGTATTACTTCAGATTCCATTGTGTACATTTACTGCTTCAAAGGTTCAAGGGCTGCTAATACATTGATAGCCCTAGAAGAGGCAGGAATTTCTGCCAAAAATTATTTTGGCTCTTGGAATGAATGGTCTCGTGATTTTTCCTTACCCATTGATAGCAACTTTTAACTTGAATTAGATATTCAACTTTTTCAAAAAGTCAGATATCTTTTAAAAAATTAAATAGGAGTCCTATACTTATTTTCTTGTTTAAATAGTTCTACTAAGCCAATTGTACCTACGAAAAAAGTATAAATTCCATATTGAAATGGTAGTTGACTTTTTGAACTTGCATAAATACCTGCTATTATTCCTTCTAATAAATGAGCTATCAGTGCAAATCTTGCCATCCCTAAAATTAAAGTAAAAATCTTGGGAGTATTATTAGTGTTTAATATCCCAGAAATGTTTGCTAATTCTAACCCTATGGCACTCAGGATTAAAATTATAGATGTAATTTTTACCAAACCAGCTATCTTTTGTCTGATCTCACTTTGACTCATGCTCAAATCAGATAATTTTTGGTTGACTATTCAAAATTGTTTGACTAATAGCCAATGCCCAATAATATAACAGCTTATTCCTGGATTTCTCACAAGTGAGAATAAGAGTGAGTGTGGGGGGTGTGGGGAGTGTGAGGAGAATGAGGAGGAATTGAGAATGGGCGCTTAAGAAAGAGCGCAAAGTGTCTTCCCACACCTCCCACACCTCCCACACCCCCCATACTCCCCACCCCTCCCACTACATAGAGTGAGAAATTCGGGTTATTGCACTCCGTAACTTTTAAACCACGCTAAAAGGCGCTGCCAACCGTCCTTAGCTTCTTTTTCGCGGTAAGAGGGACGATAATCCGCAAAAAAGGCGTGGGATACGTTGGGGTAGACGATGATTTCAGATTTGCTGCTGCTTGATTTCAAGCGTTCGCGCATTTGCTCTACTGTATCTAGGGGAATACTTGTATCCTGACCACCATAGAGTCCGAGAACTGGGACTGTGAGTTTCGATGCAATATCAACGGGATACTTAGGCTGAAGTTTGGTAGCATCACCCACGAGTCGCCCATACCAAGCCACACCCGCCTTCACTTGGGGATTGTGTGCTGCATATAGCCAGACAATGCGACCACCCCAACAAAAACCTGTAATTGCCAATTTATTAGCATTACCCTTGGCTGATTTCACAGCCCAGTTTACCGTGGCGTCAAGGTCGGATAACACTTGGGTATCTGGTACTTTGGCGACAATTGGGCGAATTTCGTCTATGCTGCTCAACTTGGAGACATCACCTTGACGGATAAATAATTCTGGAGCGATCGCCAAATACCCCAATTTGGCAAAGCGGCGAGTGATATCCTGAATATGCTCGTGTACGCCAAAAATTTCCTGGATTACTAGAACAATGGGGAAATTCTCACCAGTGGCGGGTACTGCTCGATAGGCAGGAATTTCGCCATCTTTAACGGGAATTTTCACGCCACCCGCTACTAATCCCTTAGTATCGGTGGTAATGACTCCAGCAGAAATCGGTTGTACTGCTAAAGCAAAACCCGTCGCCAAGGTGGCTGTGGCGAGAAATTTGCGGCGAGTTATTTCTTCGATCATCTCTACCTTAAATTGGCAAAAACTTTGTTGTTTGTTATCCGTACAGTACTATAAAATAAATACTACGCTTTAGCAATCAGCATAGTGGAATATTCAATGGATTCTGCAAATAAATAGCGATCGCCTTATTTTTGCCGATTTATCCAATTTTCTCCCCCAGCTAACTGACTGAGATAATCATCCATAATTCCTGGTAATTCCTTTGGTGAATAAGTATATGTTAAAGCTAGGAAATTTTTTGCTATGGTTAAAATCTGGTTTTTATTTAGTATCGCTGACAATTGAGAGCGAGTGAATTGACCATTCATTACTTCTTCACTGGCATCAGCGATCGCATCTTCCATAACTTCCTCTTCTATCATTTTCTCCCATTCATCAGAATTGATGTAATAAGATGTTTTATTATCTTTAATATTTAGCTTTTTAATTTCTCGAATTGAATTCCGAATATAAGTTACCCAAGAATTGGTTAATCTTTGTTCTAATTGGTTTTTAATTAAATGAATCAGTAGAATTCTTAAATATGCTTGAATATTACGCAGAATAGCTTGTTTACTCATGCCCTCTAATTCATCAACAATTGCCAAAGCATCTGCGTAACGTCCTTCTAAAATACAAGTTCTGAGGTCGATTAATTCTTGTGTCATTTTTATTAACCTCAAAAAATCATCATGCTAATTTCAATATAACAATAGAGTTATAGCAGTCAGATGTGATTTGAAAAACTTACCAAAGGAAAGGCAGAGGGCAGGAGGCAGTGTTTCGACTGCGCTCAACAATCAGGCAGAAGGAAGAAAATATATTTTTGCCCTCTGCAGAGTCGGTTTAAAGCCCCTAAATTTATTTTTTAGAAATCTCTGATATTTTTAAAAGTAGTAAATATTGAAAGTTTATTGTATAAAAAAATACTTATAAATATTAAACGCTAAATTGAAAAATACCTCGATTAGTGGGTTGGGTTTCGTTTCCCTCAATCCAACTGACAAAAAATGGCAAAGGCATTGAAAATCTAAAATTCTTTGATTCAAAATGGGATCAGCTCTTGCCAAGTCACTAGAAATCAAATATACCAACAGTTAATCTGTTATTTTTAAGAATTAGCTTGCTAGCACTTAACTTTATATAGAGCGCAAAATGGGACAAGGTTTTTTACAAATCGGCTTAACGCTGTGTATTGTTGTAGCAATTACTCCGATATTTGGAAGATACATGGCACGTGTCTTCATGGGAGAAAGAACACTGCTTGATTTCTCGATCGACCCGATAGAGCGAAGTATATACGTACTAGCGGGTGTGCGTAGAAAAGATGATATGACTGGCTGGCAATATATCCGGGCTGTAGTCTTCACTAATTTGATTATGGGAGTTACAGTATATTTACTGTTATATTTTCAAAGATTCTTACCCTGGAATCCTAACGGCTTAGGTGCGATTAGTTGGGATGTATTGTTGCACACAACGATTTCATTTTTAACGAATACCGATCAGCAACACTATGCTGGTGAGACAACTTTAAGTTATTTTAGTCAGGTAGCGGCTTTAGGCTTTTTGATGTTTACCTCCGCAGCCACCGGCTTAGCAGTGGGAATTGCTTTTATTCGGGGATTAACGGGTAGACGACTAGGTAACTTTTACGTCGATCTTACCCGGGCGATCGCGCGCATATTGCTGCCAATTTCAATTATTAGTGCGATCGCCTTGGTTGTAGTAGGTGTACCACAAACATTAGCTGGGACTATGGATGTGACAACCTTGGAAGGAGGAACCCAGTATATTGCCAGAGGCCCAGTAGCATCCTTTGAGGCAATCAAAATGTTGGGTGAGAATGGCGGCGGCTTTTTTAGTACTAATTCCGCCCATCCCTTTGAAAATCCCAATGGTGCTTCTAATTTAATCGAAACCATCGCCATGATTTCCATCCCAGCAGCCTTAATTTACACTTATGGTGTGTTTGCCAACAACATCAAACAAGCGTGGTTGCTTTTCTGGATGGTATTTGTAATTTTTGTAGTTCTGGTTGGAGTCACAGCCGTGGGAGAACTACAAGGTAATCCTGTAGTTAACAGATCCTTTGGATTAGAACAACCGAATTTAGAGGGTAAAGAAGTCCGATTTGGTTGGGCAGAAACGGCATTTTGGGCAGTTACGACCACCGCCACCATGTGTGGTGCTGTTAACGGGATGCACGATTCCTTAATGTCACAAGGAATATTTTCGAGTCTGTTCAATATGTTTATTCAAATTATTTGGGGCGGTCAAGGAACTGGCACAGCTTACTTATTCATTTACTTAATTCTCACCGTTTTTTTGACTGGGCTGATGGTGGGACGTACCCCAGAGTTCTTAGGACGCAAAATTGAAAAACGGGAAATCGTCCTTGCCAGCGTAGTATTGTTAGTTCACCCGATTGTAGTTTTAATTCCCAGCGCGATCGCCTTAGCTTACCCAATTTCCCTAGCTGGAATTAGCAATCCTAGCTATCACGGCATTTCCCAAGTAGTTTATGAATATGCCTCAGCCGGGGCAAATAATGGTTCTGGCTTAGAAGGATTGAAAGATAACACCTTATGGTGGAACTTGAGTACTTTAGTTAGCTTGATAGCAGGACGCTACATTCCCATGTTTGCCATCTTGCTGTTAGCTGACGGGATGTCTCGCAAACAAGCAGTTCCCGAAACCCCTGGTACTCTGAGAACTGATTCTTTGGTATTCACTGGGATCGCTGCTGGAGTAACACTAATTTTAGGAGTGTTGACTTTCTTTCCCGTTCTCGCTTTAGGCCCTATAGCCGAGGGTTTGCAATTAGCCTCTGGCAGATAGAAAAGTTATCTGTTGACGGTTAAGGGTTAACAGCAGCCAGTGCGTTGTGGAGAGAAGTCTGAGCGGAGGCTTCCTCCGATCGGAACTTCGGAGGGTTCCCCCCGTTGTTCGCGCAGCGTCTACCTTAGGAGAAGCAACTGGCTCTCAACAGTCATCAATTATCAGTCATTTTCTAAGTTTTAACTTTTAATTTCTAATTCCTAACTTGAGTTTATGAATAAAGCGGCACCTACCTCCAAAGCTAGACGCCCGAGTTTTCGTCCTGGCGATCGCCGCCAAGCACGTAAAAAAGCGAGGGTAAATACTAAGTTGTTGTACTTCAGGGCAGCTCGAGATGCTTTTGTTAAGCTCAACCCTAAGTATGCAATCAAAAATCCGGTGATGTTTTTGGTTTGGGTGGGGACAATTGTTACTCTACTGGTAACCATCGATCCCAACTTATTTGGCCCAGTCACTCAAAAGAAACCACAACTGTTTAACGGTTTGTTATCAGGGATTTTATTCTTTACAGTTTGGTTTGCTAATTTTGCTGAAGCCGTAGCTGAAGGACGGGGAAAAGCTCAAGCCGATGCCTTACGGTCTACAAAATCAGAGACAATCGCCAAAAAACTCGCTCCCGATGGCACAATTAATGAAGTTTCATCTACCAGCCTCAAACAAGGTGATAACATCTACGTGGTTGCTGGCGATATTATACCTGCTGATGGCGAGGTAATCATGGGTGTCGCCTCGGTCGATGAATCGGCAATTACTGGAGAATCTGCACCAGTATTAAAAGAATCAGGCTCCGATGTTGCCAGTTCCGTCACTGGTGGAACGCGGATTATCTCAGACGAATTAATTATCCGCATTACATCTGACCCAGGTAAAGGTTTTATCGACCGCATGATTGCCTTGGTGGAAGGGGCAGAACGCAGCAAAACACCCAATGAAATTGCCTTGACGGTGTTGCTGGCAGTTCTCAGCTTAATCTTTTTGTTTGTTGTGGCGACTTTGCCCGCACTTGCCTATTATATCGATAATCCAGTTAGCGTCCCAATTTTGATTGCCCTATTAGTAGCATTGATTCCTACCACCATTGGCGGGTTACTGAGTACTATTGGTATTGCTGGTATGGATCGAGTTGCTCAATTTAACGTTATTGCTACCTCAGGACGAGCCGTAGAAGCCTCTGGCGATGTTAACACTCTAGTTCTCGATAAAACAGGTACAATTACCCTTGGTAATCGGTTGGCGGAAGAATTTATCCCAATCAACGGTCATACTATGCTGGAAATTGCTAGTGTTGCTTGGGCAGCTAGTGTTTTTGATGATACACCAGAAGGTAAATCGATTCTCCGGCTGGCAGAAAAGTTAGGCGCACGCTTTGATTTTGACTCTAGTCAGGCACAAGGGGTAGATTTTTCTGCCAAAACACGCATGAGCGGTACAAACTTACCCGGTGGACATGAGGCCAGGAAGGGAGCAGTCAAAGCCATTAAAGGATTTGTTCGTCGCAACACAGAAGATACTCCAGAACTGGATGCAGCTTATGAACGAGTTTCTCAATTGGGAGGTACACCCTTAGCAGTTAGCCTCGATAACGAAATCTACGGGATTATTTATCTCAAAGATATTGTCAAACCTGGTATCCGCGATCGCTTTCTTGCACTGCGACGTATGGGAGTGCGTACCGTGATGCTAACAGGGGATAACCGGATTACAGCTTCCGTGATTGCTAGAGAAGCCGGAGTGGATGACTTCATCGCCGAAGCCACACCAGAAGACAAAATCAGTGTGATTCAAAAAGAACAAGCAGCAGGCAAACTAGTTGCAATGACAGGAGACGGAACTAACGATGCTCCAGCATTAGCTCAAGCTAACGTCGGCGTCGCCATGAATACAGGAACCCAAGCCGCAAAAGAAGCCGCCAACATGGTGGATTTGGACTCCGATCCCACAAAATTAATTGATATTGTTAGCATTGGCAAACAATTGCTAATTACTCGCGGCGCATTGACTACATTTTCCATCGCTAATGATATTGCTAAATACTTTGCAATTATTCCAGCGGTGTTTGCTGCTGCTAACCTGCAAAGCCTGAATATTATGAATTTGACTAGCGCTAATTCTGCTGTATTATCAGCACTGATTTACAACGCTTTGATTATTCCAGCTTTGATTCCTTTGGCATTGAAAGGTGTACAGTTTAGACCCTTGACGGCTAATCAGCTATTGCAACGTAATATCTTAATTTATGGGTTAGGTGGGTTGATTGCGCCGTTTATTGTCATTAAGTTAATAGATATGCTGATTACAGTTATAGGCTTAGCTTAATAACAGTACAAATACACATACTACAAGACAAACACCTGTTACCAAGGTAAGATAATAGACATTTTTGCCTGTTTTCTTTTTACTTTTACCTGTTGAGAGGGGAAACAAAAAAATGTCAATAACTTTTGATACAGCTAAACACGGATTTAATCGTGTTATCAACTTGGAAATTGTTTAATCTAATGGCATCGAGCTATGAGATTAAACCTACTCCACTTCGTGACGTTGCGCGAAGGCTGAGGTTGGGCTATCTCGTAGAAAACAAGATGAATTAACACCCTCTGAGAACTTTGAGATCGTAGTTCGATGACTTATGCAAAAGTAATGCTTGCAGGATATCCTTTGTTTGGTAGTAATGCTATAAACAACATTTACCACTCGCTATTTTTAGCTTGCTGTGGTTGAATGTGGTAGTTGTCCCGAATATTTATGCTGTTGAGAGCATCCTATCTTGGAAAATAGTTAAAAATTAAAAATTAAAAATTAGTTTTAGGAGTAGGTGGAAAATTTATTATGGCTATTATTCGAGAAACAATCAGAGCAATTTTCATCACTCTAATGCTTTGGTTGTTAACTGCGATCGTCTATCCTCTGATAATCCTTGTAGTGGGTCAAGTTTTTTTGCCCTACCAAGCTAACGGCAGCATCATGCGAAACTTAAATAATGAACCAATTGGTTCAGCTTTGATTGGTCAAATCTTCACATCTGAGCGATATTTCTATCCTCGTCCCAGTACTGTTAGATATAGCCAAGGTAAAAAAGCAAGACCAACTGGTATATCTGGAGCCAGCAATCTCGCTCCTAGCAATCCAGAGCTTCTCAACCGGATTATAGAGCAGGCAAATGAATTGCGAGACGAAAATCTTCAACCAATCGCTGATATTATTTACACCTCTGGTTCTGGGTTAGATCCGCATATTTCTATTAAAGCAGCACGCCAGCAATTGGAGCGAGTCGCTCGTGCCCGTGGAGTCAAAGAAGACGAAATTTTACGTCTAATTAATAAGTATACTGACGAAAGATTTTTATGGATTTTTGGCGAGCCTGGTGTCAACGTCCTGCGATTAAATTATGCTCTTGACCTGCAAGATATTAATCGTCAGCAAAATCAGTGATTACAGTATAAACTAGCCGATGCTATGCGTAGTTGTGACGTTTTGAGTTTTGGCTTAGATGGCGATCGCTGTTTTTATTCACTCAAGCCTGATGTAATAGAGCGATTGTACCATGCAGAAACATATTGTGGCAACGACTAGACAATCCGCTAACCTTGATAGAACTGTCACGACTGGTCGGGTTCAACGACTGTAGCTCAAGCGCGGCTTTCAAGAGGTGTTCGGCGCTACAGTATTCAGCTATGTCCGCAGTCATCGGCTAGAGCAGGCACGGCAACTCTTACAAACTAGGGACATGAATATTAAAGAAATTGCTCATTTAGTAGGGTATGCCGATCCGAAGTTATTTGCGATCGCAGCATCACTTTCCTAGTGTGTTATGTTTCATAGGTGTTAGGTTCTAAACCATTTGCACTAGGGTTATTATCAATTGAATTCGCATGAATGCTTACGAATAGTCTGCATGAGTATATTCTGCCATGACAACTTTCGGAGTAAGGTCTACAATTTTATTCAAATCTCAGTTTTGAACTTCTAATGTAGTCTTCATCAATCTCAAAAGCTAACCATCGTCTTTGTAAAGTTTCTGCAACTCGACCTGTCATATTAGAACCAGCAAAAGGTTCTAAAACAATATCGCCTGGTTCTGTACAAAGATTGATCGCAAACTCTGGTAAAGCTTGAGGGAATCTTGCCGGATGTGGTTTCAAACCTTGTTCTTTGCAACGCCTTTGATAATAATCATTTGAAGTAGTATTTGAGGCAGAAATTACATTTACTGGCTGGAGTAAATCTTCAGATGAAGTTTCTTCGACAATAGTATCTTGCCCTATTTCTTCCTTGTATATACTACAACTACCATCAATAATATTTGGGGGTATTGCCCCTCCTCTATCGTTACCAAATTTATTTGAAATATCATGCCCTGATGGTCTGACTTGGGGTTTATAGCCTTTCTTAAGCAGCTTTTTCATTGCATCACTATAAGGCTTTAAAACTCTTCTATTATTAGCTTTAGGATGCGGTTCTTTTGATAGCCACCAAACTGTATTCACTGAATCTTTAACTCTTTCCCTACGAACTGTCACCCATTCAGCAGGGGTGGGTAGTTTAGCTGGATTATACCAATACAATTCCTGGGCTAAGTAAAACCCAAGTCCGCCTTTTTCTTTTGCTTTGCATAGAGTAATAACCAATTCAAAATGATAAAGAGAACGAACTGGCATTCCCTTAATCCAACTGCCACCAATATCAATAACCAGCGAACCTGTCGGTTTAAGAATACGATAAAATTGTGCTGCATAATCTTTAAACCATTCAACATATCGATCTGCATCAACGTTTCCGTATTCTTTTTTACGAACTAGCGCAAATGGTGGAGAGGTACAAATCAGGTCGATACTGGCGTCAGGAATATTTGCCATTAATTCTAGGCTGTTTCCTAAATAAGCAGCACCAAATCTTGTTTCGTAGTAAGGTTTACAATTAAGTTTCATCTAAATTTTGTTAGTACTATTGTACGTACTTAGACAGTACGATCCATAAAAGCATAAATTTTCCAACTATTACTTATTTTTTATCAATTGGCTGGCTGAATAGGTAAGGGAGCAAGTATGTCCGTCAACTCTAGGATATATTTATAGGTATAAATTTTATTAAATATAAATATTTAATTGATTTTTTTAACACTTACATAATTTTGACGAAAACCAAACATTCTCTGAAAAGTTTGATTTTTGAAAGCTAAAGTACTGGTCGTTTACTTTCGAGGATTTCTGTTGCTTTTTGAGCAGATAGTGGTCGGTAAAATAGAAAGCCTTGTACGTCCTCACAGTTGATAGATTTCAAAAACTCTAATTCCTCTTCGTTTTCTACCCCTTCGGCTGTTAGCCTCAATCCCAAGTTCCGCCCTAAGCTAACTATAGCCTTGATAATATGAGCTACTTTGACATCGTGGGTCAAATCTTGGATGAAAGATTTATCAATTTTCAAATTGTGGAGTGGCAAAAGCTGTAAGCGCGAGAGGGAAGAATGACCAGTTCCAAAGTCATCAATGGAGAGATGAACGCCCATTTGCTGTAAATTTTCTAATACAGTTCGAGTGAAGTCTAAATCCTCAATCGCTGTGGTTTCGGTAATTTCTAACTCTAAAAAGTGGGCTTCTAGCCCCGTTTGTTCTAAAATTTTGGCTACAGTCTCTACTAATTGTGGTTGGCGGAATTGCTTAAGAGAAAGATTAACAGCGATGGTTAGGGGTGGTAAGCCTGCATCTTGCCAAGCTTTATTTTGGCTACAGGCTGTCCGCAACACCCATTCACCGATGGGGACAATTAATCCACTTTGTTCAGCCAAAGGAATGAAAACACTAGGTGCAACCAATCCCATCTCTGGGTGTTGCCAACGCAACAAAGCCTCCATTCCAGTAATATCTTTTGTATTAATATTTACTCGTGGTTGATAGTACAGAGAAAATTCTTTGCGTTCTAGGGCGTAACGCAAGCTTTTCTCTAAGGTCAGGAGTTCGGGATTTTTGGCGTTCAACGAAGCACTGTAAAATTGGTAGTTATTTCGCCCTTTATCTTTGGCGTGATACAAAGCTGTATCTGCGTGCTGGATTAGTGTTTCAGCGTCAGGGCTGTTACTATCGAGCAGCGCAATCCCAAGACTGGCACTGATGTAAAGTTCATGCTCTTGCAGATGGAAGGCATCCTCTAAAGTTTGTAAAATTCTCTGCGCCACTTGGGTTACTTCTTGAATATTATTCACTCGCGGGAGTAAAATAGTGAATTCATCGCCTCCCCAACGGGCTACGGTGTCTCCTTTTCTAAGTGAGTCTTTTAATCTTTGAGCGACATTTTGCAATAACTTATCTCCCAGCGTGTGCCCAAGAGTGTCATTGATTATCTTGAAGCGGTCCAAGTCGAGGAAGATCACAGCTAAACTTTCCCCGTTGCGAGTTGCATTCGGCAGAGTTTTGCATAGCATCTGGTCAAATAGTAGACGGTTAGGTAACCCTGTCAGCAAATCATGGAGGGCTTGATAGCGAATCTTCTCTTCTACCTGTTGGCGCTGGCGTGCGCCAATAATACTGGCAGCCATCGTCAACAGGGTAGATTCTTCGTGCCTTGACCAATGACGTTCAAAGGTGCAGTCTGCCAAGCCAAGGTAACCCCAAAACTCGTTTTCCAGCCGCAGAGGTACTAGAAGCAGGGATTGAATGCCATCTCGAATCAGGAATTGTTGTTCGGCGACGAGAAATGTTTGGGTGAGTCCGCTAATTGACTGTCCATTAGAGAGAACATTGTACCAACGAGTTAATCCAGAAGCTTCATAAGGTTGATTCTGCCAAAGATGTCCAGTAGGTTCGATAAAAGAGCGTGTCCATTCAAACCGCAGGCTCATTACTATTTCTCCTGTGGTTGGATGGGGATGGTTTTGAAAAAGGTAAGCACGATCGGCCTTAGCAGCTTCGCCCAAAACAGCTAAAGCTCGCTCAATGCCAGTTTCATAATTCATTTCGCTGAGCAAATAATTAGCGGCTTCTGCAACTGCTTTTAACAAGCGATCGCGCTGCTGTAGTTCGGCTGTGGCTTGTTTTTGTTCTGTAACATCCCTGACAATAAAAGTTCTAATTAAATCACTTTCAGGAAGGTAGAGTACCGATTGTTCAAAAACCTCTGTACCCACTTCCACCTCGCGCATAAAAGAATTTTTTTCTAGATTCTTAACTGCATTTAACAGTCCAGTTAAAATTGGGTGTTGCATCCCAGTTTCCCTGAGTTTGGGAAACTTGAGAGTTGCGGCTGGATTGAGATAAGTTACTGTTCCCTCTAAATCCATTTCAATAATTGGATTGGGAATCAGTTCTGGGAAGGATGCTAGGCGAGCAAGAGCAGCCTCACTAGCTGCTTCAAAGGTGGTATCGAGAGTTAAAGTTTGAGAAGGATTAGCAAGATTGGCTTGCTCTGAGAGAAAATCAGATAAATCTTCAACATCAGATGATTTAGAGAATGCTTGTTCTGAAAGATTGGAAATAGCATAATATTGAGCTTGAGCTTGATTACTCCCAAATACAATGAGATCTCCATGCTTGAGGTTGTGAGAGAAGCATCTATCGCCATTCACAAACAAGCCATTGGTACTTCCTTTCCCCTTGTAGTTTCCATCGATAATCTGGAAGCCATATTGGTCAGTTTCAGGAAGAGTTACTCGTAATAAAATTGCATGTTGCATTGATACTGACCGGGAAGCTAAAACAATAGTATTCGCTGAATGCCGTCCTATAGAATAAGTAGCCTCTCTCAGGGGGATAGTTCGCCGCCCTTGCATATCTTGGACGATCAACAGATGGCGTATTTTTTCCCACTCATTTCCTAACATAGCTGTTCCTCAAATTCTCATATCTTTAGGTCTTATATCAAGTTCGCTTAATTACTTATAATCCCAATTTTTATGCTTCAAAGCGTCAGCCATAACATAAGTATTCATTCGAGCGCGATATTAGTTTTAAAAATACTGCTGCCATAAGTTTAGACTTTTAAGCTTCACTTTTTGGGAAATTTAGTTGAGTAAATTTCTCACTATTTGCAATTATAAAATTCGTATGAGGATGCAAACCAATCTTTTTCTTGAGAATTAACCCTCAGGGATGATATGCCCAATTCTCTAACTAATTTTTCCTTTCTAAGTCCTAGCTGTTTTCTCAACTCATGCATAATTTATTAACTCTGTTCTTTAATCTCTATCATCTTTTTTTAGGATACCCAAAATCAGATCGAATACAGAGTTTTATATATAGTATATTTGCGGATTTTTATTTTAATTTGATGTTAAAATACGAAAAAACCACAGAGTTTATAATGAGCTTCTATTGCTAGCTAAGTCTAAAAACTTAAAAATATAAAATTAAAGAAGCAAAATAAAATATTTAGACATTTATGTAATTCAATTTTTGATATCAAGTCTGTTTGATTATTTATCATTTCTCTAATCTATGCAGACATCGGAAAACCCTCTTTTCCCCCTGTTAAGAACTCTCAGCAATAACTGCGGTCTTAATGATAAGTTTTTCATCAGACACGATATGACACATTGTTTATTGACGGCAATTATCTCAAGTCGCCGTCGTCAGAGACATTGCCTCCACTACGTGTCTCTTAGATGCAAAGCGACTTCTTAAAAAGTAACAAATCTTGATTTTACTTTCTAAAAAATTAGGGCATTGTTCATTCTTTTTTTATTTTATCTTCACCTCATTTGGGAACTAATTTAAAAAGGATTATAGAGTAAGCTAAAATACAAACCGTTTTCTTGTAATGTTCGATCGCTTGATTCAACAGATATTAAAGGAATTCCCCAGTCAAGACGAACAGTAAAGCGTGAGCCTTGTGACCAACGCAACCCCAAACCAATGGCAGCTAGGGTATTAGGGTCGGGATTCTCTCTATCAGAACTGTTCCAACCAACACCAAAATCAACAAAAGGGACAACCTGCAAGGTACTATCTATCTTCGATAAACGCAGAATCGGTATTTGAACTTCAGCAGAAACAAAAGTGCCATTATCTGTTAAGAGGTAATCTTGACGATAGCCCCGAACGCTATCTTGTCCACCTAATCCAAATTGCTCTATGGGTAAAAGAGTTCTGGATGCTAATTGTGTGTTTAAGCGAAGTAACAGTAAAGTTTCAGGAGCTAAAAGGCGTGCCCACTGCGCTTGCCCTTGCCAAGCAAAAAAACGGCTATCAGGAGGATTTTCATTAATCGTGGCATCTAACGCATCAATGCCCAAGCTAAATTGAGAGCGGAGGGCAATGACTTCACGGCTGTTACGAGAAGTCCATTCTTGAAAAAATCGCAATGCAGATACCCTAGTGCGTCCCCGATCGTCGGCTCCAGGCGAAATTTCAGATGCAGGCACCCCTTCTCTCTGTAAAAAGGAGGAGATATCACTTTCTCGTCGGGAGGCTGTTAACCCAAGGGCAAATTCTTGTGTAGGAGTTTGAGTTATTGGCTGACGGAATGTCAATTCGTAATAGCGAGAATCGGAATGAATATCTAGGAAGTCAAAAGGAGGTTCAATGACATTGCTCGATGTGATGCCATAGTTAAAGCTAAGGGTTCCGTTGCGAGGATTGAGTGGTAAGGTGTAGCTAGCGTCTAAGGAGTTACTACCATCGGTATTAGTGTAAGCTATACCCAGACTATCTCCCAATCCTAATAAGTTAGCTTCATTCAATTGTAATCGCCGTCGGAAGCTACCAACACTAGGCGATCGCCCATTATCTAAAACTATTTGGCTACTAAAGGTTTTTGCCTCATTAATCTTGACTTCTAACAGACTTACACCCGTGCGCGACCCCGCCGAGAGTTCAGCAGAGAGGTTTTTAATCAAAGGATTAAGCTGCAAAAGTTGCAATGCCTCTAACAGACGCTGCCGATTCAGAGGGGGTGATGTAGCTATTGCTAGTCTGCTGCGGATATAATTGGGGTTTAACCGCCGAGTGCCAGTTACTTGAATGTCTTCTAATTTACCTTCGATTACCTGAATTTTTACAACACCAGATTGGATTGTTTGCGGTGGAATATAGGCACCAGAGGTAATGTAACCATTTTTGACATATAGGTCAGTAATTTTGGAGCGTGCCTGATACACTTGGCTCAGAGAAATCGGTCGTTTAGTAAATTCAGCAGTAGCTTCGGCTAGCTGTTTGGGACTGAAAACTGTACTACCAATAACTTCAAATCTTTGAACAACAATAGTTTGAGGAAATTTGTCTGGAACTGGTTGCTCTGGTGTGGGAGTTGGGGTAGAGGGTGGAAATAGTTCCGCTGGCGCAGGAAGTGGCTGTGGTGGTTCCGGTGAGGGAAGTGGGGAAGGTGGGGGTGGTGGTAGGACATCCTGTGGCTGTGGGCGTAGTTGCGACAAGATGAAATTATGATTTGGTTGTTCTGTGGGATCGACAGCCTGAGCTTTTAAGGGTATGGAAGCTAAGGTACTGAGGGATATACATATATCCAGTGGTAATAACCACAATATTGCAATACTAATGGAATATTTATCAATCATTGCACTGAAATATTTTTGCTCTGAAATTATGAGAATATACGGGGACTGTTATAGATGTGAATCTTACTTCATCTTTTGCCACTAAAGTTAATATTTTCAGCAAATCTCAATCGGAAAGCTGAATTAAATGTTAATTGCAGATTTAAAATATTAATAAGTATTATCAAAAGTATTATCTAATAAGCCCCACCAATGAAAAATAGGTCGAGGCAAAAGCTTTGAATGACCAGTAGTAGCTGCTGGTACTATACGGACAATAAGGCTATAAATCGCATCAGGAGTAGAAATTACTGCAATCATTACTAACGAATCAGTTGACAGTCTCCACCTGCAAGAGGGAAAACGAGCAACCACTGTGATTAAAACATCATATATTATAATTGCTACAAATTAGAAATAAGTAAATAGGGTATGGCAATCGCTTCATAATAGTGGATTGCCCATAGCTATAGATGCAGAAAAGAAACCTTTTAACCAAAGTATTTTTGGGAGCGATCGCCCTATATGACTCTGATACAGTAAAGTCCAGTATTACTAACTTCCAATCCAGGTGAGGTGATGAGTATTTTATTCCGTCAGATTTTAATACGATAACCGAGCCGCCATACAAGTATAACTTTCACACTCAAGTTATTGAAGGCTTTTTAGAGAACAGAATTGACATTGCGTTGATATTAAAAGTTTGTATTCTGTTGCGATGCACGAGTCTAAATTGTATCTGGATCGATATTTAACTCCCGCAATTTGGCTGCCAAACGTTGTGCTTTTTGTTCTGCTTGTTCTAGTCTTTGTTCTGTCTGTTGTGCCGTTTCTTCAGGTGTTGGTACTAGTTGTCCATCTGGTGTAAAAAACCGCAATAATCCCTGATAAATTCCTAGATATAACCCTAACTGTTGACTCCATAAATGTCCTTGCTCATTTACTTGCAGAGGTTGATATTCTCCATCTACTAAATGAAATCCGACAAATTCTAATGTATATGGGTCGAACCAAAAATAATCTAAAGTGCGGAAAGTATCTTGATAAATTTCTTTTTTTAAACCTCTGTCTGTCTTCGCCGTTGAGTCAGAAAGTATTTCTAGAATTAAATTTGGATATTTGCCATCTTCTTCCCAGACTACCCAACTTTTACGGGTTTTGCGTTCGCATCCTAAGACTACAAAAAAGTCTGGGCCTCGGAAAAATTCTGATTTGAGTTGGCGGGGACTGTAGTAGATAGTCAGGTTTCCAGCTGCATAAAAATCATTTCTATCTCGCCACAGCCATTCTAGACATGTCAAAAGTAAAATTATTTGTCGTAAATGTAGTTCGGTTTCCAAAGGAGGTTCATTACTATATAAATCACTAGAGGGAAAAATAATATCTTCACAGATACTTTCTTGAGCATCTAATTCTTGAGCTATGGTCATAGAATGGATACGGCATCAATTAGTTATCGATTTATTTTAGCAATCCTTGCAGAACGTCTAAAATAAATCAGAAAAATTATAGAAATGCGTTCGCCATAATTTATTTACACAAATGACGGCGAACGGGAGCAATCGCGTCCTCTTCGAGCCGAACTTTTTCTCTTCGATGCAGACTTTTTGTACTCAAGATACTACTGCGAGGTTATGAATATCATATTGTTAAGCCTGAAAATCGTAGCGATCGCTACTTTTTTTCCAACTATTTTGGTAATAGTTATAGAAGACTCTCAAAATAATCTTGAATACCCATAATGAGTGTTTTCTTCTCAGATGAGGCGATCGCTAGGTTAATTCAGGAAGATGTACCTTACCTAGATTTGACAACCCACGGACTTGGTATTGGCAAGCAACTTGGTGAAATCGAGTTTTCTACCCGTCATCCAATGACCATTTGCGCGACTGAAGAAGCAGCCAGAGTATTAAAATATTGTGGTGCCGAGGTTCATTATCAAGTGGAAAGTGGTACAGTCTGCCAACAAAAGCAATTAATTCTGCAAGCTAGCGGCAGTGCGATCGCTTTACATAGTGGTTGGAGAGTTGCTTTAAATTTGCTGGAATATACTTCTGGCATCGCTTCACGTACCAGAGTATTAGTAGATAGTGCTTTAGCTGTAAATCCATCTGTTTCGATTGTGACTACTCGTAAATGTTTTCCAGGTACTAGAGCGCTTTCTATCAAAGCAGTTTTAGCTGGCGGGGGCTTTTTTCATCGCTTAGGATTATCCGAAACAGTTTTAATCTTCAACCAACACCTAATATTTATGGGAGGTATAGCAGGGCTAATTGAGCGCATGAATGAACTACGCCGACAGTTTCCAGAACAACCTATTTGCGTGGAAATAGATACACCAACAGATGCTTGGATGGTTGCTCAAGCAGGTGTAGATTTAATTCAGTTTGATAAAATTCCGTTACCAGACCTTGAGCCTCTGGTTTTGAAGTTGAAGCAGCAATACCCGAATTTAAAATTAGCAGCGGCTGGTGGTATTACCTCTGAAAATATAAAGGATTATGCAAGCACTGGTGTAGATATCTTAGTGACAAGTTCACCTTACTTTGGTAAACCGTGCGATATTGCAGTCAAAATGAAGATGGCACAGTAGTGCATTTATTAATTTAGTTTGATAGTTAGGATTGCGGTTACAAAAATATAGAAGTTAAGTTGTATAAAACAGCGCTTAGGCAATACTTAGAAAGGAAGTAGAGTCTGAGTCGCAGTTATAAACAGTTTATTAGCTTGATAACTAGCCATTTCTAATTTCTAAGGTAAACGGCGATAGCAAGCTTCTTTACAATATTAAGCTCGACTATTTTCAAAAGAAATAAAAATTAATTTTGTTAACATTTGATTACCATATTATTTGGTAATTTACTCAATAAGTTGGTATTATCTTCTATACATTAGACAGATACACTTATCCATTTTGAAAAACGCAAATCTCGTAAGAAGTTTGCGGCTAACTTTGGCGTAAAAATTCATTAGTTTTTGATAAGAGTTATTAAAAACTAGCTATTTTGTATTGTGTAGTGAGGAGTTGAAAGTTGAACGAGAAATCATTTTTACTTTGTTTTACAACATTTATTGTCAACTTGCTCAGTTTAGGCGATAAAGATACCAATTTTTAGTAAGCAAACAGCTTTGAGCAAAACTATCTAGTTTTTTCAATATTCAATAGTAAACGGAGAAATGTTTGATGCGTTTTACCCGCCAGATACCCATTGCCTCTTTGATATTATCAACAGTATTTTTATGGCAGCCTACTTTAGCTGATTCCAAAAGGGATATTAACTGGGAACAAGGACAAAAAATATCATCTGTCTGGAATCAAAATAAGTGTCCTGGAGGTTCTTCGCAAAGTTTCCGCTTGGGTGGAGAAGTGAATAATCCAACCATTTATAACTTGCAAAACCTGAGAAATTTACGAGATGTTTTAAAAAACCAAAATCCACCAGTAGTTACTGAAGTCACTGTGAGCTTTCAAACCGGCTCAGGTCCCCGAACAGAAACATACTATGGAGTTCCACTCTGGGAATTGATTAATAATCCGAAAGCTGGAGGTGGTCTCAAACCTGGTAATTCTGGGGTAAATACTAAAAACTCTTTTCTGAGGCAATATGTTCTAGTTGATGCCACAGATTGCTATGGTGCAGTCGTAGCTATTGGTGAAATTCAACCTAACTTTGAAGGTAAAACAGTGCTAGTTGCATTTGAAAAAAAAGCTAGTGATGGTACAGTGGTGCCTTTAACAGATGATGGATTTGCTCGTTTAGTAGTTCCAGGTGACAAAGCTGGAGGTCGTTACGTTAGTAATGTGACAAATATTGTCATATTATCGGCTCCTCCTTCTCCTTTGAAACGAAAGTATTTCTAAAATTTTTCCCCTCAGAGACTCCAACAACAAAGGATTTCCATATCACTTGATGGTAGTTGCCAAGACTACACTGCTTTCTCTACCTGATAAGAAGTTGGAGTGAAGTAAACCTTTGCTCCAAACTTCCGTACTAAGCGCTGCGAGAACGGGGAAAATTTCTATTTCCGCAGTTGCTACAGATGAGAGTAATTTAGGTTGTGGCGATCGCTTCATAGGTGCATCGCCATGCAGAAAATTGTCTCTAGTTATCGTAAGATGAGACAATAGGCAGACTACTTTGAGAGGGGAAGGGATGAGAATCGCTATTGGCAGTGATGAACGCACTAACCTTACCGACATAATACTCGAAGAACTTAAGCAACGTGGGTACGAAGTTATACCCTTCGGTTCCCTAACAGAGAATAATCCAGAAGTTGATTGGCCTATTAGTAGTAGCAAAGTTGCTTTGGCAGTAGCAACCCAGAAAGTAGATGAGGGGATTGTTTTTTGTTGGACTGGAACTGGTGCATCTATTGCTGCCAACAAAGTCTGTGGGATACGTGCTGCTTTGTGCCATGATGCTGAAACGGCACGCGGTGCCCGCATCTGGAATCATGCCAATGTCCTAGTATTAAGTTTACGTGCGACTACAGAAGCGATCGCCAAAGAAATATTAGATGCTTGGTTTAGCACGCCCTATTCTGAAGATGACTGGAACTTGCTACAAATCAAGCGAATCGGACAGTTAGAGAAATGAGATGTCGAGGTAAGTAGGCTGATATTATACTAATAGTTGCGCGTTATCTTCTACCTTATTCCTCTTGTTTGTAAGTTTGAAACAAAAAACTAGTGTAATATTTTATACTTAACGAGTTTTCATCAACTTTACTTCTCCTGTTTCAGTATCTACAGTAAATATTTTATATTCACATTCATATTTAGTTGCTAAATAAATAGTTTATTTGAGCAATCTTAGACCACTCAAGGTAACTAAAACTGTGGAACCTTCATGGCCAATAACGCCTATTGGTAAGTTAATATTTACTAGAAAGTTGCCTACTAAAAGTAATACAATAAAACCCAATGCTACGACTATATTCTGTTTGACTATGAGTTGCGATCGCCTGCCCAAATGTATCGCCACAGCAATTTTTTCTAACTTATCTGCCATCAATACTATATCTGCGGTTTCCAATGCCACATCGCTACCTGTTCCTCCGATTGCTATACCCACAGATGCTTGTGCTAAAGCTGGTGCATCATTGATGCCATCACCTACCATTGCCACAGTTTGATACTTTTGCTGTAAACGACGAATCACATCCAGCTTATCTTCTGGCAAAAGTTGAGCGTACACTCGCTCAATTCCTACCGCCTTAGCGACGCTATTAGCAGTTTCTTGATTATCTCCAGTTAACAAAACAATTTGCTCAATTCCGAGTTTTTTTAAGCGAGTAATAGTTGCAGCGGTTTGCACTCTCACCTCATCTGCAATGGCAATGATACCCATCACCTCTGCCTCTGTGCCCTCCTGCCCCTCTGCTACCCAAACCACAGTCTTACCTTCTTGCTCCAAAAATTGAGCTACTTGTCGCAATTGTTTAGGTAAATTTATTACATACTGCTCTATAAAATCGGCATTCCCTACAATTACCTGTTGTTCTTCGACGATTCCTACAATTCCCTTTCCGGGTATGGCTTGCACTTCGATTGCACCAACCCAATTCAAATTCCCAGCGGCTTGCACAATTGCCTTACCGATGGGATGTTCGGAAGATAATTCTATGCTAGCAGCGGCTTTTAAAACATCTGCTTGCGTGTATTTACTAGCTGTAATTACCTGGAATACTTGCATCTGTCCTGTTGTCAGGGTACCAGTTTTATCAAATGCGATCGCTCTAACTTTACCAATCTTCTCTAACTGGGCACCATTCTTAAACAAAATCCCTTGTCTTGCACCGTTGGCAATTCCTGAAAGTAAGGTGGGCATAATTGCAGCCATCAACGCGCAGGGAGAAGATACCACTAAGAAAGTCAGCGCGCGATAAATGGTAGTTTCCCAATCCCAACTCCACATCAATGGCGGTAAAGTTGCCAGTAATATCCCAGTTATAACAATGACTTTGGCATATCCTTTTTCAAAGCGATCGATAAATTCTTGGGAAGGAGGTGCTTGTGTCTGCGCTTGTTCTACCAAATGAATCACTCGCTGAATCAAACTGCTTTGGGCTGGTTTGTGGACTTTAATCTGCAATGCACCATAGCTGTTGAGTGTACCGGCAAAGACTTCTGCACCAACTGTTTTCTCTACAGGTAAAGACTCGCCTGTAATTGCAGCTTGATTGACGGTACTGTAACCAGACACAATAATTCCGTCTGTAGGAATTAACTCTCCGGGTTTGACGACAATTTTATCACCCACTTTTAGCTGACTAATAGGAACTTCCTCTTCCCTTCCTTGAAGCAAAACCCTTGCTGTATCTGGCGTCAAACTCATCAAACTCCGAATACTTTGCTCAGTTCGCTGCATAGCATAGCCTTCGAGTGCGCCACTGATGGCAAAGATGAGAATCAAAATTGCCCCATCAATAATTAAATGATATTCTCTTCGCCATAAGCCCAAACTAGCAGCACCAATGGCAGCGACAATCATCAGCAAATCTACATCGAGTTCTTTTTCTTTGAAAAGAGTAGTCAGTCCTTCCCGTGCACTTTCGTAACCACCAATCACATAAGCAGCAGGTAGCAACAGCAGCGCTAATTTCAAAGCGCCAAGATGCAAGGCGAACCATCCCAGAAATAACAGCAACCCACAAACTAGGGCTGCGAGGATATCTGCGTGTTCTCTGGTGAATTGGGTAAAACGCCGTGGGTAAAGCATGAGAGGTGAATTAAGAGGGACTTTCTCACGCTAAACCTTGACATTAATGTTAATGTCAAGGTTTATAATAGTTTTGAAACGCAAAGGAGCGCTGAGGGAAGCGCAAAGGTACGCAAAGTTAGATGTTTATCTGTGTTATGAGGGTGTTTTCAAAAGCGGGATGTGGGTAAATGTGACAATTTAACTCTTATGTTGAAAAATGGATTGGGAGAAAAAATCTATGCTAAAGCGAATTTATATTGATAACTTTCGCGGCTTAGTAAATTTTGAGGTGAACTTTGACTCGATTAACCTATTTCTTGGTGGCAACGGAACAGGTAAATCAACTGTTTTTGAAGTCTTGCGGAGAATTCAAACCTTTGTGAATGGTGATAGGAAAGTAGATTTTTGATAGAAATTTACGAATTGAAATTTGTCCAAAAGGTGCAGGAGAGCAGTTTGTCAGAAAGCGTTATCCAGCAGAGGTAGAAAGCATATCGCAGTAAAAACTATCTTTCAGGAATGCTAGTAGTATTAATTGATGTAGACAAAAAAACGGTGGATGAAAGACTGAAGCAATTGGATGATGCATTGATAGCAGATTCACAACCAATTCGTCAGCTTAAAGAAGCGATCGCTATATTTATCTCCAAAAGAAATATCGAAACTTGGATGCACTATTTACAAGGTGAAACTGTTGACGAAGAAATAGAATATTCAAAATTTAACAATGAGTCAGATTGCAAGCCCTTTGTTGAAAAATTGGTAAATCAGTGTTACCAAGGCTTAGACGAAAATGCACCGCCATCTCTTCAGGCAGCTTGTGGAGAATTACAAAGAATTTTGCCGTTCTTGGAGTAAATTTATGAATGCTGGTTGCTTAACTATTAAAGAACTTACCAATGCAGTTGGTGGCGGTTTGACTCCGCGCATGGTGCGACATTACCATCAATTAGGACTGCTACCGCAACCAGTACGATCGCCTAGCAATTACCGTCTCTACACCCAAAAAGATGTCCTGCGCTTGCAACGGATTGTTGCACTCAAGCAACAAGGGTTTCAGCTAAATCATATCCGTCATATTTTGGAAGTGGAACCAGAAGCGGACACAAATCAAAACCTGATGGTGCAACTCCAACAGCAATATCGTGCAGTGATGCAACAAATTTCCCAACTGCGGCAAACCGCATCAGCATTAGAAGGATTATTGGGACGCGATCGCCATTGTCAAATTTTGCAGGCGGAAGTCTTAGCACAACTAAAGTTACTCGATGTCGAAACCCAAGCCGGATTGGGGGGACTGGAAAAATTGTGGAGTGGTTTAGATGCAGAAATTCATAGACACTCAGAGGCTTTTTCGGAATCGCTGCAACTTTTATTACCTGATTTATCTCAGCGTTCGGAAATTGAACAACACTTAATTTCTCAGCTGGTTTTGGCTTGTGGTGATGTGAGTTTGGTGTCTTTTGTTAAGTTGAGCCGAGATGCGATCGCAGCTAGTCGAGAAGCTTTATCTGCAAGCTGTCAAATTGTTGTTGATACCCAAACGGTGGCTGCTGCTTTGGATCAAACTCGATTATTTCACTTGGGATGTCCCATTGAAACTTTGATTGATAATCCTCATATTACTACTGCTACAGAGGCGGAGCTTGCCTTTTGGCAGCAGCAAGAATGGCGACAAAAATTGCAACAAGTAACTCCAGGTTGTGTACTGGTAGTTGGTTATGCTCCCTCGGTGCTTCTAGAAATTTCTTTAGCGATCGCTAATCAAAAAATTCAGCCTGCACTCGTAATTGCAATGCCCATTGGTTTTAGCCACGCTCCCGCCGCCAAGCGACAATTGATGCAACAACAAATACCTTTTATTACAGTTGAAGGAACTTTGGGAGGTGGCGCTTTAGCTGCAACTGCCCTAAATGCTTTGGTAGAATCACTAATTGATAAACCACATTGTCATTGTTATCTCAATCAAACTAATACCAATTAAAAAAAGAATTCAATAGCTTTGTATAGCAGGAGGCAGGAGGCAGGAGGCAAGGGGCAGGAGGCAGAAGGTAAAACTATTACTATTACTAGCTTTCACGCTTGTCATTATGTCCTAAAGGGTGTGACTACGGCTATACTTCATGCAAAAAAAACTGCTGTATCAATTTTTAGGAGTTCTAATCTTGTTGTTTTGCATACAGAACATAGGATTTGTTACGGTAAGCAACTGGCAGATCTAGTCGATGTTGAATGTGAGTTACAAAATACGAAGCGTGATATTTCACTATCAGCGCCTTAGCTCCATCGGTTGTCAAGTTGTTATAACCCTCTGTAAGTAGTTTTTCACTAAACTGAGTCAATGGATCGACCCCGTTAAAATTACCACTCAAGTCACGCATACGTGAAAACCACTCTAATGTTGCCGCTTTAGTCTGAGCCATCAACTTATACTTGGCAATGGTTGGACGCTCTGTCAACCAAATGAAGTTGCTATGTTCAACAGGTGGAGATACGAATGTGGCATTTTTTGGGGTATTTTTTCGGATCCAAGCAGCCATATCTTTCCACTGAGGGTCTACCTCCTGCACTTCGTCAGGAAAATTAAGTGTAGACTGAAAATCTTTCTCAAAGGTAGGAAATGCCTTGACAATGCTTATACTCACTAATAAACTACATATCAGTATCAGCACTCTTTGTTGTTTTCTACTTGTGAAGATTCGATCCAAAGCACATACGAACAACAGGCAGGCGTTGAGGTGCAACATTACATCGCCTACACGGAAAAGATAATACTGTAGCAAGGTTCCTTGAGAGTCGAATGGAGCGATAATTACTCCCAGTAAAAAGGGGACTAGACTGATTAGTGTAAACTCAAACAGCCCTCTACGAGCTTCGTATTCTTCAAACTGTTCGGGTAGCGCTTGAGTGGGACGATTGAACCAAAGGATACCAGCACTGCCCACAAGCATCATCAGGTAAAATATTGGAACTATCCACCAATATGCAGGCCAGGACAAGGGATTCAGGTGGTAGGGCATCCTGAGAAAGACATATATATACGTAGGTGAGATTGGGCTTGCAGGAGTTGGACTGGACAATTCTCCGAGTACCGCTTTGAGACCGAATACACTTCCTATCAGGTATAGCGGAACAATAAACCCAAGCTCCCGCATACTTGGAAAATGGGTTTTTCGTTTTAAAATCAGCCAAGCTACTACAAATAAAGTTGTATAACCACCTACTAGAACATGGAATGAAGTTGCTAGCCCTAACAGAACAGCCATCAGACGATAACGTTTCCTCAGCATGAAGGCGATCGCAAACAAAACCATAGCATAAGCAAATATCTTCGTTTCTAGTACTCCTACGATTCTTTCTCCAGCAGCAACACCTTGTTTATCGAAGAAAAACATTGCAACTGCCAACATCAGTAAAGACAAATTCAATCCCAGTTTTCGCCCTATGAGTACTAGTGCCCAAGCTATCAGCGTGTAGCAAAATAATCGCCCGATTATCGAACTAACCAGAAATCCCCAACTTGCTATGAGCGAGCCAAATAAAGTTTGAAACAATACTCGGTAAACAGGTGGTTGATTAACAGACCAATCTCCTGGAACCCAGTTATGGTCAGCAAACTGTCTTGCTAAAGGCAGAGCGTCAATATCATTTCTTGCCATGATATCAAACAATAATTCCTTGACACACAGCAGTAGCAAAACTGTGATGATTTCTAATATTATCCAACCCGTAGTTGTCAGAGTTGTTTTGTGTACATTTTGTTGCCTCATACCCAGCAATTTAAACATAAAAAATATCAATACTATAACTTCTATAATATTTAAATCAAACTTAAATTTTACACTATACAATATATTTAATAAGTGTTTATACTATCTTAATTATTTAGCTAATTTTCGCAGCTTGGCTATCATTGGACAAGATTTAATTCCAGTATAAAAAATAACTATTGTCGAGAATTTTTACTCAACTAAATTCTCTCTAGCAAAAAAGAAATAGTTAAAGTCAAGCGAAGTATATATTGACACAAATATTTACAATAAATGATAAGAAATATAACACAGATGTATAATTAGCGCGTCTCCTGCATAATCCATAAAAAGATCGTGATTAAAGCTGGCAGGCTTTCTATTTTTTAGTTTAATAACGGGCATATGTGGCAACAAGAAAAAAAAGATACTTTGATAGTCAAGCTGGTATTATGGGTTGCCTTAGCTACAACCCCAATGGCAGCAACTGTGGTAATTTCAGCACCCATGCTACTGGCGCAATCTGCACCCCAAACTCCGTCTTTCCCATTACCGCAAACAGTGGAAAATGGAACGACAGTGCGAATTGATGGTTCAAGTAGCTTAACTGTAATTAACCAAGGACTCAAAGACAGTTTTGAAAAACAGTTTTCGGGCACAAAGGTTGAAATTGCTGCCAATGGCGTCGACCGGGCACTGAGAGATTTGCTAGATCGCAAAATCGACATAGTAGCAATGGGTCGTGGTTTAACGCCAGCAGAAAAAGCACTAGGACTCGAGCAAGTCCGCTTGCGCCGTGAAAAAATTGCGATCGTGGTTGGTACAGAGAATCCTTTCAAGCAAAGTTTGACTAGTAAGCAATTCGCCCGAATATTCCGGGGACAAATTACAAATTGGTCGCAATTGGGCGGTCCTAACGCTAAGATTCGGGTAATCGATCGCCCGCAAACGAGCGATACTCGCGATACTTTTCGTGATTATCCAGCCTTCAAAGCTGCTAAATTTGCTACAGGCTCGACTGCCATTCAACTAACTCAGGACAATACTGCCGAAATCGTCAAAGACCTGGGCAAAGACGGTATCAGCTATGTGCTAGCTAATCAGGTGTCGAAGTTACAAGGTGTGCGAGTTCTGCAATTACATCAAACCTTGCCAAACGATGCCAAATATCCTTTTTCGCAACCATTAGTTTACGTTTACAAAAAAAATCCCAGCTTAGGTACAGCAGCTTTTCTCGGCTTTACCCTTGCACCAGTAGGACAGCAGGCTATAGAACAAGCTAGAGTCACTGAAGCTGAGGCTGTAGCAGCCAGCGTATCACAATCAGCTCTTACAGCCTCCCCCAGCAAAGAAACGACATCGGCTGCTACACCTTCTCCCAATGCAACTACTTCTGTATTTGGCGAACAGCCGTTTGTGGCTCCTGCAAAGCCACAAACAGCTCCAATTGTCAATAGGGAAACACCATTTTGGTTGCTCTTACCTTTGTTCGTCACTGCTGTAGGCGGAGTCTTACTTTGGTGGTTTTTAGGCAGACGACCATCCTTGTCACAGAAAACAAATAACTTACCACAACCAAATCCTTATCCACCCAGCACAGACGATCTCCAAACCGCGAGCAATCCTACTACTAACCTTGAGTTGCCAGAACCCGAAACTCCCGAGCGCACTCCTTTTCAAATTTATGGTCAGTCATCTAACTTCACACAGAATGGTACTCTAAAACAGCCAACTAATGGCACAAGCTCAAGCGTAGCTCATGGCTTGGAGAATAACTTAGGAGCCGCAGCATTAATGGGTGGTGCTGCTCTAGCAACAGGAATAGGGACAGCTACTTGGTCTACCTTTGCTGACAAAGAAACAGACTCGGAAGATGATACGATTGAAACAAGTAATAATACTGAAAATTCTCATCCAGAGTCCAGTGAAGTAGCATGGGATATAGAAGCTCCTGCGGCTGTTGTCAATACTCCATATCCTCAGTTAGGGAATATTCCAGAAGAAGCATCTGATAGAGAATTGCCTTTATCTGAAGAGACAACCCTACTGCCTGAATTACCAGATGTGCCAAAAGTGACTTCTAATTTTGACTATTGGGACACAGAACTTACCGAAGATGTGACGCCAGAAGAACTCCAGGCAGAATTAGAATGGCTAGAAAGTATCACCTCAACTGAAGATACAGTCTTATCAGAATCCGGCAACGTAGTAGCGGATGAAATGCCTGAGGCAGAAACAGCATCACTACTCGAATTGCCAGAATTGCCAGAAGATGCCTTGAATGTGGTAGCAGATGCAGCCGAACCCCCTATAGATTTCTTAGAGTCAGAATCCCTAACTAGTGCTGCTGTGGCAGCTGGAGCAGGAATTGGAGCTTGGGCTAGTACAGTTGACAATGTACCGATAGCAGCCGAAACAGCTAATGGTTTAGTAAATGCAGAAGAACACAGCACAATTGTGCTGACACCGCGCACTCAAACATCGGCTGATATCTCTTGGGAGATTTCCGAAAGCCAAAAGTCAGCACTGCGAAAACAAGGTGTTTCTCAATTGCTAGTGCGGTTGTATGATGTGACTGGCATTGACTTGAGTTATCAAGCTCCTCGGCTTGTACAAGAGTACGAAAGTGAAGAATTACTCACTAAGAGCGTAGATATTCCGGCAAGCGATCGCGACTACATAGCTGAAATTGGCTATCTTGCTGAAGGCGAACGCTGGTTTCCCATAGCCCATTCAGCAATTGTGCGCTTCTTCAGTCCTCCCAAGCCAGATCCGGTTGTGGAAGATTTACCCGCGAGCCAAACAGTTGATACAGAAGAACACAGCACAATTGTGCTGACACCACGCAGTTATAAATCAGCTGATGTCTCTTGGGAGATTTCCGAAAGCCAAAAGTCAGCGCTGCGAAAACAAGGTGTTTCTCAATTGATAGTGCGGCTGTATGATGTAACTGGCGTTGACCTGAGTTATCAAACTCCCCAGCTTCTAGAGCAGTACGAAAGTGAAGAATTACTCACTAAGAGCATAGATATTCCGACAAGCGATCGCGATTACATAGCCGAAATTGGCTATCTTGCTGAAGACGAACGCTGGTTTCCCATAGCCCATTCAGCAATTGTGCGCTTCTTCAGTCCTCCCAAGCCAGATCCGGTTGTGGAAGATTTACCCGCGAGCCAAACAGCTGATACAGAAGAACACAGCACAATTGTGCTGACACCGCGCAGTTATAGATCGGCTAATATCCTTTGGGAGATTTCTGAAAGCCAAATGTCAGCGCTGCGACAGCAAGGCGTTTCTCAATTGTTAGTGCGGCTGTATGATGTGACTGGCATTGAATTGAGTCATCAAACTCCCCAACTTGTAGAGCAGTACGAAAGTGAAGAATTACTCACTAAGAGCGTAGATATTCCCGCAAGCGATCGCGATTATATCGCTGAAATTGGTTATCTTGCTGAAGGCGAACGCTGGTTTCCCATAGCGCGTTCAGCAATTGTGCGTGTTTTCAGCCCTGTGGGTCAAGATCCAATTGCAGAAGATAATAACTTGGGCGATGCAGAAGAACACAGCACGATTGTGCTGACACAGCGCACTCAGGCATGGGCTGATATTTCCTGGGAGATTTCCGAAACCAAAAAATCAGTACTGCAACAACAAGGCGTCTCTCAATTGTTAGTGCGGCTGTATGATGTAACAGGCATTGACCTGAGTTATCAAACTCCCCGGCTTCTAGAGCAGTACGAAAGTGAAGAATTACTCACTAAGAGCATAGATATTCCCGCAAGCGATCGCGACTACATAGCTGAAATTGGCTATATCGCTAAAGGCGAACGCTGGCAACCCATAGCGCGTTCAGCAATTGTGCGTGTTTTCAATCCGATCGAGCCAGATCCGCTCCCAGAAGATTTAGCCGCAGTCAGCCAAACAGATAATGGCTTGGTAGATGCAGAACCAGAAAGCGATATTGTTCTTACACCCCGCACTCCCAAATGGGCTTATGTCTCCTGGTACATTTCCCCAACTCAAAAGCAACTGCTGCGACAACAAGGTGCTTCTCACTTAGCAATACGAGTGTATGATGTTACACAAATCGATCTGAGTTATCAAACTCCCCAGCTTGTACAGCAGTATGAATGTGAAGAAGTAGCAAGCGATCGCTTTGTGGCAATTCCCGTGAGCGATCGTGATTATATGGCTGAAATTGGTTATGTTGCAGATGGCGATCGTTGGTTACCCATAGCGCGTTCAGCTAATATTCGTGTCTTCAGTCGTCCTCACGGAGATTTTTGGTTTGTTGCAGATGCAGAGTTAATTATTCACGGAGCAACCGAACCAAATACAACCGTAGCCATTGGTGGTAATACCATCAAAATCAAACCCGATGGTACCTTCCACTTACGTCTTCCCTTTTCAGATGGTTTAATGGACTATCTGATCACGGTAGCTGCTGATGGGGAATCCACAAGAACTATTCATAAAAAGTTCTCTCAGGAAACTTCCGAAAGCTAGTAATTACCAAGAAAGGCAGGAGTTAGGAGGCAGGAGGCAGGAGGTTAAGAGTATCAATTAAAACAAAAGTTGCTGGGTTTAAAGCCCAGTTTAAACTAATAATTATACTGAGACTGCTTGCAGCGTTAGCGCCGCGGCACGGAGTGCGGTATAAAACGTCTACAGTCTAAGTCCTACCTTTCTAAGGGTGGGTTCCTTCAGCATAGCTGCCTCTTGAACTTGAGCTATCCTTCTAGGGATTCACTTCAGTTTTTACACTTGCAGGGGATCTTATAGCGGTTATCACTTGGTTGCACTACAGTCATCACCCCAAAGAGCGTTTGCTGCCCTCAAAACTCGCTCTTAGGGGTTGGGGGTAGGGTTGAAGCGTATTTCATCCAAACGAGAACCGCTATAATTTTGGTGGTACCAAAGCTGTGTAGCTATTAAGTATTAAAATATACGTGTCAATTGTTGCTATACACTTGTCTTGATGAATATTGTGTATTTTTTGTGTATTAAATAGATGATTCAAGCCAAAAACATTACTCAATCAGCACATTTAACGTTTTTATTAGAAGTTGGTACAGAAGAACTACCTGCAAGCTTTCTCAGTAATGCCTTAGTGCAATGGCAAGAGCGTATTCCCCAAAGTTTGACAGCAAACAGCCTTAAGGGCGATGTCTCAGTGTTTGGTACTCCTCGGCGTTTGGCGGTATTGATTAAAGGTCTACCATCCCAGCAACCAAACCGAGAAGAAGAAATTAAAGGGCCTCCTGCTAGTGCTGCTTTTAAAGATGGTCAGCCGACACCAGCAGCAGTAGGCTTTGCCAAAAAGCAGGGTGTGGAAGTCGAGGCGTTGTCCGTTCGCCCGACTGATAAAGGGGATTTTGTGTTTGTACAAAAAAGAATTCCCGGGCGTCCAGTGGCAGAAATTTTGACACAACTGATTCCCCAGTGGATTTGGGGTTTGGAAGGTAAGCGGTTGATGCGTTGGGGTGATGGAGATGCGAGGTTTTCCCGACCAATTCGCTGGTTGATAGCTTTGCTAGATGATAAGGTGCTGCCTTTAGAATTGGTGAATGGTTCTAAAACGATTCATAGCGATCGCCTGACCCAAGGTCATCGCGTCTTACATCCTCAACCTGTGACAATTACCCAGGCTACGGATTATATCATAACCCTCAAAGAAGCCTACGTTACTGTTGACCCAGAAGAACGGGCAAATTTAATCACAGAGCAAGTAAATACAGTAGCCAAAAAGTTAGGTGGATATACAGTAATTTACCCCGATTTATTAGAGGAAGTAACCAACCTTGTCGAATATCCTTCGGCAGTTGTCGGTAAATTTGAACCAGAATTTTTGGAATTACCGACTGAGGTAGTTACAGAAGTTATGGTTACTCATCAACGTTATTTTCCTGTGTTTAAATCAGGTAGTTTTCAGCAAGAACTATTGCCCAACTTCATCACCATTTCTAATGCCGATCCCCAAAAATCAGATATTGTTGCCGTGGGCAATGAAAGAGTAATTCGTGCCAGATTAGCTGATGGCAGATTTTTCTACGAAACTGATTTAACCAAGCCTTTAGAAAGCTTTTTACCTAAATTAGAAACAGTCACTTTCCAAGAAGAATTGGGTTCTTTGCGAGTCAAAGTAGATAGAGTAGTGAAGATTGCCGAGCAAATAACTAACCAACTAAAACTAGGAACAAATCAAAGCCAAAAAATCCACCGTGCTGCTTTATTGTGCAAAGCAGATTTGGTCACCCAAATGGTATATGAATTCCCAGAATTGCAAGGCATTATGGGAGAAAAATATGCCTTAGCTAGTGGTGAAGATAGCGAAGTCGCAAGGGCAATTTTTCAACACTACTTACCAACAGGAGCCGGTGACATTTTACCGGAAACACTCACAGGTCAAATTGTCGGTTTAGCAGATAGATTAGATACTTTAGTGAGTATCTTTGGTTTAGGTTTAATTCCTTCTGGTTCTTCCGATCCCTTTGCTTTGCGCCGTGCTGCCAATGCAGTGGTAAAAATTACTTGGTTTGCTAATTTAGCAATAAATTTAGATGATTTACTCTTGCAAATAGCAACAGACTTTACAGCCAAATACCATAAAGATTTGACATCATTAACCGCAGCATTACAAGAATTTTTCTTACAACGTATTCGGACTTTATTGCAAGAAGAAAAACAGATTGATTATGACTTAGTAAATGCAGTTTTAGGAGAAAACGATCCAGAATATACAGAACGGGCATTAAAGGATTTGTTAGATGTCCGCGATCGCGCCTTATATCTGCAAGAAATTCGCAACAACGGGACTTTAAATAGCATCTACGAAACCGTTAACCGTTCCACACGCTTAGCCTCGTTCGGTGATTTAGATCTCATACAGCTACAACCAACAGCCGTAATCCAAAAAGAACTATTCCAAAAGCCTTCTGAGGTACTTTTATATAATGCCTTAGTAGATTTAGTACCAGAAACCCAAGCCGCACAACAGACTAGAAATTATCAACTATTAGTAGCAGCCCTAGCAAAAATTGCTCCGACAGTTAGTAATTTTTTTGATGGGGCGGATAGCGTTTTAGTAATGTACCCCGATCCAGAAATTAAGCGCAATCGATTACATCTGCTGGGATTAGTTCGCAATCATGCCCGGGTTTTAGGTGATTTCGGGGCAATTGTCAAAAATCTGTAGCGTAGATCGACAAAAAGTTGTGTAATTTTTGCTAATAAACGTTAGTATAGGGAGTGCTTAACCAGGGACCTCTGCTGCAATCTATGTCCAAAGCTCATGTAATTGGATTGGGAAAGTCCGGTGTTGCTGCGGCGAGATTGTTGAAACGGGAAGGTTGGGAGGTGGAGCTAAGCGATTCCGCTAGCGCCAAGACCTTAGCTGAACGCAACACCTCCGAAACCCTCCTCCAACAACAAGAACTCGCTGCCGAACAAATAATCGTTAAACTAGGTCAATCCCCGGAATTGAATGGTGCTAATTTACCAGAATTAATAGTCGTCAGTCCTGGCGTACCTTGGGACATTCCTGTATTAAATCAGGCACGCCAATTAGGTATTGAAATCATTGGGGAAATGGAACTCGCTTGGCGATACTTGCAATCGCTACCTTGGGTAGGAATTACCGGCACTAATGGCAAAACTACTACCACAGCTTTAATTGCTGCGATTTTCCAAGCAGCAGGGTTGAATGCACCCGCTTGCGGTAACATTGGTTACGCCGCCTGCGAAGTCGCTCTGTCTTGGAACGGACACCGGGAGGCAAAGACACGGGCACACAGCAACACAGACAATTCTCTCCCCACGTCACCCTACCCTTCAGGAACGCTAAGAGCGAACGGGTTCGACAGTGACGCTCCTTTGTCGCTAACGCAACCGACACAAACCCAAGCTACTGCGGGGGACGGGTCTGACGGCATAAAGCTAGTGGCATCCAAGACTGCGACTGCTTCAGTACATCTGCCAGTCTTTGCGTCTGCTTCTTTCCCAGTCTTTGCGTCTTCTTCACTCGATTGGATAATTGCCGAAATTAGCAGCTATCAAATAGAATCATCAACCTCTCTTGCACCTCGTATCGGTGTTTGGACGACTTTCACACCGGATCATCTGGCGCGGCATAAAACTTTAGAGAATTATTACAACATCAAAGCTAAGTTATTGCGCCAGTCTGAGTTACAAGTATTTAATGGCGATGATGCTTATTTAAGCAAGTTAGGTTTGAGTGCTTGGCCGAATGCTTATTGGACAAGTGTCAAAGGAAAAGATTTCCTGATTAGCGAACAAGGCTTTTATATTGAAGATGGCTGGGTTGTAGAAAAATTAACTGCTACCTCTGCACCAGAACGGATTGTGAAAGTATCTGCTTTGCGGATGGTGGGAGAACATAACCAGCAAAACCTATTGATGGCGGTAGCAACAGCGCGGTTGGCGGGAATTAATCGTGAAGCGATCGCTCGTGCAATTAGTGAATTTCCTGGAGTTGCCCATCGTTTAGAATATATCTGCACTTGGGAAGGCATTGATTTTATTAATGATAGCAAAGCCACCAACTACGATGCTGCGGAAGTTGGCTTAACATCAGCGAACAGTCCAGCGATTTTAATTGCTGGTGGAGAAGCGAAAGCAGGTGATGATACTGCTTGGCTTGCAGAAATTCAAAGCAAAGCTGCTGCTGTATTATTAATTGGCTCTGCTGCACCCGCATTTGCCCAACGGTTGCAAGAGGTAGGCTATTATACTTACGAACTTGTGGAAACTATGGAAAGAGCAATCCCTAGAGCTGCGGAATTAGCCAAGCAATATCAAGCATCTGTAGTGTTGCTATCTCCTGCTTGCGCGAGTTTCGACCAGTACCCAAATTTTGAGGTGCGGGGCGACCATTTCCGCCAGTTGTGCCTTGCTTGGGTAGAAAACTCCAAAGTTAGCAAACTAGAACTTGCAAACACAGAAAATTCTAGTCAACAGTCCATAGTTTAAGTAGTTTTGAGGCTCATATTATAGCAAGAGGCAGAAGGCAGCAGGAGGTAAAACTATTACTGTTGCTAGCATTCATGCTTATCATTATGTCCTAAAGGGTGTGACTACGGCATAAGTTATAGCACCCTTACATCTGACAAAAAATTCTTTTTGAGTTTCTCAGATCGCTCTAATTTGGCGAATTTTCCAGCTTATTTGGATTCACCCAACGATTCACAAATTCGTTTTTATTTTTGTGTATCTTGATTTGCACTTCCTTAGAACCTAATTTGATGATTTCTGCGGGAATTCTCTGAATATTAGTAGAATCACCACGAGCTTTATAAAGCCAAATGACTTTTTGCCCTACTTCAAAATAGTTAGGATTGCTAGTTAAGGAAGGTGTTGTTTTTGCCCAAGTGGGAGAAGCAATTACTAAGTTGAACACAATTAGTAATAATACTATAGTAATTTGGAAGAATTTGATGTTCATTATATTTAGGAAATTTCTCAATCAAGTTGGTATGCTATCTATAATAAGAGTTTGATATAGTTGGTTTACTTTCTCAAAGCTGATTTTTAAGTTACATATATAGCAGGAGGCAGGGGGTAGTTCTTGTTGGGGGCAGTCCCAATGAAACAAGTTTTACTGCCATGCATGAAAAAGGAATATCCCCTACACCCCACACACTACACCCTTTTTCAAGTCAGGAGGTAAAAACATTACTCTAATTTATAAATATTCTTTAACTCATTTAGTATTAATTTACTTTAGAAATCTGATTTCAGCTTTATTTCAGCTTTTTTGTCGCAGTTATTATTAGTTTTGAAAACTCGCTTACTTCTAGATATTAAATAAATTAACAGGCAAATTTTTGGTTAAATTAAATATTTTCTACGATCATAAATAACTCTGAAATAATAATCAAATATTCTTATTTGTTAAAAGCATAAATTAAATTAATGGGAAGCTAATTGAATATTTTGCTAAATATAGATCTAGATTGACAACAGATTTTGAGTAAAGTGAAGTATATAAACTAAATCTCAAAGCCAGAGATAAAGCTTGTTTGACTTCCAATTTTGGCTCGGATAATTGACTAATTCTTTCGTATTTGCTAGTTGATTGGTTTTGGCATCGATTTTTGGGGAGCGATCGCCCAGCACCAACTCCTCTATCCTAGCTAATGGAAAAAACTCCTGAAATCACAATCTCTATCTCAAGAATAATAGACGTAAAACAATCTTTACCATAAAAAATAAGATATATAGAGTTTTATAAACTTTGATTGATATGCCTCAGAGTAGAGGCCTACTTATAGCGAAACAACCCAGTATAGACAAATTAGTGCGTGCCTTGCGGCCAGAATTAAATTTATTTCAACAAAAGTTTGCCGCCGATGGCTTTACTTTCCCAACAATCAACTGCTGGCAAAATCAACCTGCGATACTTTCTCCTTCGGCAATGCAGCGTATTAGTACCCTACTCAATGAGCTAGGCGATCGAGGTAAAATTCTTCAAACAACATACTTTGGACAACAAGAGTAGGCTTTTTGTTCGGTGCTGAATTGCTCCTTAAAATCGGCACTCAGTAATGTTTTAGTAAGTTATAAACGAAAAGAGAATTTTTAGGAGTAGATGACTACAACTGTAGCTTTGTACCCGACCCATGACTAATCGAGAGGAACTAATGAAAAACAAGTCAACGCCACTAACTAAGGCCGACGGCAATTTCCTTCTCGGTGGGGGTGAAATGGGTGTGCGGATGCGAGAAATCGACTGGTCGAAAACCTCCCTTGGACCAACACAGCAGTGGCCGCAGAGTTTAAAAACTGCGGTGCGGATTATGCTCACTTCTCGTCAACCGATGTTTGTCTGGTGGGGCGATGAACTGATTAACCTTTATAACGACCCTTACAAAGCTATTATTGGCGGCAAACATCCAGAAGCACTCGGCCAGCCAGCTTCCTATGTGTGGCGGGAGATTTGGGATCAGGTTGGGCCGAGAGCAGAATCAGCGATGCTTAAGAACGAGGGCACTTACGACGAAGCGCTGTTGCTGATTATGGAGCGTAACGGCTACCCAGAGGAAACCTATTATACTTTTTCTTATAGCCCAGTTCCCAATGACGAGGGCGACACAGGTGGGATTATCTGCGCCAACACAGACGACACACAACGCATCATTAGTGAGCGTCAGTTGAAACTGTTACGAGAGTTAGCAACTAGAACAGCAGACGCGCGGACATTCGATGAAGCCTGTAAGCTGAGTGCGAGTTGTTTGGAAACCAATCCTTACGACTTACCTTTTGCAATGATTTATTTAGTCGATCCAGATCGAGAGCAAGTTTTTCTTGCTAGAACATGCCGCATTCAACCAAACCAAATTGCAGTTCCAGAGACAGTTGCGCTCAATTCTGATACGGTTTGGCCTTTTGCAGAAGTCATCAGAACGCATCAAACAAGGTTGGTTGACATCTTAGAAGCGGATTTTGGCAGCTTGCCTTCTGGTGTATGGCAGCGATCGCCACATCAAGGGGTGGCTGTACCCATCGCACCATCCGGTCAAAGCGGTAAAGCTGGCATCTTAATTGCTGGTCTGAACCCTTTTCGGTTATTCGACGATAATTATAGAGGATTCATCGAACTAATTGCAGCTCAAATCGCAGCTAGCATTGCCAACGCCCAAGCTTACGAACAAGAGCGCAAACGCGCCGAAGCTTTAGCAGAAATCGATCGCGCCAAAACTGTCTTCTTTAGCAACGTCAGCCACGAGTTTCGTACCCCATTAACCCTAATGTTGGGGCCACTAGAAGAAACCTTAGCCAATTGTGCCAACCTGCTACCAGCTAACGAACAAGAGCAGTTAAAAATGGTGCAACGCAACGGAATGCGTTTATTGAAACTAGTCAACAGCCTGTTAGACTTCTCACGGATTGAAGCCGGACGGGTTCAAGCTTCATACGAACCCACAGACCTGACCATTTTCACCGCCGAACTAGCTAGTGTTTTTCGTTCAGCGATCGAACGAGTAGGAATGCAGTTATCAGTTAATTGTCCTCCTTTACCAGCACCAGTGTATGTAGATCGTCAGATGTGGGAAAAAATTGTTTTTAACCTGCTATCTAATGCATTCAAATTCACCTTAGCAGGAAAAATTTCGGTGAGCTTGCAGTGGGTAGAGAAACAGGACATAGAGAAAATAGGGAGAGCAGAGGAGAGCTTGCAACAAGTCTTTCCCCCTATCCCCTCATCTCCTCATCCCCCCATCTCCCTCATCCCCGCATCTGCATTCGTAGAATTGTCAGTGCAAGATACAGGAATCGGTATTCCAGCAACAGAAATTCCCCATCTGTTTGAACGATTTCACCGCGTCAAAGGAGCGCAAGGACGAACTTTTGAAGGGTCAGGAATTGGCTTGTCACTGGTGCAAGAATTGGTGAAAATGCATGGTGGAACAGTCCAAGTAACCAGTGTTCTGGGAGCAGGTAGTTGCTTTACTGTATCAATTCCTACAGGGTATGCTCATTTGCCTCCAGACCGGATTAGTGCCACTCGCACCTTAACTTCAACTGCATTAGGTGCAGCACCCTATTTAGAAGAAGCTCTGCGTTGGCTGCCCGAAGAGAACACTGGGGACAAGGGAGCAGCACAAAAGTTTTCCCAATCCCTAATCCCTAATCCCGATTACCCCTTATCCCCTTCAAAGGCTTCACCTTCCTCAATACCCCGGATTCTTTTAGCTGACGACAATGCTGATATGCGCGATTATGTCAAGCGGTTGTTAAGTCAGCACTATGAAGTGGAAGCAGTGCCGGATGGTTTAGCTGCTTTGGATTCTGTGCGGCGGTGTCTGCCAGACTTGGTGCTGACAGATGTGATGATGCCTTTGTTAGATGGCTTTGGATTGTTGCAAGCATTACGCGCCGAGCCGCAGACAAGAAAAGTTCCGATTATTCTGCTGTCGGCACGGGCAGGAGAAGAGGCACGGGTAGGAGGTTTAGAAGCCGGAGCTGATGATTACCTGATTAAACCGTTCTCTGCCCGTGAATTATTGGTGCGGGTAGAAGCAGCCATAAAAATGGCTCGTTTGAGACAGCAGACAATGGAACGCGAACAAGAGTTACGGATTGAGGCTGAGGTTGCAAAAGCACACCTGGAGACAGTTTTAGCTGGTATCCAAGACCAGTTCTTTGTGTTGGATTGCGAGTGGCGCTACACCTTTGTCAATCAGCGAGTAACAGAAGTTCTTGGTCTTTCAAAGGAAGAATTGCTAGGTAGGAGCATTTGGGAAGTGTTTCCAGATATTGTAGCCAGCGAGTTTGATATCCAAGTTCATCGAGCGCTCGCCGAACAGACCGTCGTTCGTTTTGAATACTTTTATCCTAGATGGAATCGCTGGTTTGAGAATCGCATTTATCCCTTTGCACAAGGAGTATCAATATTTGTTACAGATATCAGTGATGTCTACGAGGAACTGCGCTTACGCAAACAAGCACAAGAAGCACTTCGTGAGAGTGAGGAACGCTTTCGACTAATAGCAGATTCAACACCAATGTTGATTTGGATATCTGGTGTCGATAGTTTATGTAATTATTTTAACAATAGTTGGTTTGAGTTCACGGGACGAACCAAAGAGCAAGAGATAGGCAATGGTTGGACTGAAGGAGTGCATCTTGAGGATTTCCAATATTGCTTAGATACTTATGTGAATGCGTTTAATGCCCATCAAAAGTTTCAAATGGAATACCGACTCAGACGCTTTGATGGCGAATACCGCTGGATTTTTGATGTCGGTGTACCCAGGTTTACTGCCGAAGGAGAATTCCTGGGCTACATCGGCTCGTGTATTGATATTAGCGAACGCAAGGCAGCAGAAGCAGAACGCGATCGCCTGCTGCAACTTGAGCAAACTGCCAGAACCGAAGCCGAAAGAGCCAACCGCATCAAGGATGAGTTTCTAGCAGTACTGTCTCATGAATTGCGATCGCCACTCAATCCGATTCTCGGTTGGGCGAGTCTGTTACTAACGCGTGAGTTTGACCAAACCGCACTCAAAAAAGCTATTGCCACGATTGAGCGTAATGCGAAATTACAAGCTCAACTGATTGAAGATTTGCTCGATGTCTCTCGCATCTTACAAGGCAAACTCAGCCTCAACATGTTTCCTGTCAACCTAGTGTTGGTGATTGATGCGGCATTAGAGACAGTGCGTCTGGCAGCAGAGGCTAAAAATATTCAAATTCAGCAAATTTTAGATGCTTCTGGAGAGCAAATTTTGGGTGATTCCAGCCGTTTACAACAAGTAATCTGGAATCTGTTATCGAATGCTGTTAAATTCACTCCTGAAGGTGGAAAAATTGAAATTCAACTTCAGCGTATTGACAATCATGCTGAGATTGTTGTCAGTGATACAGGCAAGGGCATCGGTTCCGAATTCCTGCCTTACGTGTTTGAATATTTTCGTCAAGCTGATAGCACAACAACTCGCAAGTTTGGTGGCTTGGGGTTAGGCTTAGCAATTGTCCGTCATCTGATAGAACTACATGGGGGAACGATTTGGGCAGAAAGTTTAGGTGAAGGGCAAGGAGCTAGTTTTACGGTCAGGCTACCGATAATCAAAAAAGATTTAGCTGTCAAACAAGACATCAACATTGCTGACTTGGATGCTTCTCCTGCAATTGAAATTCTTACAGGCATCCAAATCTTAGTTGTGGACGATGACGTAGATACCCGCGAATTCCACACATTCGTCCTCGAACAAGCTGGAGCAAAAGTTACCCCTGTGGCCTCGGCTTTGGAAGCACTACAAGCCTTGGCACAGTCAAAACCAGATATTCTAGTAAGTGATATCGGGATGCCACAAACAGATGGTTACATGCTGATGCGCCAAGTTAAAGCATTGCAGGCAGAGCAAGGGACAGAGATTTTGGCGGTCGCTTTAACTGCTTATGCAGGAGAAATCAACCAGCAACTAGCACTCGAATCAGGGTTTCAAAAGCATATATCCAAACCCGTCGAACCAGAGGAATTAATCATGGCAATTGCTACTTTGATTGGTAGTAGTGAGGAGTATGGAGTGATGACTGTTGACTAAGGAGTCTTAAGTGCTGAGTTATAGCCGTAGTCACATAGGTTAGGACATAATGACAAGCGTGAATGCTAGGAACAGTAAGAGTTTTAGCTCCTGCCTCCTGCCTCCTGCTATAAAAGCTAGAAATTTTCCCCCCTGCCCCTCTGCTCCCCATCTCCTCATCTCCCTATACTCCCCAACTCGCTCATCCCTTGGTGTGTTTGTCAATAATGTTGGCTAAGTCTGGCACCGCCTCTTCAACGTGTTTTTTAGCTGAACCACGCAGCTTTTCATAGGTTCCTCGAACGATTTGCCGTTTGACAGTTTTGAGCCTCGCGTCAGTTACGCTTAAGAGCGCGTCTGCTGTGGATGAGGAATTCGCAATCACATACCCTACTGGGTCGCCCTTTTTCACGCCTTCATTCCAAATGGGATCGAGCGCTGTCAAGCATTGGGGCAAAAGCTGTTCAACGCCATAAGCAATGTATCCAGGCTTGACTCCCTTTAAAGCGCCGAAGGCAGCTTTCAGAGCCATGCCGCTGATACCTGACTTAGACGCAACTTGTTTTTCGATCGTGTTGCAGCAATCTTCTACGACCATAGCTTTTTTGTTTGGGTTCAAAAGTTCGTCGCTGAGTCCCATTTCACTCCTCCTGAGAATTCAGTACTTAATTTTCATTCGACTAATTTTTTAGCAAGCAGGAAATTAAAGAAAATAGTAATAGAGATGCCATTACCAGTTCTAAAGATAACCTTAGTGCGCTGTTCAATCGTTGTCTAAAAGTTAGATATAACTTAATTGGATGGTGTTAGTATTACATTAAAAATAAATTCCTAAATAAATATACTTAAATATATCATCTTAGTTTGTATTTTTTTATGCTACATCTTCAAAGTTCAAATAAAACGCCAATAGACACCAATAGACATGTCAGATGATGCTTAACCAGTTGTTGAGAATTTTAACAAGCAGTGGTGCGATCGCAAATAGCAATATAGACAATTATCATAGCTCAATGGCTATTAAGTAATATACCAATAATGCTGTTTATTTTTGTACAGCACTCTTTTGAATAAAAAAATTACTGTGCTGACAAGTTGACGCCAATAGCATGTACAATTTTTACTTAAAATTTAAACGATGCGAGACAATGTGTGAGTAGCAAGTTTAACTTTACTCCTGTAATTTCTAGTAGGTGTAAGGCTATGATTTCTCCAAATTATGATTCAATTTATACTGTAAACGAACTGCTAAGAAAAATCAGAATCAAAGAAAGTCAGCTAAAAATTGCACAAGAATCTGACATGGTAAATGTAGTTACAGCATTACAAACTCAACTGTTAGAGTTACAGGATGAGTTATCAGAGTCGCCTGACTTGGAATTACAAGCGTTGATGAGTTTGTTAGATGATTGAATTTTGTAGTCGAACTTAAGAAAATATCAACAGCATAAAATTAAAAGCGTACACCTGTTGCGATCGCACTTCAGTGTAGCTAGCTGGATTAAACTTCAACTGGATGTTGTCCATAATAAGGCAAAGCCTCTGACCAATTAGGAGATTTACCTTGTTGCCAATCAATTTCAGCTAGTTCCAAAATATTTATGACCGTCGCTGCTAATCCAGATTCAGCTTGAATCAACTGATAACTGGTGTTCCAATTGGCTAAAGTTTCTTGCCATGCTTGTGGTGTCATAACTGTATCTGGTAATAAAGCTATTAGCCCAGAAGCATCTGGCATCAGTTGATAAATAGCAGCAAAAATTTGACCTCGTTGTCCTGGCATTTGGACAGCGAGAGTTTTTGGATTTTGACTTTTGCTTGCTCGCGACCAAGCTACCGCTGCCAAAGTTGAAATTGCAAATACAGGAATATCTAATTGTTGCCCCAACGTTCGAGCAGTAACGACACCAATGCGAGTGCCAGTAAACCCACCAGGGCCTTTTGCAACTGCAATAAAAGACAAATCTGCCCAAGTTTGTGGTTTGATAAATTCAATTAAATATTGATGTATTAAACTAGATAAATCGCGTCCTAAATTCCAAACTTGAGAGCGAGTCTCACCTGCAAAATTACTAATTGCTATACCTAATTCGGGAGTCGTGGTGTGCAGTGATAAAGCGTATTTTATTGTAGCAGTTTGCATAAACATAAAATATAATTTTATCCTAAATAGGACTCAAAGCAGCCTCCAATTATTACAGTGACGTCGCGATCGCTTCATATAGTCCATTACCCATTAGCTATAGATGCAGAAAAGAAACCTTTTAACAGAAGTATTTTTGGGAGCGATCGCCCTGGTGACTCTGATAGAGTAAAGTCGAGTATTACTAACTTCCGATCCAGGTTAGGTAATGAGTATTTTATTCCGTCAGATTTTAATGTGATAACCGAGCCGCCATATAAGTATAACTTTCACACCCAAATTCTTGGAGGCCTTTTAGAAAACAGAATTGACATTGCGTTGATATTAAAAGTATGTATTTTGTAACGATGCACGAGTCTAAATTGTATCTGGATCTATATTTAACTCCGGCAATTTGGCTGCCAAACGTTGTGCTTTTTCAGCTGATTTATAGTTATCATGCCTTTGGGATATTATCGGCATAGTTTTTTATTAAAGAGAAAATATCCATGAAATACAAACTCTTGGGCAAAAGCGGGTTAAGAGTCTCTGAACTCTGCTTAGGAACCATGACCTTTGGTGAAGATTGGGGTTGGGGTGCTTCCAAAGACGAAAGCGGTAAAGTCTTTGATGCTTTTGTGGAAGCAGGAGGCAATTTTATTGACACCGCCAATGGTTATACCGATGGTAGCAGTGAAAAGATTGTTGGTGAATTAATCGTCAAAGACCGGGAACGCTTTGTAGTTGCTACGAAATATTCCTTTCCCTTGCGGATGACTGACAAAAATGGTAATCCCAATGGTAGTGGAAATCATCGCAAGAATTTAATCCAGTCTTTAGAAGGTAGCCTGAAGCGGTTAAATACTGACTATATTGACTTATTCTGGTTGCACGCTTGGGACTTTACCACACCTATTGAGGAAGTATTGCGATCGCTTGATGATGTAGTCCGTCAAGGAAAAGTACTTTACATCGGCATTTCTGATACCCCTGCTTGGATTGTTTCCCAAGCAAATACCATTGCTCAATACCAAGGATGGACGCAGTTTGTCGCTCTGCAAATTGAGTATAGTTTGATTCAGCGGGCACCAGAACGCGATTTAATTCCGATGGCTAAAGCCTTGGATTTAGCCGTAACACCCTGGTCACCCTTAGGTGGTGGTGTACTGACGGGTAAGTATAATAAGTCTTCTCGAGAAGGCAGCGAAGGGCGACTCAAGACTTTGGGAGGAGAGATTTCCGAGAAGAATTTAGCGATCGCTGAAGTTGTCAGCCAAGTTGCAGCAGAAATTGGACACACACCATCACAAGTAGCATTAGCTTGGTTACACGCTCAAAGCGGGGTGATTATTCCAATTGTTGGGGCACGTAAATTAACGCAATTTCAAGATAACTTAGCTTCTTTAAATCTCCGACTCTCCCCAGAACATTTGCAACGGTTAGATGAAGTGAGTCAAATTGAACTGGGTTTTCCCCACGACTTTTTGCACAGCGATGTAATTCACGAACGCCTTTTCGGTGGCACATTCAATACCATAGAAAACCATCGCATTTAACCTATTCATTATAAATCTTAACACATTCAGGCATTAATTGAATCTATCGTCAGAGAGTTTCGCACAGCCAAGCATTTTCTGTAAAGTTGGATGTAAAAGGCATTAACGTAAGATCCATGAGCGACAACACTATTGCATCACGTCTGTACCCAACCCGCATTGACATTCCTGCCGAAGCGCGAGTGCAAATTGTAGTACTTCTCAACAAAACCTTAGCTGCTACTTTGGATCTGAAAACCCAGGCAAAACAAGCGCACTGGAATGTTAAAGGAACTGACTTCTTCCAGCTACATGAATTATTTGATGAAATTGCTGGTGAACTCGAAGAGTACATCGATATGGTAGCTGAACGCGTTACAGCTTTAGGCGGATACGCTTTAGGAACAGCCCGCGCCGCAGCTAATAATTCGATTTTGCCAGAATATCCCTTTGATATTTTGGATGGCAAAGAACATGTAACAGCGTTAGCAGATCGCTTTGCACCTTATGCCAAACATTTACGGGAAGCGATCGATAAAACCGATGAATTAGGCGACCTCGATACAGCCGACCTTTACACCGAAATTTCCCGCACCATTGACAAGCGACTCTGGTTCTTAGAAGCTCATTTGCAAGTAGCAGAAATTAAGGCAGAGAATGGCAAAGCCGATACTACTTCAACTGCAAAAATACCTGTTGGTGTCAAATAAACACTGCTGAAAAATACTTGATTTAGTAGTAGTAGGGTACGTTAGGTTAAAGTCTAACGTACCCTTTTACATCAGGTACTTTAAGGGCTTTGCTTATATTTGTTGTCACAAACTAATATCAAAATATATGCTTAAGGAACTTACTTTTAAAAAAATATTCAGCTGCTTGCAGTCATGAGTCATTAGTCAACAATTTAAATAAAATTTAACAGTATCTTTTTGGTAAGTATCCCACTTTTAAGTGCGTACTTTTCATTTCCTATATGTATGTTTTATTATTTAAATAGTTCAAAAGTAATTAGGAATTCGTAATCAGCTACGCTTTGCTAGTTTGGTAAAGTCTCTCCTAGAGAAGATAGGAATTTGTCATACTTGCTATAACTGAAAAGCAAGCTACGTAATTAACCAATTAAATACTTAAATTTTTGACATTTAAAACTAATAAACAGTGAGGTAAATTTATGTCTCAAAATACAATTAGCCACCTAATTCATGATAGAAATGCCCGCGGTCACGCTCAAACAGGCTGGCTCGATAGTTTTCACACATTTTCCTTCGGAAGTTTTTACGATCCCAATCGTATGGGATTTCGTTCTCTGCGAGTCATCAACGACGACCGCATCACTCCTGGTGCTGGATTTCCTACCCACGGTCATCGTGATATGGAAATTCTCACATACGTCTTAGAAGGTGCTGTAGAGCATAAAGACAGCTTGGGTACAGGCTCAGTAATTCGTCCTGGTGATGCCCAAATTATGAGTGCTGGTACTGGAATCAGCCACAGCGAATTTAATCCTTCGCCAACTGAACCACTACACTTGCTACAAATTTGGATTCTTCCTGATAAACAAGGGTTGACACCAAGATACGAACAAAAAGCTTTTCCTTTAGAAGAAAAGCGCGGTCAATTACGTTTAATTGCTGCTAAAGATGGCCGTGATGGTGCTGTGACAATTCACCAAGATGTTGATTTATACGCATCTGTTTTAGAGTCAGGTGATGCTGTTAATTATCAAGTCAAACCTGGTCGTTACGCTTGGTTACAAGTAGCCCAAGGTATCGTTAACTTAAATGGTGAAGAACTTAGAGCAGGCGATGGCGTGCAAATCAACGGTGAAGAACAACTAGAAATTAGCACCGATATCGGTGGCGAAATCTTGCTTTTTGATTTGGGTTAATATGCTACAGCAGAATTGCTGAATTCCAGAGTAAAACACGGCTTATATCTGCTTAAAAGACAAATCGTTGTATAGTTGAGTTTTCTTGAAATCTGCTGTAAGTCTGTTTGAAAAAAGCTACAGCAATCTGTAGTTGAATAGACCACTCTAGGGGCGCACAGTTAGCTGTGCGCCCCTAGAATCATTAATGTCGATTTCGCGTTAAGTTGACACTGGCATTGGGAACTCTAAACAGAAGGATACAAAATTTTTACAATAGTTTTCACGTATTATTTTTTCTAGTATAAATCAACTAAGTAATTGAATTTCACAGCCATGCAACCTCTTCAGCCAGTTAGCGTAGCAGATTTGCAACGGCTTTTGTCAGCGCCAGAGGCTTTATTGCAAGAGTCAAGAAATTTGCAATTGGCGATCGCCAGTTTTCCTGACACACCCCGCACTCTCTTAGAGATTCTAGTTAATAGCCCTGATATACAAGTAGCTGAAACAGCAAGCTTACACGTGAATTTTGCTGGAGAAATAACAGACGGGTGGCAGCAGATAGCAAACGCAATACTGCAACAACAGCAGCTAGGACAAAACGATCGCCTCGCTGTAGAATTGCTCAAGTTAGGCCCAGTGCCACCATGCTTGATCGGCGAGTGGGTGCCAGCAGAACGGCTAATTGAAGGCTTGCGTAATCCCCACATGCCATTAAAGTACCGTTTGCAACTCTTAAAGCGGCTGGCACAGGAACCAACTTTAGAACCACGGTTGCAGGTAGCAGAATCACCAAAAACTTCTCTATAAATCATCTCATAATAAAATACTAACGCCTATTCAACTATTAGAAATATTGGCGCAAGATGAATCTGAGCAAATCAGAGCCAAAGTTGCAGAACACCCCGATTCATCTGTGGAAATTTTGACGCGGTTAGCCAACGATATCAACCGTGAAGTCAAAATGAAACTGACTGCTAACCCCAATACTCCTGTGACAATTCTGACTCGCTTAGGTTTAGAAAAAAATCTCGTAAATCAACGCAACCCGAATACACTAGGAATTGTGCTTGCTCAGGCTGTTATATAGCAACAATGGTGGCTCTGCCACCTCGTTGTAAATCTCCCGGCGTGTCTTTCCTGGTAGAGCTTCAATACAGTATCAGTTTTTGGGATGTTGGCTACAGCTACGAAGTCGGACAAACTACCGCAGGTGATTGGATAGGCGTGCGAACCCAAAGCGAATTTGAATACAATCCTTAGAAAGACTAGCAAAAATCTCATGTCTAAAAAGCCTGATTCGCAATTACAAAATCTCTTCGCCACCCATAAATCAAGCAACTGGCAAGAAAGATTAACACAAGTCGCTTTCCGCTTTAACCGAGAATATCTTGGTCAACCTGTTGAACTTCCAGCCGAAGTCCAAGCAATGCCTATCTTTCGGGAGTGGGCTGGCGGCAATTTTTCTGGGAGGATTGCTTCGCCTTTTTGGGAAGTTGCCAAACCTCAAAAGAACCAGCACTGTTTGGATATCGGCTGCGGTGTCAGTTTATTAATTTATCCTTGGCGAGATTGGCAAGCATTTTTTTATGGACAAGAAATCAGTAATGTGGCGCGGGATATTCTCAATTCTCGGGGGCCACAATTGAATTCCAAGCTATTCAAAGGTGTTGAATTGGGAGCCGCTCACGATTTAAACTATTCATCAGCCCAATTTGACTTGGCGATCGCCACAGGATTTAGCTGCTATTTTCCACTCGAATACTGGAATACTGTGCTAGCAGAAGTCAAACGAGTCTTAAAACCAGGTGGACATCTTGTATTTGACGTTCTCAATCCCGAACAGCCTTTAGCAGAAGATTGGGCAGTTCTAGAAACTTATTTAGGTGCTGAGGTATTTTTAGAACCTCTAACTCAATGGGAAAAAACGATTAAAGCTGCTGGTGGTAAAGTAATAAGCCAGAAATCAGGTGAATTATTTGAGTTGTACAAAGTGCGCTTTTAAACTAGCAAACAGTTAAAAAGACCATTACTCAGGAATCACTGGACTCGTCGGATCTAAAGAAGTTGTAAAAACAAAATAGATGACTCCAGCGCCGAGAATCATCACAGCTAAAGTAAACAGCAGCACCCAGCGGTCTGTTGGTTCGTAAGTATCTTCTTCAATATCACGACGGACAGCAAAATAATGTCCGGTTGACAGCCACACCGTAATCAAACCCACTAGCGAGAAGACTAAACCTAACTTCCAGCCGGTGCCAGGACGGGGTACCAAAGGTGTTTGGAAAGCACGCAGACGCACGATGACCACACCAAAACCCAAAAGAGCAATTCCCGTCCGCATCCAAGCCAGGTATGTACGCTCATTTGCCAGATGGTCTCGGATGCGAGATGGATTGAGTCGTCCTGCTTTGTTTTGACCTTTGTCTTCTTCTGTGGGTTTCGATTTTAACTGCATTAAAAATACCTTTATCCCCAAAAAGGTTCCTTTCCAAAAAACGCCGAAGTAATAGCAAATCTCCTTCCAGAGAACTTGCATCGAACGCGTTAATTGTGCTGCTGAAATATATTTATTGTGATTGTACATTTTTTTGCTAACTTATTTTAATGAAAATTTTGGCTCGTTCTCAACTACCGGACGTTGGGCAGCGAGCGCAACATCAAAATCAGGGTTTTAGCCAACGATAACCAGTAATTACTTAAAGAAAACAGCCAACATCAGAGAGATTTTTTGCCAGTGCTTGTACTGTTTTATCTCTGATTTTGGCTGTTACCCTGTTAAGTTTGAGAAAATCCTTAAGAAACAGATTTCAGTTACTAGTGTTTAATATTCACTAACTTAAGACTTTTCAGTAGGTGCATTCGGAACTCGTGTATCTATTAAAGCCTGCGATACATTTGGGATAAACCAGTTCATTTCATTAGCTTTAATAATTTGAGCATTAGGAATGTTGATTTTAATTGCTGCGTTATCAGAATTGGTTTTAATTGTTAACTTACTGCCATCAGGTATTTTGATAGCTACTGGTTCTTTCCATTCTTGAATTTGTCCATCTTGGGCTGCAAGTTTAGCATCATTTGGCAAATATAATCCATCACAATCCCAGTTATTTTTAGTTGACTGACCATCAGCTAAAAAATACAAACCATTCTCGTATTTAGCATCGTCATCCTCTTCCTCATTTGCTCTTTTGCCGTATACTGCAATCGTATTACCTGTTTGGTTCTCGCATTGACCCCAGTTAATTCCTGTCTCTAAAGCATATTTTTGGAATGCTAACTCATCGATTTTCCGTTGAATTTCTTCTGGTGTGACACCTGTAAGTTCAGTTCTGGCTTGTTTTGCCTGAGTAAGTTGCTTAAGTGCTTTGGTAACTTCGATGTAATCAGGGTTTTTGCTAAATTTTGGTTTATCAGCAAAAGAAGGTTGAGCAAAGGCTAAATTAACAAAAATCATCAAAACAATTAGCAGAGATTTCCAGATGTTCATGATTTAATTCCTGTTCATAAGTAGTTTTTTACAAAAAAATATCAGAAAAATTCAGAATTTATCAGTCAAATAGGCTTGACACCAAGCTTGAAATTTACTTGATGTAATTCACTTTCTTTGAAATCCGCTGTAAATATTTAACTATTCTAACTCCTGAATTCCGACTTCTGAATTCTGATTCCTGCTGATAATTAATGAAAATAGATAACTAGAAACTACAGATAAAAGAGTCCAAGTGACATTTTCCAAGATAATAAACACGCCTAAGCCAACTAATATACAAGGTACAAAAGTGTTGCCATTATCAGTTAAAAATTGAGCGATCGCAGGTAAGTAAGTTAACTGATAAGCGGCATAACACCAGACACCCACTAAGGAAAAGAATACGCCCAAAATCAGCAGCAGACTTTCTAACTCAGAGTTGGCAAATAAAGGTACATAAATACTGATATTATCACTACCATTAGCAAAGGCGATCGCCGCTACATTACATGTTTGCGGAGATAGAAAACTGGTAATTCCAGAGGGATAAGAACGCTCAGTTTCTTCTGAAACCTCTTCTGGTGAATCCTCTTCCCGTTTTAATAAACTACTTATACCAATAATTATTGGCATTATACCAAGTAGTTGAATCCACGACTGCGGTATAATTAGTCCACCCAAAAAACCCGGAAGGCTAGCAACAACCAGTGCTGCAAAACCGAGATACTGACCACCAATAATGTGACGACTGCGGAACGTTTTATTTACTTGTGAAAAAAGCAAGGTCAAAATCACAATATCGTCGATATTTGTGGCACTGAATGCCGTAATTCCTGTGGTAATTGCAGTGACTAAACCGCTCATTTATACAAGTCCTTATTTTGGGGATTGGGCACTAGGCATTGAGGAGCCACTGCGTCGGACGGGTTTAGCCCTCCTGCTATGAAAGCAAGTGACCTCATGGGGCATCAGTCTATTAACTACAAATGACTAACAACAAATGACCAATGACTACGTAGAAAGGTTTGATTTATACTTTAGGCAAACTAAATGATAGAATCAAATGCTTTTTTTTGTCAAAATGATAAATGGAAGTAATGAAATTTTGACACCAAGTTTTAGGGATACTATCAATGGCAGGAATGACGCTTGAGCAGCTAAAAATATTTCTGGCTGTGGCGCACCACTTACACTTTACTCGGGCAGCAGAAGAACTTTATATTACACAACCTGCTGTCAGTGCAGCGATCCAGAACTTAGAGCAAGAATATGGTATAAAGTTGTTCCATCGGATTGGTCGTCATATCGAGATTGCTGAGGCTGGTAAGTTACTGCAAGTGGAGGCGCAGAAAATTCTCGATCAAGTCTCCTTAACTGAAAGGGGATTGCGGGAATTAAATAATCTACAACGGGGTGAATTGAAACTAGGCTCAAGTCTGACAATTGGTAATTATTGGCTACCAAGCAAAATTAGTGAGTTTAAGAGTCAATATCCCGGTATCCAAATTGACTGTACCCTTGCTAACGCGGAAACGATTTGTGTGGGAACAGCAATGGGACAGTTTGATTTGGGTTTGGTAGAAGGAGATGTGAAGCCAGCACTTCAGAGTACTTTAGAATATGAAATTATCGGCAGCGATCGCTTACAAATTGTAGTCGGTGAAAAACATCCTTGGTTTGAGCAAGGAGAAATTGAGTTAAGCCAATTAACTCAAACTCCTTGGGTAATGCGGGTGCCGGAATCTGGAACACAGCAAAGATTTGAGGAAGCTTTGCAAAATTGGGGAATCAATCTGGACGAACTGAATGTAATTTTAGTATTCACTAGTGGTGAGATGGCAAAAGCAGCGATTGAAAACGGTGTAGGTGCAACTGGAATTTCTGAGTTGATGGTCAAAAAAGAAATTCAACTAGGAACTTTACAGCCAATTCGAGTGATTGATAATAGACAAGGTGAGAGTGCGATGCCTACGGCGGGCTACACCTATGTAGAAATAGTTCGACCTTTTTTCAAACTCAAGCATCGTCAGCGCTTTCAAACTGCTCTTTCCAAAGCTTTTGAACAAATGTTGATATCGTCTGTACTCAATAATTCACATCAACATTCAACAAAAAAGGAAAAAGAAAAAATTAAAAGTTAATTGTCATTTGTCATCGGTCATTTGTTATTTTTCTTGTTTCCATCTAATCATTCCCCGATCTCACTTTTGGATAAACTATTTTTTAAAATAAATCATTCACCTTTAGATAGATTTAGATAGAATTATCCAAACAGTATATTTGAATGGGCAAATATATAATTTGCCACAATAGCTCATGTAAAATCAGGAATTTCAATCTCAACAGATAAAATCTTGATTGAGTTTTAGTTAATTTGTTCATTAAATTCCTTATCAGCCATGACATCCCCAGAGCCTCAAACTGATTTTGGAGAAAATTCTTCACAAACTTTATTTGAGCCACCTCCAGAAAAACGGCGGTGGCTTTGGTTATTTTTAGCTGCACTAGTATTGTTAGGCGGCACAGCTATAGTTTGGCGGTTGCTGACTCCACACAATCCAGCACCTTCAACTGCTAGCGTTCAACCTCAAGGGGTAAGAGTCAAAATATCCACAGTCCAAAGCGGCATTATTGAGGAAAGTTCAGATTTTATTGCTACTCTAGAGTCCCAGCACTCAGTTAGCCTCAGACCAGCGATTCAAGGTCAAATCACCCAGATATTTGTCAAACCTGGAGATTCAGTAGCACCAGGAGCAGCAATTATCCAAGTAGACTCAAAAGCGCAGCAAGCAACAGTTAGTGGAATTAATGCTGCACCTCAGGGATTTTTAATTCAACTACAAAATGCTCGCGCTACACTTAAATCTTTGGAAGCAGAACGGCCATCTTACGTTACTAATGTACAACTCAGCCAGCAGGAATACGAAAAGTATTTCAGCTTAGCTCAACAAGGAGCAGTACCTCGACTGGCAAGCAATGAATACGCTAGCAGGCTCGCTGCCGCTAGGACTAGTCTAAATGCAATTGATTCTAGGATTCAAGCCCAACGAGCCACCATCTTACAAGCTGAAAAATCTTTACAGCAAGCTAATGTAAATCCCAAGCAGCAACAACTCCAGTACGATAAAATTACTGCTCCCTTTGGTGGTACAGTTGGCGACATCTCGGTGAAAGTAGGTGATTTGGTTAATACTTCTACACCATTAGTTACCTTGATGCAAAATCAACCTCTAGAAGTTCAAGTTTCTGTGCCTCCACAGCGAAGACCCTTGTTGCGTGAGGGAATGCCAGTGGAGATTATGAACACACAAGGTCAAAAATTGGGTAGAACTAGAATATTTTTCATTGCACCTAATACTAGTAATGAGACACAAGGGATACTGATTAAAGCAGTCTTTAATAACTCTAATGGTCAGGTACGTGCAAATCAATTGGCAAGGGCTAGAGTCATCTGGAATGAGCGGCCCGGAATTTTGATTCCAACAACAGCAGTGACTCGTGTCGGTGGGCAAACTTTTGTCTATGTAGTTGAAAGCGAAAACTCCTCCCAAGGTGTGTCTCGACAGGTAGCTCGGCTAAAGCGAGTCCAGCTAGGTCAAATCAAAGGTAATAATTATCAAGTGATTGAAGGATTGCAGCCAGAAGATAAAATTATTATTTCAGGACTGCTTAATCTTACTGATGGTATGGCGATCGCTCCTGAATCTTAATTAAAACCGCAAACAGTAAATAGTTATCAGGCGTATGTCTGTTTTACCGCAGACTAACGCTTACCACCTTTTTTGTCAGGGACTTTAACCCAATATACAAGACTGATAACTGTTAAAGGGAGTCTACCGGATAAAATTGCTAAATTTAACCTCGGTACAGTACTTTAACAGCAGATAATCGCTTTCATGAACTAAATAAAACTAGATTAATTATGCCATCTTTAGCAGGGAAAGTTGCAATTGTAACAGGTGCATCGCGGGGAATTGGACGAGCGATCGCACTTAAGTTAGCTGGTAACGGCGCATCTATTGTTGTTAACTATGCGGGTAATGCAGACAAAGCACAGGAAGTTGTTACAGAAATTGAAAAATTAGGAGTACAGGCAGTTGCCGTAAAAGCCGATGTCAGCAAGGTGGCTGAAGTCCAAGGCTTGTTCGAGCAAACACTTAAACACTTTGCTAAATTGGATATTTTGGTCAACAATGCCGGAATCGCTTTCTATAAACCAATTACTCAAGTGACAGAAGAAGATTTCGATCGCATTTTTGCCATTAACGTCAAAGGCACTTATTTTGCTTGTCAACAAGCCGCGCAACACATGGCAGAAGGGGGACGGATTATCAACTTTTCCTCATCAACTACGGTGATGATGCTGCCAAGTTATAGCGCCTATGTAGCAACTAAGGGTGCTGTTGAACAAATTACACGGGTACTAGCTAAAGAATTAGGTGCAAAAGCGATCGCAGTTAATGTTATTTCTCCTGGCCCCACCGATACAGAATTATTTCGAGAAGGCAAAACACAAGAACAGATAGACCATTTAGCTCAAATGGCTGCTTTTGGTAAATTGGGAGAGGTACAAGAAATCGCCGATGTAGTAGCATTTCTTGCTAGCGACGAAGCCAAGTGGATTACCGGGCAAAATATTCGTGTAAACGGTGGAATTGCATAAGGCAATCTCAACTATGTTGATGAACGCGAGATTCTCTATTTCAAAACCTAAGGGACTTTCAAATCAAAAAATATCCCACTGTTAACACTGAACAGTCAACAAGAGCCAGTGCGTGCCGACTTGTATCGCTAACGCAAAACCCGCAGGGTAGCAACTGGCTCTCATCAGTTATCAACTTCAAAGGGGATAATTTATTTTTTGGAGTTTCCTTATTCATTTACTGTTAGTTTCTTTGATTGCCTGCAAGAAGACTGTCGCACCTGTCGCTGAAAATGAAAAAACTTCAAGTCAAGTGGAATAATTGAATTAACACGTTTAACATCTCAAGAGAAAACCAATTTACAGGTATTGAGAGCAAAGATTATCTTCACCCTTGTCCTGTTTTGCTGATATTAATCAGGAAGTTGCTGCCTCGATATCCGCAGTGTAAGATTGCAAGTTTGAATGAGATGTTGATTGAGTAGGAGGGTTAGCGATTTTAGTCGCCAAATCAGTGCTGTTGTTAACAGTTTTTGCTTCTTCTAAAGCTTCTCGACCTGTAATCAATCTAGAGCGACGATTACGAGTGATATAATTCCATGCCCACTGAAATACTACTACTAATTTAGTATCAAACTCGATTAAGAAGTAGATATGAACGATTAACCAAAATATCCAAGCAAGGAAACCTTGGAGTTTGATGAAGCTTAAATCTACAACAGCTAAATTTTTGCCAATCATCGCCAAACTACCTACGTCATTGTAACGAAATTGTGGTAGTGTTTGACCTCGAAGGCGTTTTTGAACGAGTTTAGCTACATACTCTCCTTGTTGTTTGGCTACGGGTGCAACACCAGGTAATGATTTTCCATCTTGATGAGAGAAGTTGGCTAAATCTCCGATGACAAAGATGTTTTTATAACCCTTAATCGTCAAGTCTGGTTCTACAATCACGCGTCCAGAGCGATCGCACTCTACACCTGTGCGGTTTGCTAAAACTTGCCCCATAGCGGAACCTTTCACACCTGCTGCCCATAATATAGTTTTTGAGGCAATTTCTTCAACTTTATCACCTTGCTTGAAAGTAACGATATCATTTTCAATATTCGTCACCCTGGTGTTTGTGTTGACTACCACACCCAACTTTTGCAAGGATACTTTTCCTACTTCTGATAACTGTGGTGCCATATGAGGGAGAATGTACTCGCCTCCTTGCAATAACAAAATCTTAGTTTCTGAGGTGTCGATGTTGCGGAAATCTTCTTTGAGAGTTTTATGTGCCAACTCTGCGATCGCACCCGCTAATTCTACACCTGTAGGGCCACCACCAACAATTACAAAGGTCAACCAAGCACGGCGTAGTTCGGGATCGGTTTCTTTTTCTGCTGCTTCAAATGCCGAAAATATCCGGCGACGCATTTCTACCGCATCTTCGACAGTTTTCAAGCCCGGAGCCAATGGTCTCCAGTTATCGTGACCATAATAGAAATGGTTAGCACCTGTGGCAACAACTAATGTATCGTAGGGTATTGTGCGATCGCGCAGAATAATTTCTTGGGCTTCTGGATCGATATCATTTACTTCTCCCAAGAACACTTTTGTATTCTTGCTTTTCTTAAAAATAGCTCGTAATGGTGAAGAAATGTCAGCAGGTGATAGCGTACCTGTGGCAACCTGATATAAAAGCGGCTGAAATAAATGAAAGTTACGTTTATCAATGAGAGTAACATTGACATTCGCTTTCTTAAGAGTCTTTGCTGTATACAGTCCACCAAAGCCTCCACCAATGATTACAACCTGATGTGGTACATTCTTCTCAAGTGAAACTACCATAAAAATATTTCCTTGTGTTAAGAGTCTTGTAACGTTTCTTAACAAAGGTGTAGCAAAATTATAATCTTCGTTGCTGTTTATTTAGAACATTTGAAAAATAATGAAAGTAGTCAAAGTTATCTGCCCTTTGGGCAGCTCTAGCAGAGGGCAGGAGACAGAAGCAAAAAATAAGTATTAAGCAATACCTTTGCTAAAAATAGAGCTATGCATTATATCATGTCTGGTTAAAGACTTATTATTAAGACCGCAGGGGAGCAGGGGGTAGGGAGCAGGTGGGAAACAGGTTTTCCTGGTTTTTGCACAGATGGGGGAATTATAACTAATTAGGCGGACATAATATTAGTTACATTTTTCTTGATAAAAAATGAAAGAATAATTACTTAAATAATCTGGTTGCGACAATTTTAAAATAGCTGTTTTTGCGCTTGTTTCCCTGAAAATCCTAAATTATTGAGAGTTTTACGCACTGATTCACAACTACATTTGAGATTGAATTGATTGTCAATCCAAACTACTAAACGCTTCAACGTCCAACGAGTTAAGAACTCTTGATTCTATTTTTTTACTGAGGTGCTGTTGCTGCTAGTTCTAAGGTTTTACGAATTTATCTATCAATTGCTTTCTCTATCTGTTTTGAAAAAGGGAGAAATGACCACACCTAATGTCATTAAATTATTACTTTCTAGTTGACAATTTGACAAAATACCTTCAATATTTTTGAAGACAAATTTTAGCATCTATTCGCTAAACACCCATAATTTGGGTCGGTTATTACACACACTAGTCTCATTATTATTAGTCATAATTGTAGTAGTGCGATATATTGCACTGTTACAAAAGCTAAATACACAGGTCAACTATGTTTCCTTTTTGGAGTAACCCTTGTTTTGGAAGCGAACCCATTTCGCATAAAGCTAGCTTAGAGCGGAAACTAAGATTCTTGATTTGGATACGAGATGATTTAGAATCCAAACTAGCTGGTATTAATGCTTCTATTGATACCGTTCGGCAACAAATAGAACGCTCAAATTCAGCTGTTTAGAACTTAGTTCTTGCAGACATTTGTACTTAAGCCGATTGTAACTCCTTTGTGACTGGGCGCTGTAAATGGGCTGCTACATCAGGTTGTAAGTCTTTGTACAGCGCTCTGTCACAAAGTAGCGCCAAGAAGCAGTTTTGAAAAATGAAGCCTAGTGTTTTGTGTTAGTGACTAAATAACTTAAGCCAGAGTTAGAGTAAGCAGAGTTGATTAATATCTGGAAATTAAAGCTGTAATCGTCACTTAAGCCGCCAAAACTTATAAAAATGAAAAATATTATCTCTATTTGGAATAACTGGTTAAAACAGCACAAAGAATCTGTTTTACTATTTGACTCAATTGCTGCTGCTAGTGAGATTGCCTTTATACTTAACGGTCAGTGGGATGGCTGCAATGGTGTGATAATGGCTAAATCTGATGAGGTAGCTGTTAACACTGCTGCTAAACTCTTAGAAGCTAGATGGTGTTATCAAGGCGCGTCAAAAGCTGTTTTAGACAGAGTAACAGCCGATGAAATTTTACGCCGTTATGCAATGGGAGAAAGAAATTTTATTAATGCTAATTTGAGGTGTGCAGTACTTGCATCAGTGAAGCTAAGTGAAATTAACCTCAGTTATGCTCAGTTAAGTCGGGCAGACCTAAGTAAAGCTAATTTAAGTAAAGCTGATTTAACAGCAGCAGATTTAAGCCAAGCTAATTTAAGTGGAGCCGACCTGATTTCGGCAAACCTCATGAGGACAAACCTAACAGCAGCAGACCTGCAACAAGCTTCACTTCGGGGGGCTAACCTCAGTAAGGCTAACTTAACTGAAGTTAACCTCACTGGTGCAGATTTAACGGGAGCTAATCTAGCACTAGCAGACCTCAGAGGAGCAAATTTTCACTTTTGCAATTTGAGTGGGGCTAACCTAACAGGTGCCAAATTAATTGAAAGTGACTTGGTTTTTGCTAGCCAATAATCGCACTTAGATGCGATTCACTTGATTGCAGGTCGATATTAAGAAGTTAAGGTCTTCTCAATGCGAAGGTCGGGGATCAGCCAGATAACTGCGACCAAAATGTATAATGCACAAGCAAGCCACGAATTTAGAAAAGCCAGGGGAATTGCTAGAGCATAAAAAATTAGAGATATTTTTCCTTTAAAGTCTCGACCGACTGCGATGGCTAAAGTCGAATCGGTGCCATGAACAGAAATTAGAGTACGGGTGAGGATAAAGTAGGCGATCGCAGAAAACAATAAAACCGTACCATAAAGGACAACTGGTATAGTACCAAAGTGATTCTCGCCCATCCAGCCAGTGACGAAAGGGATTAGTGATAACCAAAACAACAGATGCAGATTCGCCCAAAGGATACGCCCATTAACATAGCGAATTGCCTGTAATAAGTGATGATGGTTGTTCCAATAGATGCCCAGATAAATAAAACTCAGCAGATAGCTAATAAATATTGGGATCAGCGGACGCAGTGCCGCTAAATTACTTCCATGCGGTACTTTGATTTCTAGCACCATGATGGTAATGATGATGGCAATCACCCCATCACTGAATGCTTCTAACCTCCCCTTTACCATGTACGCATTCCTTTTCTATTTATTTAAGAGTGACACTTTGTACTTTATCGCACAAAGTAGCTGTCGTTAATGAAGATTGTCTGCACGATAATTGTTGATATGCTAAGGTCGCAAAGCAAAATATTCAATTTCCACTTGCCAATTTCCGCCGTAATTCTCGAATAGCTGCACTAGTATTACGCTCGTAGGCAATTTGCAAATATTCAGTAATTATTTGTGATACATTAATGTTTGGAAAATAGCGACTGCTAGTTTCAATAGTGTAGCGATCGCCTTGCAATCTGTAAATCACCAGTTGGTTCTTTTTCAACAACCAAATTTCTGGTACTCGATCCCATGTTCTGGTAGCGGTGCCATCAAAAGAATTTCTCTATTTCGATACTTAATCCGAGGCGAGGAACGCTCGCCTAGTTGCTGATTTAGTGCTTGATAGTCTTGCCAACTTCCCAGCAGGCGGACTACGGTACCTGAGGATAAATGTATTTTCTCTGATAGTGACAACAGCAAACATAAAACTGATATTTCAACTGTAATGTTTAGCTTAACTACTGCGACTGAAAAATACCGCAGCTAGGACAATCAAACCTAAAAGCACTAAAGGAACCCAGAGATTGGGAATATCTGACAAACTCATATTTGATAAGGAATTACAAATTAGAAATTATCTCAAGCCGATGCCTTGTTGGGCGAATTCTTCAACAGTTTTTTGTGATAATTCATGAGTAGCGATCGCTTGCAACATTGCCAATGGTAAAGTCAAATGATCCGCCCCGGCTTGCAATGAAGCGGCTGCTTCTTGGAGAGATTTAATACTAGCTGCTAAAATTTCCGTGTCGCTACCTTGGAGTACGCTAGCCATCTCCCGGACTAAGGCAATACCATCACCCAACAACCGAGTAGCGCGATTTACATAAGCTATGGCAATTTTTGCTCCGGCTTCCCGTGCTACTGCTGCTTGTGCTGCACTATAAATTGCTGTCACCGAACAGGTAATTTCTGAAGACAAAATTGCTACTACTTCAAATCCTAAAGGTGTTGCAGGAATCTTCAAAATTGTTTTTGAACCAATAATCTCGAAAGCTTTTCTACCTTCAGCCAACATTCCCGCTTTATCAGCTGCCATAAGTTGATAGTATAACGGGCCGTTTGTCAAGGTAGCCAATTTTTGCAGCGTAGTTTCTGGTGGAGTGTCGCTTTGAGCTAAAAGCGTGGGATTGGTTGTAATGCCCTTTACCCAACCCCAATGTTTGACTATTTCTGCTTCCGATGCGATCGCCGAATCTAGATATAATGCCATAATTTTCCTGAATCGATTGTTACAATTAATTCACCAGATGTGTAATTGAGACTTTTTGAGATCGCAAAATATTCTCCGCTATTTCATAGTCATTTTCACATCATATTATTTTTGATAATAAATTATGAATGATAATCTTCAACAGTTAATAGAGACTAGCACTTACAGAGGCTTATCTTCTGATGAATCAAAGAGAATTTTAGAGTATCTGAAGTCAATACCTGAAATAGAATCCTATGAACTCATCAAGCTGATGGTTGAGAAAAAAAGTCAAATTACTATTGCAATGGCAAAGAAAGTTTTACATAAAAAAGATTATGTAATAAATTTGTTTAACTATGGAATTATAAAATCTCATGCTCAATCTATTAAGTTCTGGTTAGAATTTACAATTCCAAAACTGTGATTTAAAGCAGTAGTAAGATTAATTGAAGATTTGAATGATGATACTAATAGATTGCTATAAAAAGCAATCTACTGGCTTCCTTTATTTATTTCAGAGAATGAAAAAAACTCTGGAAACGTACTACAGAGTTTAAGAGAAAAGGCAAACTGTAGGCAGAATTGAACTTGATTGAGAATTGAGAATTGAAAATTTTGAATTGTTGACCAACTTTCAAGGGATAATTCCTTTGATACGGCAACCTGCACGGAGAACCGAATATGACATCTCCAGAAACGGTTACATGGCTACAAGAGCGCACAACTTTAGGAATTCTCTCACCTGAGGTGTTGAATGCGATCGCCCAAGTCATTGAAGAACAAGTTGTACCAGCACAAGTAAACCTGGTTAACGAAGGTACTCCCCCAGAAGCACTTTACATTCTTAGAGATGGTCAACTTGAATGTGATAGCACCGATCATCAGAACTCAGCTTTAGTTCGTGGATTTCTTCCCGGAGAAGTCATTCACCTCCAAGAGTTACTCTTAGATGAGTTAGCCACATTCACAATTGTTACCGTCACAGAATGTCACTTATGGGTTATACCTGCACAAAAATTTCGGGAATTATTCAACCAATACCCAGAAATTGCTCAGGCTTTTTCCCGTCAATTGGCTCAAGAATTAGCTGAACTGACATCTGCACTTGGTTACGAACAAGAACGTTCCATCGCTTTGCGTCCGTATTTAGTCACCAAAGCGCAACGGGGGATTGTTGGTACAAGTCGCTATGCTGTGCGTCTGCGGGAACAAATTCGAGAAGCTGCTAATGACCGCAAGTCAGTGGATATTTTCGGCGAACCAGGGTTAGAAAAAGACAATATAGCAGCCTTAATTCACTTTGGTTCTCCTAAAAGGCGAGAACCTATTATTAAAGTTAATTGTGGTATTCTGCAAACAAGCGGTGCAGATTTATTTGGTCGCGTTGGCGGTAAACCAGGGCTGTTAGAATGGCTCGGAGAAGGTACCTTAGTTTTCAACAACATCCAAGAATTACCCCAAGAGTTATTACCTGCTGTGACACAGTTGGTCAAAACTGGCACATATACCCCAGTCGCTCGTCCGGGAGAAGCAGAAGCCGAACCTCGCTCTAGTAAAGCACGCATTCTCATTGTTTCTGAAAAAACTCAGCCGACAATTGAGCGCTCTGTTGGTCATACTATTAAAGTACCGCCGCTACGAGTGCGAAAAGCTGATATTAAAGCCCAGGTGGAATATTATATCAGTCTCTACGCTCGCGCTAGAGGCATTCCCAAACCGCACATCACCCCAGAAGCTTTGCGTCGCTTACAATCTTATGATTTTCCTGGTAATCTCAAAGAATTAAAAAATCTGGTAGAAAGAGCGATCGTCCAAGCTGAAAATGCTAGTGAATTAACAGAAGAAATCTTTTGGCCAGCCGAAACCAAGAAAAAGCGATTTCGAGTCAATCTTTTAAATGCTTATCCTGATTTACGCAAATTTTTGCGGAGTTCGTGGTGGCCGGATCGGATTAATTATGGTTTTACTGCAACTGCTTTTGCAATTATTGTTGCGGTGTTATTTATTGGCCCGCAAACGCGCGATCGCAATTTCGTTTTAAATCTATTTTGGGCTTGGTGGTGGCCTTTCTTCTTATTTCTCTTTCCCTTTTTAGGACGTATTTGGTGTTCTGTTTGTCCTTTCATGATTTATGGAGAAATTACCCAAAAATTATCTTTATGGTTGTGGCCGCGCAAGCTCAAACGCTGGCCTAGAGAACAAGGAGAAAAATGGGGCGGATGGTTTCTTTTTGGACTCTTTACCTTAATTTTCTTATGGGAAGAACTCTGGCATTTAGAAAATACAGCTTACCTCAGCGCTTGTTTGCTGCTATTAATTACTGCTGGGGCAATGATTTTCTCTGCTATTTTTGAAAGGCGATATTGGTGTCGGTATCTCTGCCCCATCGGTGGGATGAATGGTTTATTTGCCAAACTTTCAATGACAGAACTTCGGGCACAACAAGGTATTTGTTCTGCTAGTTGTACCACCTACCAGTGTTATAAAGGAGGTCCTCAAAAAGGTGAAGGGATGGAAACTAATGGATGTCCTTTGTATTCTCATCCAGCGCAGTTAGAAGATAACAGAGATTGCGTTTTGTGCATGACTTGTCTCAAAGCCTGTCCCCATCGTTCCGTAGAATTCAACCTGCGTCCCCCTGGAGTTGAACTATGGACAACCCATGTACCCCGCACTTATGAAGTGGCGTTGTTGTTTTTGTTGTTAGGTGGAGTATATCTGCATCGTTTGCCAGAGTTGCAATCTTGGCTAGGGTTACAACTAGATTTAACTAACTTTTGGCAACACTTAGGATTATCACTGGTAGTGTTAATTGTTCCAGTAGCTTTTATCTTCGGGGCTTATGGCTTGCTGAAACTGTTTAACCTTAACCGGAAGCCAAAATCATTTGTAGAGCTTGCCTATGGATATTTACCATTAGTTTTGGGAGGAAACTTAGCTCATTATCTGCGTTTGGGCTTGAGTGAAGGCGGACGGATTTTACCTGTGAGTTTTGCTACTCTTGGTTTGAATGGCGAACAACTGCCAATGTTAGTTGCTCATCCTGCTGTAATTAGTTTTTTGCAAGGTACAACTTTAATATTCTCAGTGTTGTTGACGATATTATTAACCCAAAAAATTGCCAAACAGTCATTCAGATCGCTCCTTTGGCAACATTTAGCAGCGATCGCTTTGGGTGTTAGTATGTGGGCAATTATTGTGTTGTAACACTTCCTTTTAGACAAATCAATTTAGGAGCTAGCCTGGGTCATTGCCAAGGGTACAAGACTTTTAACTTTTGCCTTGTCCGGTGCAGCTCCTTTTGCTACTCTAATGTATTAAACCAGGCTTCTAAATCCGCTTGAGCCTGAAAATCCAACAAAGCTTCGCCAAGATTTTCTAATTGTTCTAAGGAGAGAGTTTCAATCTGCTCTAGCACCTCTTGGGGTAATTCTCCCACTCTTCGAGTAAGTAGACGGAGAATCAGCAATTGCCCTTCTGTCTTTCGTCCTTCTTCCCGTCCTCGTTGTTCGCCGCGTTGTTCCCCTTCTGCAAGAATTTCTTGATAAATTACTGACTCGCGCATCATACCCTCCCGAAATACTTGTCGAATCAAGTCCTGATTGTATTTTAACCCCGCTAAGATTTGGGTATAAGCGGAAATTTATCTTTTTTGTTTTGGCTCAAGTTGATTAACTTTTTCTACAACTGTTTGCAACAAAGCTTGGGGTTACGTGGTTGCTGTCAGTGGTGCTAAGGGTAATCAAAGCCACGTCATTGAGAAATGGTTCTGGATTTTCTGACCACATGCAAATCACGCAATATTCATGACGAGTAGTTTCGACGCTGAAGGCAGTTTCAATTATTGTTTCTGTTGCAGGCGGAAGTAATAAGACGACGACTTGCGTTATTGGTAGGCGATACAAACGATACAAGCGTACCCAATAATCTAGCATCCGCAGGGGTAGGGGTGGCGTAGATTCTAGTTTGGTTTGAAATTCCAGATGCAGAATGCGTCCTTGTAGCTGTAGGAATGTGACGTAATCAGCGCGAATCGGTTCAATGCTCAATTCGGTTTTGAGGACTTTGACAGAAGTTTGCTCTGTACCTAAAACCCAACTAGCAAAACGTTCTGGATATTTTTCAGATAGTAGTTTGCAGAGGTTATCAAAGGACATTGACCATTGCCAACAATTAAACCAGGCATTGTTATTATCTCGTACAGTGGTTTGAGTAGGCGATGTCTACGATGGTCACTGAGCGCAGCCGTTCGCGCAGCGTCTCGAAGAGAAGTGCGGGCTACGCCTACGCACTATCGCTCAAGGAAGCTCAGTATTACACTCTAAGCGTATCTTTTGAAATTCCTGTAATATTTACATTAATATTCTATTTCTGGCTAGATTGAGTTATCAGACGATAAAAAGATAACTGTAGCGGTTCCTGATTTATTAGTAAAAACCTAACTCCCTTCTCTTTCCCTACTAAGGAAAGGGCAGAAACAGCCTTTATTACTAAATAAATTACGAATTATACTAATGCATCTGCACATAATTAAAAAGCGATCGTCGCCCTTTTTCCTTTTTCCCTTTACCCTGCTGTTGACTCTCTTCCTCGCCCTGCCTTGGGTGAGTGCGAAAGAAGCGCCTGAGCCGATACCGCAAGCGTGGCAGATTAACGGTATTGTAGCTGCCCTTGATGATGGACATGATGGAGTAAAGAAACTTGCTTTTGATAAATTCAATGAATATGATCTAAAAAATTTAAAATCGGTGGTTCCGAAACCAGAGGATATAGCTCAGAAAGCTGCCAAAATCCTTAAGGATAAAACCGTTGACAAAGATGTTCGTTCCAGTGCAGCATCGGCATTGGGAAATTTGGGGGAGGTAGCTAAACCCTACGTCAAAGATATCGCTGACATCCTCAAGGATAAAACCGTTGACCCTTATGTTCGTTCCGGTGCAGCAGGGGCATTGGCAAATCTGGGAGAGGCTGCCAAACCCTACGTCAAAGACATCCTCGATTTCCTCAAGGATAAAACCGTTGACCCCTCTGTTCGTTCCGGTGCAGCAGGGGCATTGGCAAATCTGGGAGAGGCTGCCAAACCCTACGTCAAAGATATCGCTGACATCCTCAAGGATAAAACCGTTGACCCTTATGTTCGTTCCGGTGCAGCAGGGGCATTGGCAAATCTGGGAGAGGCTGCCAAACCCTACGTCAAAGATATCGCTGACATCCTCAAGGATAAAACCGTTGACCCTTATGTTCGTTCCGGTGCAGCAGGGGCATTGGCAAATCTGGGAGAGGCTGCCAAACCCTACGTCAAAGACATCCTCGGCTTCCTCAAGGACAAAACTGTTGAATCAAATGTTCGTAGAAATGCAACAGTGGCATTAGCAAATCTGAGAGAGGCAGCTAAACCCTACGTTAAAGACATCCTTGACTTCCTCAAGGATAAAACTGTTGACCCTTATGTTCGTTTAGATGCAGCAGTGGCATTGGCAAATCTAGGGGAAGCTGACAAACCGTATGTCAAAGACATTGCTGACATCCTCAAGGATAAAACCGTTAACCCCTCTGTTCGTTCCGGTGCAGCAGAGGCATTGGGAAATCTGGGGGAGGCTACCAAACCCTACGTCAAAGACATCGCTGACATCCTCAAAGATAAAACCGTTGACTTGGATATTCGTTACTCTGCTGCACAGGCATTGGGAAATCTGGGGGAGGCTACCAAACCCTACATCAAAGATATCCTCTACTTCCTCAAGGAGAAAACTTCTAGATTTATTAGCATTGATGGCTCCGATCTTCGTTTCATTACAGCAAAGGCATTGGGAAATCTGGGGGAGGCTGCCAAACCCTACGTTAAAGACATTGCTGACATCCTCAAGGATAAAACCGTTGACTCAAATGTTCGTAGAGGTGCAGCAGAGGCATTGGGAAATCTTGGGGATACTGGCAAACCCTACGTCAAAGACATCGCTGACATCCTCAAGGATAAAACCGTTGACAATGATGTTCGTAGAGGTGCAGCAGAGGCATTGGGAAATCTTGGGGAGGCTGGCAAATCCTACGTCAAAGACATCCTCGACTTCCTCAAGGATAAAACCGTTGACAATGATGTTCGTAGAGGTGCAGCAGAGGCATTGGGAAATCTTGGGGAGGCTGGCAAATCCTACGTCAAAGACATCCTCGACTTCCTCAAGGATAAAACCGTTGACAATGATGTTCGTAGAGGTGCAGCAGAGGCATTGGGAAGAATAGAACAACTCAACCTGAATAATACTGTTGTAATTCTAGATAGCATCTATTACGCAGGTCAATCAGAATTTGCACAGTGGCGATTTTTGACATATTTTCTGAGTGGTGGCACTGATGAAGTAAAAACACTGCTTACATGGCTAGGTTTCCCTAACCCTAAAACGATTCCTACTCAATTAAGCCATGAACAAGGTGTTAAAACTCTCAAAATCTTTGCCCAAGCCTGGGAACCGAGTCGAGATTTGGCACGATTACAGCAAGACTTAGCAAAGCAAATCGCTGTAGTTGCGAGAAAAGTCCATTGGGAACCGCAAGATATTGGTATTCTAGAAACTCACTACAACAACCTCAAAAAAGCCGGCTACAACGAAGCTGATTCGCTGCAATCAGTAATAGTTAACCTCAAGGGTTGGCAGTGGTTTTTTAACGCCAGAATGATGATTTTGATTCACGCTATTTTTTGGCTTGCCCTCATCTTTGCTTATCCCAAATTTCCCCAAGTTCAAGCTATCTTCTTCTGGAATCCTTGGGTAAGGCGCATCTTAGGCGTGGGCTACGTCGGCTTTCTCCTCGCCTGGATTCCCTTTTTTCGCCGCAAGTTATTTGAACCCTTCAAGCCTTCCCTACTAGCCGATGCCGGGTTAGATAATTTTAACCCCCAAACATACTTTCCAGAATCGAAGGTGAAAGTTCCCAGTGCCGAAGAACCCCAAGCAATTACCCAGGTGCTACCCAGCATCACCGGGCAAATCGTCTTAGAAGGTGATTCCGGTTTGGGTAAGTCGATGTTTCTCCGCCATTTGGTGAAAACCTCACCGCGCATTGTAGTTTATTTACCCGCCCGCAAGTGTGACAAAGGGGTAATTGAAGCAATTCAAGCCAAGCTGCACGGGCAAGCACAAGATGCTGATTTTCTCAAGAATTTAATTTACAGTGGTGCGTTAGATATCTGCATTGACGGACTTAACGAAGTCACAGCCGACACTAGGGCTAAAATTTGCCAGTTTGTCGAAAGCTATTTCCGGGGTAACATCATCATGACTACCCAGCCCCTAGAGTGGACACCACCCTCAACAGCCAAAATATATAAATTACAGCCCCTTGAGCAAGCCCAAATTCAGCAATTTTTGATTTCCCGTCAGCCACGACTCCCCAAAGATGCCAAAGTTCAGGGTAATAATTACGAGCAAGCCTGCACTAACTATCTAGCAACAGCCCTCAGCAAGCAGCAATCACCAGAGGAGTTAACTCCTAACCAAAGGGTTCTCTCTAACCCAATGGATTTAACTGTTGTGGCGTTAATGATCTCCCAAGGCGAATACCCCGATTTGTTTCACCTGCAACAACAGCAATATAATTTGATGGCAGCCGAATACCTGCAAGAGTGGAACCAGGAATTTCCCTTAAAAAAATTCTCGGATGCTGTTTATCAAATGCGGCTAAACGATGAGCAGGCACTACCTGCGGATGAATTTTACCAGGTAATACAGTCTTTAGAAGATGAGAAATACAAAATGGTCGTCAGCCGTCAGTGGCAAAACGAAGCAGGTGCAGCTAGGAGAGAATGGAATTTCCGCCACGACAAAATTATGGATTTCTTTTTAGTGCAGAACTTTCTTGGCGAGAAAGATGAAGCTAAAAATCGGCTGATTGACCACATGGGCGATTCCCGTTTTCGCGGTGTCTACTTTTTGCTAGTCAACTTACTGCCTTTAGATGCTGCCAAAGAACTGAAGGAAAAATTAATTCAATACGCCGCCGATACCAAAGACCATACTGTGAGTGATACTTTTGTGCAATTGTTGCGGCCAAGGACGTGATAAATAGGTAAACATAATTAATTAGACAATGTCATTGCGAATGCAGCGAAGCGAAATGCAGGCGTTCGCCGAAGGTGTTCTCGAAGAGTAGCCTTCCCGTTCGTGCAGCGTCTCGTAGAGAAGGGTAGCAATCGCAGCCCTTGTGATTGCTTCGCTTCTCTACAAGACGCTGCACGTAGCTTGCTTCCCTGCACGCTGGCAATGACTCTAATTAATTTTGCGTAGTTAGCTTATAAGTTCCTAATTAAGAAAGAGATTTTTAGGCTGAGGGGAAATTCTTGATTTAATTAAAATGAGTCTTTGAACTTCATTAATGAGTCTTTTAGCTTCATTAAAGAGTCTTTGAACTCCATTAATGAGTCTTTTAGCTCCATTAAAGAGTATCTGAACTCCATTAATGAGTCTTTTAGCTTCATTAATGAGTATCTGAACTCCATTAATGAGTTTTTTAGCTCCATTAAAGAGTATTTGAACTCCATTAATGAGTATTTGAACTGGATTAATCCCCCTTTGAACTCCATTAATGAGTATCTGATGTTAAAGACGTTGCGTACACGCAAACCAACTTAAGAACTTGATTTCTCTCTTCCTCAACTTGTCGGGAATTTAATATACTTCGAGGCAATGACAAGGACTTTTTCAAAGTCGGCAGGATTCACAACGCCCAAAAGACTGCGTTCTTCCTCATTCAATGGTAAGTTAATACGATGCCCTGCCTCTGCAAAAAACAGCTCCCCTCCTGCTGGTGTCACCCACATCAGTAGTTTGGCAGGCTTTGCCCCAATATTTTTATAACTGTGATACTGACCTTTAGGAAAATTTAGGAAGGTTCCCGGAGTTGCAACGATAGTCTGCTCGTCAAGCTGGTACTCAATCTCTCCCTCAAGAATATAATGTGCTTCGTCTGCATCGTCATGATTATGGAGTGGTGCAGCGCTTTGTGGTTGCATTAGAGCCTCTACTAACCCATACTCACCGTTTGTATCTTTTCCCTCAGCAAGAATAGTGTATAAATCGCCCAGCACTAAATATGCGGAACCTTTACCTGGCTGAACTAATGAAGCTTTAATATTCACTGTCATAATAATTACTCTCCTTTATTTGTTGTGATTAAATCTAGTAATAGTTTTTTAGAATCGGTACTTTAATCTCTCAGCAAATTTTTAGCAATTTATGCAAAATCATTTATCCATTCGCTAATTGCCTACAGCTAATGCTAAAAAACAATTAGCGATTCGCAATTAGCAGCACTATGGCAAATTTTATTCAACCACCAAGGTTACGCACTGGTGAAGGTACTGAAGAAGAACGACGCGCTACTTGGCTAGAACTTTTTTATGATTTGGTTTTTGTAGTTGCAGTTTCTCAACTCGCTCACAATCTCAATGAGGATATCTCACTTTCAGGATTATTTGGCTTTGTAGTTTTATTTATACCAGTTTGGTGGTCGTGGATTGGCACTACATTTTACGCGAACCGTTTTGATAGCGATGATGTCGGACATCGACTGTTAATTGGCGTACAAATGCTGACAGCAGCAGCAATGGCTGTGAATATACACCACGGTTTAAGCGAAAGTTCTCCTGGTTTTGCCCTTTCCTATGCTCTTGGTCGGGTTGTATTGGTAATCGAGTACGTCCGTGCTGGAATACACATCCCCCTAGCACGTGCTTTGACGACTCGCCACGCAATTGGTTTTGCAATCGCCGCTTTGCTTTGGTTCATTTCCGCATTTATACCCGTCCCTTGGCGATTCGCCCTCTGGACATTAGCAATCGTTATTGACTTTACTACACCCTTAACAGCACGCAAGTTTCAAGTCGGACTACTCCCTCACGCTTCGCATTTACCAGAACGTTTCGGACTGTTTACTATTATTGTCTTGGGTGAAGCAATTATCGCGGTAGTCAATGGTGTTTCTGAGCAGAAATGGGATACTTTAACTGTAATTTCCGCCGTGTTTGGTTTAATTATTGCTTTTAGCTGGTGGTGGGTGTATTTCGATAATCTGGGTGGGAAACCGATTGAGATAGCGCGGACGTATGGAAAAACTGGTATTGTTTATCTCTGGCTTTACACTCATTTACCTCTAGTGATTGGCTTTGCTGCGGCTGGAGTGGGAGTAGAACAAATCTTGTTGAGCAAACCAACTCTAGCCTTATCGGATTCCCACCGATGGCTGATCTGCGGTTCAATAGCATTATGCTCGCTAGCTGTTAGTATTCTCCATCGATTTGGGATGATTCGTTATTGCCAAATCCGTTCCCAATATCGATTTGGGGGTGCAGTTGTGCTGCTGGCGATCGCCATTTTTGGCAAAGGTTTGTTACCTGTTACCGTCATCGGTCTTGTAGCCGTAGTTTCTGCTCTCCAAGTTGTTCAGGACTTGTATCAAAGTCGTCCCACCACCCGCTTGGCTGATCCAGAAATCTAGCTTATAGCGCATCGTTGTAGGGCTACACATCGGTGCTACCCTACAATATATTCACAAAGTTTAATTTAAAATTAAAAAATGCATCTATCTTTAGTATGATTTTCTATAACATATGAATAAATCTTTATATAGTTGTTTGAAGATTATGTAATCTCAATACTTAACTTTGGTACTACAAAGCTAGAAACTCAGCCTATTGCCGTCTATGGGAGGTGACAAAACCAAAAAAGGAATGTCAAGATTATTAGATGTACCTTTGGGCAGGGAAGTCAAGTAGGTGAAATATTTATTAATATTATTAATAGCTGAGTGTAAATTCTGCCTTAGGAGTTAAAAAAACTTCCCAATAGCAGGTATTCCTGATTAAGTCAGCGCACAGCGAACAGTTATCAAGTCTATAGTCTGGTGCTACAGCGCACCAATGCCTACCACTTATTTGGGGGATTTTGACCCAAATGGACAAAACTGATAACTGTATAACCACTAGATTCTTCACCAACGGAGCAGAAGATTGTGAACGACCAAAAACCATCAGAGTTTAAGGAATTTGTGGGAAATCTCAAGAATGGGATTTGGCTGTTTGGCTTATCATCTTGGGTATTTGGGATTACGGATCGCAGTATTGCTTCATTTGCAGATGGCTATCTGTCAGCTTTAGATTTGATGCAACTATTCACAGCAGCTACATTCTTTATGGCATGGCTATTTCTAAAGCCTGTATCTAAAATTTAAGTTTAGCGATCGAGAAAACTTTTGATTACTGTAGGGGTTGCAAGACAGAATGTATCAATTTTTTGCATTCACAGCGATCGCAGTACCCATCCCAAAAAATTTCTACTCAGTAAACGCAGGTGTGCAAATTAAATTTAATAGAAATGAGGCGATATCTGTTGTTTATATGAGATTTAGATTCTAGCACTTGCACTTGTCTCAAGATAGAAGATATTATTCCCAAAAAAATTCTATTTTGGTAGAAAAGCGATTTATGAGGTTGAAAATGCAGGCGAAGAATACAACCTTCAACCGACGGACACCCCTAATTATTGCCGGAGTTGTTCTTGGTTTAGGTCTTGGAGGGTTCGTTGATGGAATTTTACTGCATCAGTTGCTCCAGTGGCATCATATGTTGAGCAATATTCGACCTCTGATAAACGTTGCCAATGAAGATTTGAACATGGTGTGGGACGGCTTATTTCATGCCTTTGATTGGGTAGTAACCGTAGTCGGAATAATCTTGCTGTGGCGTGCCGGAGGGCGCGATGATGTTCCTTGGTCATCACAGACCTTTATTGGTTCAATACTGATTGGTGCTGGGTTATTCGACTTAGTTGAAGGAGTAATTGACCACCAAATTCTCGGTATCCATCATGTTAAACCAGGCCCAAATCAATTAGCTTGGGATATTGGATTTCTGGCATTCGGCGCGCTACTTGCTGTTATCGGCTGGATAATGATAAAAAAAGAGTCAACTGTGATTGAAGAATAAGGAATAGGACAAACAGGGAGTGTGGGAGGTGTGGGAGGATGGGGAAGAAATCTTGCCCCCCTCTTTCCCCACACTCCCCACACTCCCCCATCTCTTCTCTCCCCCCTGCCCCTCTGCTCCCTGCCCCCCTGCCCCTCCCTATGTCCACAGATACCTTTGAAAAAACTAGCTGGAATTGGCAGCTTTCTCAATTTCAACAACAAGTAGGAGAATGGTGGGAATACCAGTTTTACCGCTTGGGACAAGCTCTGCCACAATTGCCTGGTGAATGGTCAATTAGTCCTTGGGTAAGTGAGCTACTGAAATTCCTATTTTGGCTAGTATTGGGCTTATTTGTCGCTTGGGTGGTTTGGCGGTTATGGCGAGAATTCAGTCCTTATATATACTCTTGGCTGAGTAGAGGAGGCAATTTTGCTAATCTGGGCGTAAAAACCGCCTCTAGTGAGTCATCTATTCCCGTTTTGTTAGAGCGATCGCAACAATTTTACCGTCAGGGTAACTACCGTGAAGCTTGTCGTTGTATTTATTTAGCAATGTTACAGCACTTGGATCGGCAAGCCATTGCACCTCATAAATTCAGCCGTACAGACGGAGAATATTTGCAATTGTTGCGATCGTCTTATCGTCCTATACAGCCTTATGAAACTTTAATTACCACTCACGAGCAATTATGTTTTGGTAATGGCGAGATTTCACCAGACAACTATGAGCAGTGTCGCCAAGCTTATCGGGAAATTTCGCCAGAATAAAATCCTTTAATTAACTCTTCCAAATTAGACCTGCCTTGAAAATACGGAGTAGGCAGTGGGGAATCATGTGATGTTGAAAAATGTAGCTTGTTTCCCACAGGGTAACCCAACATTAAACGTTGCCGTTTCTCAAAGAGTACATCAAAAATGGAGTTTCATATTTTACATGAAAAGTAGATTTATTCTCTAGATAAATATACTTTTATGTACCTCATAATTGAATTATTTCACTATTAATAAATAATCATTCAGTTGAATATAAGTTCATTCACATTTTGAGAAGATAGTTGATTTACTTTGCTTATCATTCCATCAATTTTTACAATTATCTATAAGAAACCACTAAAGCAAAGGAAACCAGGAACCGAGACAACGAATTTTCAACACGTCAAGATACTTGACTGTAATCTACCAGTAAATCGGGTGATTTTCGAGTGTTGGCACTCTAAACAAGGTATGTTGTGCGAAATAGAGACACTTGCCCCAGAGTTAAAAGAGTAATAACAAAATTAGCTCAACATAAAGGCATCAAGCTCATCTATATTGTGAATAATATCGGCATCAGCAACGCCGTATGCTTGAGCTAATTTAATGCTTGCTTCTAATCTCAATTCCAAATTTAAATTAAAATCAAAAGCAGTAGAGGCCAAGTTGCCCAAGTTTTCATACGTAGCAACAAGATTAGCCACAGTGGCTTTGTAAGCCCGATTTATTTGAGAAAGGAAGTTTTGGTAATGTTGCTCTACTCGTTTGGCAAGTTGCGCGTCTATTCCTAATAACTCTTTACATAGGTCAGAAACCATCCGACCGCCAATTGAACCAATCACTGCCCCAACAAGAGGTATTGGAATTAAGGCTTGGCCAATGGCTGCTCCAGTAGCAACCATTGCTGAATCAGCGCAAGCGAATATACTTAACTCAACAAATTGTTCTTCAGTAATCTCTCTTCGATTTAAACTACCAATCAAACTAGCAATTTCCATGCCTGCACTGACAAATGCACCTGCTAAAGGAGCAGACATTTGAGCAAAATTGGTTAACCCATAAATTGCCGTTGCCGATATACTACTAAGCGCAGCACCAGTAGCCGTATCTAAGCCAATTTCTTTCCAATCTTCAAGTGTTAACTCACCCTTAAAGACGTTTTTGCCTTCCTTATACTTAAGGTAAAGCTTTGTAGCAAACCGAATGCTACCTCCAATAACTGCACCTCTAACAGCAACACGACCAAAATCAGCAAAGTTAGGTTGAGCATCGGCGCGTATTCTGTCTTTAATTTCTTCATTATCTCTCTTCAATTGTTGCTCATGACGGTCAAGAGTGTCGTCAACTTTTCCTATTTGTACATCTGCATAGTTAGATTCGGCAGGTCTAACGGTGTGACTAAAAGGACGGCCGGATAGTTGCTCTATCTGTTGAGCTGTTTGTTGTATTTTTTGAACAGTGCGGCTTGCTATCCCCTCTACATGCTCACCCTGCAAAATTTTTTGAATAATTTCATACTGGTCTTTAGGGATATGATAATACGATCCGTCTCTTCCAAAGTTTTTGTATTTATTCATGTGGTCGAGAATGTGGTCAAGGGTATTGCCATTACCGTTGATAAATTTAGACTGTACTTGAACCCCATCAATTAAATAATCTTCCGGTGCTGTTCTACCAACTCCCTCAAATGTGGCGCGAGGTGTAGTGGAGTTCAATAGAGATTTAGCATTACGTATACCAACTTCTACTTGCTCGGCAATTTCACCATGCTTCGTGCTTGCATTACCTAATATTTTTTCAGGGCTGTCTAAGAAATTACGAACTTTATCAACCTCTTGAACTGCTGCAAAAAAGGCACGGTCTTGTTTATTAAGTTCTGCTGCTAGCTGTTCTGCATGATACAAATTGTCTGATGCTATCATTGCTGCAACAAATTGAGTTGTCTGATGCCGATTTTCTAAATTATCCATACACAAAAATTCGCGTTTTTTATTTTACTAAAGAATAATAATGTCCTTGAAATTGATACGAGTTCGATAAATTTCAGAAATATTTATATTTCTGAAACGCTTTGCTGGCTGGATATTGGTTTATCTTGTCAGCAAAATTAATTCATCGAACTCGCGTGGAATTTCAAATATATGTCTAAATTTTGAGGTCTACTGTTTTTTTGAGTGACTCATTCAGTGCTTGTATAGAATTAATTAAAGTCGCCACTCTTGCTTTTAAAGGTTGGTCAAATTTCTGGTAATCTTTAGGCGCATTTTTTTGGAAGTATTCTATTTCGTTTGAAATCAGGTCAGCTAGTTTGACAGTTTGTTCCTCAAGAAGATAAACTTCTGTCCTCGTGACATCAACTTTAGGTATCCAACCTTCAATTTCAAAAGCACGCTTATTGGCTTCTTCACCAATTTTTTTATTTTCGTTACTTAACCACATTCCACTACCAATCAAAGTTGCACCACCAATAGTCCAACCAATAGGGCCAGCCATTGCTAGTAATACATTACCCGCAGCCATACCTCCACCTCCCGCAGCAGCAGCACCACCTCCTAACCAGGCTAAAGCAGCGTTAGTAGCTGCTGCACCAGAAAGAGAAGAGATTGCAGCTCCTGTTGATGCTGTTCCAAAAGTAGTTGCAAACGCCATTGCAGCAGCAGGGCCAAAACAAGCAACTCCCGCTCCAGCCATTACTCCGGCTCCAGCAGTAGACCCGGCTGCATTTGCGTTGGGTTCTGCATAAATTAGCTCCCAATCTTTGCCTGTAATTTCTTGAAGCTGAAATTTCAGTTCAGTAACGACTTTGCTAAATTCTTTTGGTGAATTTTTCAATGTGTTAATGTAACTCTCACACAGTTTAATAATCTCTACTCCACGCTTGACTCGCGTTTGATAAAGAGTGTCAGCTGCATTTTGTAAACGCTGACAGGCTTTTTCATATTTCTCTATTGCACGGTGGAGTCTCTCTTGAGCTTCTTTTCTATATGTATTGTTAAGCATTGAACTCTAAATAATTCAAGATAAACGATTCTAACTTTAGTTACTAAGTACAATCTATTCAAAATAGGATTTCAATCATAATTGTATAAATACTTAATTTTTACAACTAGATTTGCGTTTTATGAGTGGAGCATAAATGTCAAATATTGTTTTTTCTATACTAGATAAAACTTATTAAATTCCTAGTAAAAACTGAGGTTTAAAAATAAATATAAAATAGAGATATTTTCTCAGTAAATATATAAAGTTAAGATGAAGTATTTTCGTAAGGATTCAGGTAGCAGAGTATTGACAAAGGGAACAGTTGAGGGAGAATATC
>JAQYWR010000088.1 GCA_029379225.1 Nostoc sp. S4 | reverse complement strand
TCTTTATCTGTGATAAATCAGTCCTGGATCTTGTACCTCACTTAGTTGCAATCTGCTGTAGGTTAGGATGGCAAGCGCCGTATTCATGGCTGTTTGGTTCATATTGACTTGATTAATGGCAAAATCTGGATTCAGCGAGATGGCACTGAAGAAGGTATTGCTGCTGATTTAGAACGGGCTGGAATTCCCAAGGAACATATTGTTCTAGGGTTTCGTCCACCAGAGTTAAGACTCTACACAGGCTATGCAATTGCTTGAGAGATGATGCCAAGTTTGTAGGGAACAATTAAGAAAATTTATTGCGATCGCTAAGTCATGTTAGATTTGAGTTGATTGTTTCCTCAAAACACAAAATCCAAGAGCAGCAACAACAACTTTCCCAGCATCTCCTCATTCTGGGAATCAAAAAAAGGAGCTAAAAGCTAAAATTTTTGCAAAATATGTGCATTAACACATCTGTTTCCATCGGACTGTATGGCTTACCAGCTAAAACTTAGAGGCGTAATTGAATATCATTGGCAAAGTAAAAATTAAAAAAAAATAAACTGCATTTTTAGCTCCAAAAAAATGATATGTTGGATACAGAATTGAATTTCGCACGTATCTGGAGTAGTACGACGTAGCCTACTCCAGTTTTTACCCCAAATCCTTTGTCTTTTGCTGCTATTGACTGGATTTGAGGGCAATCTGAGTACACATTCAAATAACTAAAATCCAGTTTCAAGTAAATTAAAATCCTTGCTGGCATAAGGTTTTGGCTGAGTACAAAGAAATCTTGAACCCCCATCTATAAATACTAGAACCCCAACCAAAAAATACTAGAACCCCTACCCGAAAAAAAATTTCTAATTCTTGTAATACTGAAAGAATTAGGGTTTTTCTGATTTGAGTACAAGCTTAATAAATCCAATAAATTCTATCCTAGATAGACGCAAAGTTTACCTTGGAGACGGCTGATATAAATCTTATATCGCCAATTACTTAACGCTCCTACACAAATTAGCAGCGAAGAGTAAGTGGAGGGATGACATAGCATCATGCCTCTAGTGAATAGAAGTCACGGCTCAGGGCACAAATTCTACCCAAGAACCGAACGTTGACACACACCAGCCGAACATCTAAAGATTCATCGCCTGCCTTGGCAACAAGTCGCCCGTTTGCAGGCAGTGTCCAAGCTGTGGCTTCAATTCCTGGGCATAGAGAGTAGCAACATCTCCCACAGTGGCAGCCAAGTCCACCGACCTTTTGCGAAATTCAATGACATCACCGTCTACACGACTCCTCAACTCCAACGCTACGGAATCGACAACCCAAGCAAAATCAGGTGGTTGCGGCTGCGACAGCAGTACCACCGTGGAAATGGACGAAAAGCTCCAAGAGCGGATTGCCAAACATCCTTGCTACAGCGAAGACGCCCATCACCACTACGCCCGGATGCACGTTGCTGTTGCTCCAGCCTGCAACATTCAATGCAACTATTGCAACCGGAAATATGACTGCGCTAACGAAAGCCGTCCTGGAGTAGTTAGCGAGTTGCTAACCCCAGAACAAGCAGCACATAAAGCTTTAGTCATTGGAGGCAAGATTCCTCAAATGACAGTTGTGGGAATTGCCGGCCCTGGCGACCCACTAGCTAACCCAGATAAGACTTTCCGCACATTTGAGTTGATTGCAGAGCAAGCACCAGATATTAAGCTGTGCTTGTCAACCAATGGTTTAATGCTGCCCGAATACATCGATCGCATTAAACAATTAAACATAGATCATGTTACGATCACCATTAACATGGTAGATCCAGAGATCGGTGCTAAAATTTATCCTTGGGTTCACTACAAGCGCAGACGTTACAGAGGTCTGGAAGGCGCAAAAATTCTCCACGAAAGACAGATGGAAGGATTGCAAGCCCTCAAAGATGCTGACATCTTGTGCAAAGTCAACTCCGTAATGATTCCCGGAATTAACGACCAGCACTTAATTGAAGTAAATCGAGTCATTCGGGAAAAAGGTGCATTCTTGCACAACATTATGCCATTGATTTCTGCACCAGAACATGGTACACACTTCGGTTTAATCGGTCAACGGGGTCCCACACCCAAAGAACTCAAAGAAGTTCAAGACAATTGCTCCGGTAACATGAAAATGATGCGTCACTGTCGCCAGTGCCGTGCCGATGCAGTCGGATTGTTAGGAGAAGACCGCAGTCAAGAATTTTCTAAAGAAAAATTCTTGGAAATGACTCCAGAATATGACATGGAGAAACGCCAAGAAGTTCACGAAGGCATTGAGAAGTTTAAAGAAGAAATTAAAGCAGCCAAAAACAAGGCGTTAGCCAAAAAGAAATTTACCAACAGTCCTAAAGTTTTAGTTGCAGTAGCAACCAAAGGCGGCGGCTTGGTTAACCAGCACTTCGGTCATGCCAAAGAATTCCAAATTTACGAAGTGGATGGCAGCGAAGCTCGGTTTGTCGGTCACCGCAAAATTGACCAATACTGCCAAGGTGGATACGGCGAGGAAGCTTCTTTTGAGCATATAATGAAAGCGATCGCAGATTGCAAAGCAGTTTTAGTCTCCAAGATTGGTAACTGTCCTCAAGAAAAATTGCAAGAAGCTGGAATACAGACTGTTGAAGCTTACGACGTGATTGAAAAGGTTGCTTTGGACTTTTACGAGCAATACGTTAAGGAATTAGGAAATAAGGAATAGGGAATAGGGAGTAGGGAATTTCAATATTTACCACTCACTACTCCCCATTCCTCACTCACCACTCCCCATGTTTAAAAATGGAGAATAATCATGGCTTACAAAATTATTACTAGCCAGTGTATTTCCTGCAATCTCTGTCTATCTGTATGTCCCACAAATGCAGTTAAAGTGGTTGACGGACAGCACTGGATTGACCCCGAACTTTGTACAAACTGCGTTGGTAGCATTCATACCGTGCCTCAGTGTAAAGCTGGTTGTCCCACCTGTGACGGTTGCGTTAAGCAGCCTAGTGATTACTGGGAAGGCTGGTTTGCTAATTACAACCGCGTAGTTGCAAAATTAACAAATAAACAAGATTATTGGGAGCGTTGGTTTGACCGTTATAGCCAGACATACTCACAACAGTTGCAAAAACGTCAATCCCAAACAGTACCAGCAGAAGTCTAATTAAAACTAAATGTTTAAAATGCAAAGGTTAAAGGGTAAAGGTTAAAAAGCATTAATAATTATTCGCCTTCCCTTACTTCCCCTTCCTCTTCCCCTTCCAAAATAACTATGCAAAATAACTGCATCTATCTCGATAATAATGCCACCACAAAGGTAGACCCAGAAGTTATAGAGGTAATGCTACCTTATCTCACAGACTATTACGGCAACCCCTCCAGTATGCATACCTTTGGTGGGCAAGTCGGTAAAGCAGTGAGAACAGCAAGAGAACAACTTGCAGCCCTTTTGGGAGCCGATGAGTCAGAAATTGTCTACACCAGTTGTGGTACTGAAGGAGATAACGCCGCAATTCGAGCCGCACTGTTAGCGCAACCCGAAAAGCGACATATCGTCACCACCCAAGTCGAACATCCAGCAGTACTCAATGTCTGCAAACAATTGGAAACCCAAGGTTACAGTGTTACCTATCTTTCAGTAAATCAGCAAGGACAGTTGGATCTAGATGAACTAGAAGCCTCCTTGACAGGTAACACCGCCTTGGTGACAATTATGTATGCTAATAACGAAACCGGTACGGTTTTCCCGATTGAGCAAATTGGGTTACGGGTGAAAGAATACGGCGCTATCTTCCATGTAGATGCGGTGCAAGCAGTGGGAAAAATTCCCTTAAATATGAAGACTAGTACCGTAGATATGTTAACCCTGTCTGGTCACAAGCTGCACGGCCCTAAAGGAATTGGTGCTTTGTATATTCGGCGTGGGGTTCGGTTCCGTCCGTTTATTCTTGGTGGACACCAAGAACGCGGACGTAGAGCGGGAACAGAGAATGTTCCAGGAATTATCGCCCTGGGCAAAGCTGCGGAACTAGAACTGTTACACTTAGAAGAAGCGACCACAAGAGAAAGAAGGCTGCGCGATCGCCTAGAACAAACTTTACTTGCTAAAATTCCCGATTGTGTAGTCAATGGTGACGTTACGCAGAGATTGCCAAACACCACAAATATTGGCTTCAAGTACATCGAAGGTGAAGCAATTCTACTATTATTGAATAAATTCGGTATCTGTGCCTCATCTGGTTCTGCTTGCACCTCCGGTTCTCTGGAACCTTCCCACGTCCTGCGGGCAATGGGCTTACCCTATACAACTTTGCACGGTTCCATCCGCTTTAGTCTTTGTCGTTACACCACAGAGGAAGAAATCGAGCAAGTAATATCAGTAATGCCTGATATTGTAGAACGTTTACGCGCTCTCTCACCTTTCAAAAATGATGATGCGGGTTGGCTGCAAGGCCAAGAGCAAGCACTGGCGCACCGCTAGGTACTAGGGACTGGGAACTAGGCAATAATTTTCTCAATACCTAATTCCCAGTACCCAATACTCAATCCCTCAATCTAAAATCCAAAATCTAAAATCTAAAATTCGTTATGTGGGACTACACTGATAAAGTATTAGAACTGTTTTACAATCCCCAGAATCAGGGAGAAATTGAAGAAACCAGCGAAGCTGGAGTTAAGGTTGCAACGGGAGAAATCGGTAGCATTGCTTGCGGTGATGCTCTAAGATTGCACCTGAAGGTGGAAGTAGAATCTGATAAGATTCTGGATGCTCGTTTTCAAACCTTTGGCTGTACTAGTGCGATCGCATCTTCTAGTGCATTAACCGAAATGGTCAAAGGTTTAACCTTAGATGAAGCCTTAAAAGTGTCCAACAAAGACATTGCAGATTACCTGGGTGGATTGCCAGAAGCGAAGATGCACTGCTCTGTCATGGGACAAGAAGCACTAGAAGCTGCTATCTATAATTATCGTGGTATTCCTCTAGCTACCCACGATGACGATGATGAAGGTGCGTTAGTTTGTAGCTGCTTCGGCATTAGTGAGTCTAAGATTCGTCGCGTGATTCTAGAAAATAATCTCACTGATGCTGAACAAGTAACAAATTATGTAAAAGCTGGTGGCGGATGCGGTTCCTGTTTGGCGAATATTGATGATATTATTAGATCAGTGCAACAGGAAGCCGCCGCACTTGATGTGAATAATTACGGCGTAAAAGTTGCCACAGAAATTGTTACTTCCAAGCAACGAGCGCTAACCAACGTGCAAAAGATTGCTCTAATTCAAAAAGTTTTGGATGAAGAAGTCAGACCCGTACTTATAGCTGACGGGGGAGACGTAGAACTCTATGATGTAGAAGGCGATCGCGTTAAGGTTGTTCTCCAAGGTGCTTGTGGTTCCTGTTCTAGTAGTACAGCAACTCTGAAAATTGCGATCGAAGCTAGATTACAAGATCGTGTCAGCAACAGCCTTGTAGTTGAAGCAGTTTAGGATTTGCTGTAGGACTTAGACACTCTACAAATACGCCCTAATATGCATCAGCCAAGAACAGAAAGTAGGATTTGAACTGAATCATTATTTCCATTCAATGCTTCATACCAATTCTTTCTTAATTACGAACTGGTATCAGTCCTACCACTATTACGGCTAACAGCATATAGGCTTCATAGATTAAGTCGCCTACTTGCAACTTTCATCCTCCAACTCGCTTCAAAGGAATAGGATATGAGTGCAACATTGTACGACAAACTTGGCGGAAAACCAACTGTAGAAAAAATAGTTGATGATTTGCACAAACGCATTTTGGCAGACAACACCCTCAATCACTTTTTCGCTAATACAGATATGGCGAAACAGCGCGCTCATCAAATTGCTTTCTTCTCTTTGATATTTGAGGGGCCAAAGGAATACACTGGTCGTCCAATGGACAAAACACATACAGGTATGAATCTACAGCAACAACACTTCGATGCGATCGCCAAGCATCTAAGTGAAGCTATGGCTGTAAGTGGAGCATCAGCAGAAGACACCAACGCTGCATTAGAGCGTGTCTCAAGCTTTAAGCCCGCTATTTTGAACAAATAATAGACTGATGCATTGATTGTTAATGAATAGCTCAGTCAAATCCTATCTAGTGTTCAAGCTCATACATATTCTGACGTATTTGTAAAGTGAGCAAGTCCTTTGTTATCAGTCAAAACAAATAACAAAGGACAAACAGAAATTTAACGAGGAAACATATGTTCTTGCTTTCAATAATTTTAGCTGTAGAGCGATCGCCCCCAGCAGGCATTGATGCCAACGCTACTAACGATGCTCTACACGCGCTCACTACTGTCGCTCAACTGGCGTGAACGCAACAGACAAAGGCTGCATACCCACCAACCAACCAATTGCAGGAGTTCAAGAATCATGGCCGTTGATGAAAAAATTAGACAGATAGCTTTCTACGGTAAAGGCGGTATTGGTAAATCTACCACCTCTCAAAATACCCTAGCAGCTATGGCTGAAATGGGTCAGCGCATCCTTATTGTCGGTTGCGACCCGAAAGCAGACTCCACCCGTTTGATGCTGCACAGTAAAGCTCAAACCACTGTTCTTCACTTGGCTGCTGAAAGAGGCGCTGTTGAAGACCTAGAACTCGAAGAAGTGATGCTCACTGGCTTCCGTGGTGTTCGTTGCGTGGAATCTGGTGGTCCAGAACCCGGTGTAGGTTGTGCAGGTCGTGGTATTATCACTGCCATCAACTTCTTGGAAGAAAACGGCGCATACCAAGATGTTGACTTCGTATCTTACGACGTATTAGGTGACGTTGTATGCGGTGGTTTTGCTATGCCTATCCGTGAAGGTAAGGCACAAGAAATCTACATCGTTACCTCTGGTGAAATGATGGCGATGTATGCTGCTAACAACATCGCTCGTGGTATTCTCAAATATGCTCACACTGGTGGTGTGCGCTTAGGTGGCTTGATTTGTAACAGCCGTAAAGTTGACCGGGAAATCGAACTGATCGAAACTCTGGCAGAACGTTTGAACACCCAGATGATTCACTTCGTACCCCGCGACAACATTGTGCAACACGCAGAATTACGCCGGATGACTGTGAACGAGTACGCACCAGACAGCAACCAAGGTCAAGAGTACCGCGCATTAGCTAAGAAGATCATCAACAACGAAAAGCTCACCATCCCCACCCCCATTGAGATGGACGAACTAGAATCACTGTTGATTGAATTCGGCATCCTTGAAAGCGACGAAGAAGCAGAAAAATTGCTTGCTGCTGACGCTGCTGCTAAGGCTACTGCATAAATAAAACTTCGGGAAAAAGGAAAGAATTTATTTCTTACCTTTTACCCTCTCCCCTTCTCTCCCCTAACTTCAGAGGGGACTCCTAGTCCCCCTATGCTAGATCCTTAAGAATCACAGAGGCAAATTTATGACACCTCCAGAAAACCAAAACATCATCGAAGAAAGAAAAGAGCTAATTAAAGAAGTTCTAGACGCTTACCCCGAAAAAGCTAAGAAAAAACGGGAAAAGCACTTAAACGTATACGAAGAAGGTAAGAGCGATTGCGGCGTTAAGTCTAACATCAAATCCCTTCCTGGCGTAATGACCGCTCGTGGTTGTGCTTACGCCGGTTCTAAGGGTGTGGTTTGGGGTCCTATTAAGGACATGATTCACATCAGCCACGGACCTGTAGGTTGCGGTTACTGGTCTTGGTCTGGTCGTCGTAACTACTACATCGGAACCACAGGTGTTGACACCTTTGGTACCATGCACTTCACCTCTGACTTCCAAGAACGAGATATCGTCTTCGGTGGTGACAAGAAACTCGTCAAGTTGATCGAAGAACTTGATGTGCTTTTCCCTCTCAACCGTGGTGTTTCCATTCAATCTGAATGTCCCATCGGTCTAATTGGGGATGATATCGAAGCTGTTGCTCGTAAGACATCGAAGGAAATTGGCAAGCCAGTTGTTCCCGTGCGTTGCGAAGGCTTCCGGGGTGTTTCCCAATCTTTGGGTCACCACATCGCTAACGACATGGTGCGTGACTGGGTGTTCACCAGAGCCGACCAAGCCAAGAAAGACGGCACACTAAAGTTCGAGTCTACTCCTTATGATGTAGCCATTATCGGTGACTACAACATCGGTGGTGATGCTTGGGCTAGCCGGATTCTATTAGAAGAACTGGGCTTGCGCGTAGTTGCTCAGTGGTCTGGTGATGGTACTATCAACGAAATGTTGATGACACCGAACGTGAAGATGAACTTGATTCACTGCTACCGTTCGATGAACTACATCAGCCGTCACATGGAAGAAGCTTACGGTATACCCTGTACGAAGTATGATTTAATAGTCTTTGATACCGAGATTTAGTCCACGTCTAACTTTGCTCAACTTAAACATTGTTCTAAATGGACTAAATTTTAAGACACATTTAAGACACAATGAAAAGCAAGGCACAGGACGTTTTTGAGGATTTCACTCCGCCAGCATCTACCGATGGCAGCTATCTAGGAACGCAGAAACACATGAAGGCTACTCGGCAGCATTTGGTACGCAAGTTTGAGAAAGGTTTGGCAGACACTAAGGCTCGGCTCAAAGCCGCTAAGGTGAAAGTCGGTTTGGTCGTGGCACGGGAGACTATTCAATTGCAAGCATCCCTACCCATCAAACCTGGCGATCGCGATACCAAGGGAACTGGTTTTAAGCAGTACAAGATTTCGCTAAACATCCCTGCAAGCTTGGACGGGTTGAAAACAGCAGAGGAAGAGGCAAACGAGCTAGGCAAGCTGATGGCTCGTAAACAATTTGAATGGACTGATAAATATCTAGGTAAAACAGCTAGGGACGCTAACAAATTTCAAACTGTTGATGAGGCTTTGAAAGAGTTTGAAACTGAGTATTTCAAAACACGTAAATTAACAGAAAAAAGTAAACACACCTTTTTCTATTACAAGGACTATTTACGGCGGTTAATTGGGGTCGATACTTTATTGACTCAATCTGAGATTGATAAAAAGCTTGCACATTTGACGGGTGATTCTGCCAAATACAGCGCTATTAAATCGTTGAAGGTTTTAAAGTCAACTCTGAATTTAACTAGTTTCACCCTAGATAATATTAAAGCTACACAACCCAAAAGTCAGGCTAGAGACATTCCTAGTGATGAGGATATCATCAAATATTATGAATATTTTCATAAGTATTCATTGACTAGAAGTCTAACAATCAAAAAGAGTTGTTTAGACAGTTGGAAGATGTGGCAATGGGTGTATGGAATGCTTGCTACTTATGGACTACGCCCAAGAGAACTGTTTGTAAATCCTGAAATTGATTGGTGGTTGAGTTCTGAAAATAAAGATAATACATGGAAGGTTCACCCAAATACTAAGACTGGTTACAGAGAAGCTTTACCACTACATCCTGAATGGGTTTACTTGTTTGATTTAAAAAATGTAGAGTATTTGGAACTGTTAAAAGCTCAAACTGATGACAGAACTAGTTTTACAGATATCAACACTATTCGGGTTAATTGTTCATCATGGTTTAGGCGGGTAAATATTCCGTTTACGCCCTATGACTTACGCCATGCTTGGGCGATTAGAGCGCATATTATGGGCATTCCAATTAAAGCTGCTGCTGACAATTTGGGTCATTCTGTAGAGATTCACACTGAGATTTATCAGAAGTGGTTCAGCTTGGAGAACCGGAAGAAGGTGATTAAGCAAGCAGTGGATAAAAAAGATGACATGGATGCATTGAAGGAGGAGAATGCACGGCTAAGGGCTGAGGTGGAATATCTCAGGCAAGCTCTGGCACGGTATCAAATCATTGAGGTGCTGTCTAATTGACCGTTATCTTTTTGACTATTCTGTTAGAGAACGACTCTAGAATTCAAGGTTGCTATTAAAATAAGCAGCCTACAAAAATTATCATTCTATTAGCTTAAATTTGCTATTTTTAGGGGATTAAAAATTTTGTCTACAGTCGCTAAAAACCTTTCTCAGAGCGCTATATAGCCGTCTACACACCAAAATTTAGCGTTATTTAGCTGTAGACATTGTAGACAATCTGTACACAAATTAGTGGTGAGGTATTGAGCATCAATAGTGGCACACATGAGCGTCATATGTGCCACAGGTGAGTGACTTAAGTCATGCAACACTCAACTGTAGACAAACTGTAGGTAAGGTGTAGACGCTCGAGTGTACGGGATGAGTTGCACTTGTTATCGGTTATAACCCGCCAATTGACGCCCGTGTTAGCTCCTTAATAAAGGCGTCAATTGCTTTACCTGCGGCTGATTGCTTGCCCAATTTTAGCTTGTTGAGCGTGCGATCGCGGGTTAGGATTAACTCTTCATTGCTTTTTTGCCCGGTAGCGGTGCTATTCTCCTCTGCTACCGGGCTTTCAATTTTCCCCGCAGTTCCTCCAGTTGCGATCGCATTTCTGCTAATGTGCTTTCCACTGCTTCTAAACGTTTGTCTGCATCTGTATTCAGTTCTGTATACAGACTTTGCGGAGCTTCTGTAGACAGCCCTAAATGCTCCATCACTATTCTCTGCACTGTCTGGTTTAACGTCTCACCCTCTATTTGCAATGCTTCTATTCTTTGCACTGCGGTATCGGGCAAGCGAAAGGAAAACGGCTTACTGACCATAACCCCTATATCTGTATACAACTGTCTACAATATTAGATGGTTTTAAAGTCATTGTCTACAGTTTTGTTGACAACTGTATTCAGCTTCTTTTATTATGTATGCAGGTGAATACAGCTTGTAGACACAAGGTTGTAGCGTGTAAATCGTAGCGTCGTTTCGCTCCCTAATCCACTACCCACATAGATGCATAAATGATCATCTGTCCCAGAAATAGCGCGATCGCTTTTTGGGTGAAATCTGCTTTTACATGTTTGGCTCGGAAAAGTTGAGAAAACACCTGGATCATCTGGATCAGTATTTTCAGCTTTACCTAACTTAAATAATACATTCTCCGTCTATGGATCCAGATGATCCAGATAGTAAAAAACATCTGGATCATCTAGAACCCGCTCATAGCAAGCTTGATCCAGATGATCCAGATGATCCAGATGTTTTCTCAACTTTTCCGAAAAATAATTTTCAGCTTTACCTAACTTAAATAATACATTCTCCGTCTATGGATCCAGATGATCCAGATAGTAAAAAACATCTGGATCATCTAGAACCCGCTCATAGCAAGCTTGATCCAGATGATCCAGATGATCCAGATGTTTTCTCAACTTTTCCGAAAAATAATTTTGTGCAAGCACAATTGACCGACCGTCGTCGCCTAAAAATCCTGACTTATCCCTCACCTCGACCATTGCCGCGCTGCTGCCCTAGCAGATATTCCCAGATGCGGCGAATTTCAGCTTGGAATACCTCGCGGTCGGTTTCGGCGTTTTGGATGGAGTGCAGCAAGATATCTGTAAGGCTGTGAATTTCTTCCGTGTTTTGGCGAACTGTTTCTTGAAGAGACAGTTGGTTGGCGGTCAGCGTTTCAAGGATGCGCTCAATGCGGTCTAGGCGATCTGGGGTTACTTCGCTCATGCTGCCCCCTGGTCTTGGTTAGCAGCTTTTGCTTCTGCCCTATCCAAATATTCTTGAATAGCAATGGCTGCAAGTTGGCTCACCGAGCGTTTTTCAGCCACAGCAAGACGTTTCAATCTTTCTTTATCTTCTTGGCTAATAATTATGCTTAAGTTGGGACTTTTTGCCATTGCAGTTACTAGACTCTGTTCTCTTTAATCATACTCTGTGAGAATCTAGTAACCTAGTATATTAGACTATAGCAACATCTACATAACTATAGTAGACTCATTGTAAATGCGCCCTGGTAACAGAGTTAGCGCCTCCGTTACCAGCACGACTTCCATCCTTAACATCCAAGGAGGCAATAGATTATGTTAGCGCCTGACGCGCCCACATTGGGCATTTTTAGTCAAGCGTCAAAATTTTGGCGTTTGCGAGTGAGTAAAGAATTCAGCAAGCCCGAATATTACATTGGTCAAACCGTGCTGCACAGGATAAACGTGAAGCAGGGTGAAATTTTGCATCCGGTGAAAATCATCGGCGCAAGATGGGACGGGGTTGGCTGGGTGTATGCTGTGGAGTTGCCAGACGATCATCCACTGTTTGAGCGAGAGGATCATGCTTGGGATGAACTTGAGGTCTGGCAGATGGAGCCGATGTAGTTTTTGAACCTACTGTCCTGTTTAAAAATGAGAAGAATTGTATGTCACCAAGAGAGCAGTTTGACAAATTGATGCAAGACGCACGGCGAGATGACGGCTACGTCAACGCTACCGAATGGTGCAAGTCTTTTGGGTATAGATTAAGCAACTGGAAGCGATCGCCAGAAACAAAAGCTAGGTTAGAGCAGTTGAAAATTACAGAGTTAAATGCTGAACCCTTGATTGTTGAGCGCGAAGGTAAAACTTGGGTAACTTGGGTTCACCCAATCATGGCAGTTCACCTAATGAGCTACTTTGATCCAGCCTTCAACGACCACATAGCTGAGATTTTTGTCAGGTATACCGCAGATGACCCAACTCTCGCCGCTGATATTGCCTCACACCAAAACACAGTAGAAGGGCTGGATATCATCAACCAGGCACTTCAGAAGCAATAGCAGGTGAAATTAATAAAAATGATTTCCGCCGTGCAGTACTAGTCCCTGTGGACTAAAAAACAACCCCTGCCTAAGCTGGAGTTGCTTAACATTTTCAAAACAATGAGAAAATTATATGTCACAAATAGAGCAGTTTCGCAATTTGGTGCAAGATGCACAACGAGATGACGAATACATCAATGCTACCAAGTGGTGTAAACATTTTGGGTATGACTTGGGAAACTGGAAGCGATTGCCAGAAATCAAGGCTAGATCTGAGTATGTCAGGATCACAGAGTCAAATGCTGAACCTTGGATTGTTGAGCGTGTAGGCAAAACTTGGGTAACTTGGGTTCACCCAATCATGGCAGTTCACCTAGCCAGCTACCTAAACCCAGCCTTCGCTAACTATGTAGCCAAGACTTTTATCAGGTATGTCAAGGCTGACCCAACGCTTGCTGCTGACATTGCCTCAAGGCAGGAAACAACCGAGGGGCTGGACATCATTAACAAGGCAGTCCAGGAGCGTTACGAGTTTCTTGGATCTAAGCTATTGAGAGCTTATTACATGATCAAAGACGCTTGGGCAGATAAGTTGCACTACAACACTCTTACTGAAGAAATTCAATTAAATGGGAGTCCTTTAGAGTTACGGTTTCTCAAAATCAAGCTTGAAGAAGAACTTCATGTCAAGGTCACACATGAGGATGCAAGACTAATCGTCAAGAATCTAGCTATAGTCAATACCTTTCCTTTAATGGATGCTGCGAATCAGCAGAGATTTGGACAGGGGGTTGGGTGGTTCTTCGAGACAAAAAACTTTGTACCAACAAAGGAGTGCCCAAAACCGCTGAAATCAAGTTGAGGCTTGGTTTTCAGGATACCCCCCCCCAGTTCATGACTGGGGGGTTATTTTTTTTGGCGATTTACTCCACTTTTTGACACTGTAATCAAATTTTTTCAGGAAGTTTGGGAAAAACATCTGGATCATCTGGATCATCTGGATCAAGCTAGTAATAGCAAGGGTTTGAATATGATCCAGATAGTTTTCCACATCTGGATCATCTGGATCCATAGACCGCTATCAGTCTAAAACAGCACATTTAACTGTTGATAACACACAAAAAATTAACATGGAGCAGTGTATATCATTACAATTACCTATCAGTTATCCAGATGATCCACAGCTTTTGTCAAATTTTTTAGATCATCTGGATCCATAGACCGCTATCAGTCTAAAACAGTACACTTACCTGTTGTTAATACGAGTAAAGCAAAGATTTACGGGTGTATATAATTACATTTTTGTCTATGGATCCAGATGATCCAGATGTGGAAAAACATCTGGATCATCCAGAACCCGCTCACAGCAAGCTTGATCCAGATGATCCAGATGATCCAGATGTTTTTCCCAAACCTCCTGAAAAAATTTGATTACAGTGTCAACAGGAGACAGCACCCCGCGTGCGCGATCGCTAACTCTCCCGGTCGTGCCTTAACCCTTGACCGAGTTGTGGTTAACTAGTCGCTAACTTCCCCAGGAATGACTTCCGACTTCCAACAGCTAGTTAATGAAGTTGTAAGTTGAAGTTAGAAGTTACTGCAACGTGCAGCGGCAAGGCCAGCCGTTGCCGATTGCGTACAAAATCGTTGAGCGATCGCTGAAGGTCTTCGCAATGAACTGTTGACATACGACTGCACAACGACTATGGAACCCTATAGGGTTCCTATAGCTACACACGTTACACACACGTCACACGACGACCGCTTTCCTGCTTTAACCGTTTTTCATTTCTATCAGACCTTAAGGTTTTAAGCATTTTCCCAGCAGTGTTCCCGTACTTTGGAAACCTATTAGGTATCCCTATGTCCGGGAATTGTCGCGCTGTTATGCTCCGCTACAACATAAACCCAAAGGGTTTGCATTTTTATTATGCTGCTCTATACGACCCCTTAACCCTCGCAGAAGGCTATAACGCTGCATAATCCAATTTCAAAAATTTTCAAAAACCTTTGGGACATATTAGATATTTCCGAAAATTAAACCACGCTCAAATTGCTGTTTTCAACAGTGGACTTGTGGGCCCGCGCTCAAGCTGCTCTTAACCTTTGGTGCAGCAAATCGTTACTGCGTTGCATCCTAACGCAGACCGTACAGCAGTTCTCTCCAGCATCAAAGTTTTCTAACGGTAGAGCGTGACTTGCCCGAATCTTGCGACCGCACAAGGTAGACCAAGTTTGCTGACCTGGCTTAGAACTATCCATTAAGTGCAATGCCTTGTTTTGGCTCATTCGCCTTCCCAGTACATCCATATCAAATACACTCACGTTTAACACAAGTGTATAAACTTTGACAGATATGCTGCAAGTTTTGACAAAAATTTGCCGGACAACATTAGGTTATCCGCTTGCGAATTTTGACGAAAATTTACTGGACAACATATGTTATCCGTCTGCAAGTTTTGACAAATGAAGTTGCATCTTTGTTGCATCTCTTGTCGAGGGTTAAGGCCCGATTACTGATTCTGTTGGGCATACAGCTAAACTTTCATGCCCTTTTACCCCAGTAAGCCACAATTTGCAAATCAAATTACCATTTAACTAGGGTTTTGGATGTTTAAAACATAAGCTTTAAGACAAAAGCAAGCCACGCAAAATGCAGATATCCAAAAGCGTTGATATCAAACGATTCTAGCCTTTAATCTCCCGTATACCCTGGTTGGAATACAATTTCTTCGGCCCCACCAAGATTGCTGAATCCTTAAGGGAAATTGCTTCTAAGTTTGACGAGAAGATCCAAGAAAACGCTGAGAAGATTATCGCTAAGTATCAGCCGACAATGGATGCGATTATTTCTAAATATCGCCCCCGTTTGGAAGGTAAGACTGTCGCCATGATGGTTGGTGGTCTGCGTCCTCGCCACGTTGTCCCAGCTTTCCAAGACTTGGGCATGAGGATGGTTGGTACAGGTTATGAATTCGCTCACAACGACGATTACAAACGTACCACCCACTACATCGAAAACGGCACTATCGTTTACGACGACGTTACTGCTTTTGAATTCGAGGAATTTGTGAAAGCACTCAAGCCAGACTTAATTGCTTCTGGTGTGAAAGAGAAGTACGTCTTCCAAAAAATGGGTCTACCTTTCCGTCAAATGCACTCTTGGGATTACTCCGAACCTAGCGATCGCTCCTACAAGTCAAATCAGGCAAGTTTTTTCCTATAGCAGTAGAAAAAAGAGTCAATTTTTAGCCTAAATGCAAGTTTTAGGGTTACTCAGCAACAATCTTTTGTGATGCTTTAGATAATATAACTCTTATTCTGTGTGCTTTTTAGATTTGAAACACATTTTGTCCAAATAAAAACTGTAAGTTAAAAGACTATTTTTAATGACAATTTTTTAGATTAAATGGGGTGATCGGCATCACTTGACAATTATACTGATTGAGGAATAGGGGGTATGATTAGCAAAAGCAAGAATAATTCATCTAGGGTATGTCAAACCTAAATTTGCTTTAACGGTTAAGATCGGCGGCGGCAAGTTATATTCGCAACTCCGCCAGGATCTTTATTCTATTTTGTCCACAGCACCAAAGTTTGGGCTACTGAGGCTAGAGTCAAGCTTCAATTTTACTTATCTATCCAAGTTTTATAAAGAATCTCCCTCAAATTATTTTGACTTTGATAAGACATAGATTTTGGTAGTAAGATGTAAAGCCGATCTTGCTCCAAGCAATATTCAACAAACCACCTAATGATCTTTCGCCAATCCTGACCACTTAGCTTTTCGTTCTTCATAAATAGCTCTCTATTTTTTGAAATATATTCTTGGCTGACAACAGGAGTCATTAATGCCATCTCACTCATATATATACCTTCTTTATCATCAGTAACAAACTCGTAATGGATACGTCCACAATCTGACTTTTGCCGTTAAGTCTTGAAAGGCTTACAGGTAAAGGATTTAAGCAAC
>JAQYWR010000034.1 GCA_029379225.1 Nostoc sp. S4 | reverse complement strand
GATATTCTCCCTCAACTGTTCCCTTTGTCAATACTCTGCTACCTGAATCCTTACAAGAAGAGTAGAATGTTTTTTTATTTGTCAGCCCCATTATTATTAAATTTATATGAGAATATCTACCTATTTTACTCTTCTCAGATTTTGTGTCCGCTATTTTCACACATCTATATAATAAGAAAACATCTCTTGTGAGCTATAGCGATATTTAGAAACGTATACATACACACAGACAGTAAATCATAAAAGAAAATAAAGAAACTTGTTTTTTGTCAAACCAAATAATAAGATACTAATAGTAATTGGATATACAGAAATTTGACTTTTATTTTCATCTAAACTGTGTTTGAGTGCATTTGAGTACAGCTTAATAAATCGCAAAAGATCTGGAATAAATCTTTGCAAAGTCTTACAGGTAAAGTTTCTTGTAGCGAGTACAGAAATTCTTAAGCCCTGCCCCAAAAATACCAGTACCCCTGTCGTTAAAGACTAGCACCCCTACCCCAAAATAAATTTTAAATTTATCTTAAGTGGGGGTTTTGGCGTTTGAGTACAACCTTAATAAATCCAATAAATCCAATCTGCATTGGGTTGTCTATCGAGTTGGAAGTGGCCTGATATAAGCATAAAAATAGTACATGGCTCTTGTAACCAGATAGAGAGTAACGATGCAACAGTCTTTAGACAGAATTACGAATCCTCAAAGTCTGAAAAAAGAGGATTTAAAACCGAAATCCTTGCTCAAGACATTACTCTCTGGAGTTTTTTTTGAGCCATTATTGAGTGATTTTCGCATTATCTTTGAGCGCGATCCAGCAGCACGCAATTGGCTAGAAGTTGTATTTTGCTATCCTGGATTGCACGCACTGTGTTTGCATCGTCTTGCTCACTGGTTACATTGTCGAGGAGTGGGTTTTATTCCCCGTTTAATTTCTCACTTGGGGAGATTTTTAACTGGAATTGAAATTCATCCTGGTGCAGAAATTGGTCAGGGTGTATTTATCGACCACGGAATGGGGGTTGTGATTGGTGAAACTGCGATTGTCGGAGACTACACACTGATTTATCAAGGCGTCACTCTTGGTGGAACTGGTAAAGAAAGTGGTAAGCGTCATCCCACTGTCGGTAAAAATGTTGTGGTGGGTGCGGGTGCAAAAGTTTTAGGTAATTTGCAAATTGGCGATCGCGTTCGGATTGGCGCAGGTTCAATTGTTTTGCGGAATGTCCCTAGCGATTGTACTGTAGTCGGAGTTCCTGGTCGAATTATTTCTCACAATCAAAGCGCCAGCCTTTCTCCTTTAGAACATGGAAAGCTACCTGATGTCGAAGCAAGCGTGATTCGTTCTTTGCTCTCACGCATCGAGGAACTGGAAAAACAACTGCAAACTTTAGAAGTCATAACTCAGGAATCAGGAGTTAAGGCTAAGTAGTTATTGGTCATTGGTCAAATGACAACAGACCAGGGACAAATGACGAAAGACAAAGAACAAAGGACAAAGGACGAAGGACAAATGACAAATAACACTTTAGACGATCAAGTATTGCAGATTCCTTTGAGCGATCGCTGGCGAATCTATCACCGTTTGCAAGAATTAAGGATTAAAAGTTCCTGTCTTCCCGATGGTTCTTTACGGGTGCAAGTGAACAATTTGCTAGAAGCAATTCTAATTCGGAGTACAGTTATGCAATTTCTGGCTTCTCGTCATGAATTAATCGATTGGCTAGAGCGTTGCTGGTATTACAGTGATGAGTGCTAAGTCCTAAATATTGTTGAAAGACCGAATCTAGACAATATTAATCCTGAATTCATCACACAAGCATGACTCTTTGTAGGGATGCATAAATATTGAAGAGGTTTAGAAGTTGAAGTTACTGTCCGCTAGCAAATTCTATTGCAAACTGAGAAGAATTCCTACAGGATGCTGGAAATACAAGAGAATTCACAATTCAGGAGTTAGGAATTCTCCCATCTATCCATACCCAAAATAGGAATTTCTGATTTTTACTTCTTTCCTAACTGAAGAAATTGAAAGTTCGACTATGCCAACTCGTAACAGAGATATTAAATTCCTCAATTTTTTGCACCATGAACTTGAACTTTCAAATGCGGATATTGCTGTAGCGCTACGACACCGTGAGTTAGAAAATGGCCCCTTACCGATGCTTCTCTGGCAGTATGGTTTGGTTAACTTAGAACAGTTAGAACAGATTTTTGACTGGTTAGCAGAACAAGGTTAACTAATTTCTAGCTTGGCTACACTACACACCAATGCTCAAAAAATATGAGGTGACTGAGATGATTACTAGTTTAATTGCTGGATTCTGTGTTTTAGTTTTTTCCGGATACGCTAATAGCTATATTAGTTCGTTGTTACTGGAACAAATTTCCTGCAATATCAGTAAAAAAGATTAGGAATTATACCAGTTTTTGGTTCTTTGTCATACAGATGTGATGTTGCTAATTGAGCAATAATTAAGGATCATGTATCCTGCATATATATTGTGATATTTTTAGCATTTACCATCACTGAAAATTGTAGAGAGAAAGAATTCAAGATTTTGAATTCAGAACTCAGAATAGTTAAAGAATTAGGAAAAGATTTGATAAATAAATATACTAATCTGACTAGATTCCTGATAAATTCTGACTTCTGACTCCTGATGACTGAATTCTTCCAAGAGAAAGAATATTAAGAATACTTCCAAGAGAGGGATATTTGCAATGAATCAAATCATAATTAATGACACTACATTGCGTGATGGCGAACAAGCGGCCGGTGTTGCTTTCAACTTAAAAGAAAAAGTAGCGATCGCCAAGTTTCTCGACGCCATTGGTATCCCGGAATTAGAAGTTGGGATACCAGCAATGGGTGAGGAAGAAACACGGGCAATTTCTGCAATTTCTAACTTAGGTTTGCAAGCAAAACTCTTAGGGTGGAACCGCGCTGTCATCTCAGATATTAAGGCTTCTATCGCCTGCGGTCTCAACCGAGTGCATATTGCCATTCCCGTCTCTGGTATCCAAATTGCCACTAAATTTCATGGTCAGTGGCGGGTAAGTCTCCAAAAACTAAAAGACTCCATCAGCTTCGCTGTCGATCGCGGTCTTTGGGTAGCAGTCGGGGGAGAAGATTCTTCCAGAGCTGATGAAAACTTCCTCTTAGATGTAGCGCTTTGGGCCCAAGAATGGGGTGCATCCCGTTTCCGCTTCTGCGACACCGTAGGAGTTCTCGACCCCTTTACTACCTATACAAAGGTAAAGCAACTCGTTTCCGCTTTGACGATTCCCTTAGAAATCCACACCCACAATGATTTTGGTCTAGCAACCGCCAACGCCCTTGCTGGGATCAAAGCTGGTGCCACATCCGTGAATACCACAGTTAACGGTTTGGGTGAAAGAGCTGGAAATGCAGCCCTAGAAGAAGTTGTCATGGCAATCAAACGCATTTACGGCGTTGATTTGGGTATTGAAACTTCCGGTTTACTGGAACTGTCTCAACTAGTTGCTGCTGCATCAGGCGCGGACGTACCACCTTGGAAAGCGATCGTTGGTGAAAATACCTTTGCTCACGAATCCGGAATTCATGCTCACGGCGTTCTGCAAAACCCGATCACCTACGAACCATTTGCTCCCGAAGAGGTGGGTTGCGAACGACGTTTAGTTATAGGTAAACATTCTGGTCGGCATTTAGTTTCCAACTTACTACAACAGTATGGAATTTTCTTAAGCTCACAAGAAACCCAGTCAGTTTTAGACGCAGTGCGCCATCAGTCAGTAGAGAAAAAACGCAGCCTCACGACAGAAGAAGTGTTGAATTTGGCCAGAGAACAGAGGTATTCTCATGCAACGCGATGAATTAGAGCTCCACTTACCACCCGCTTTTGAAATTGGTGAAAAAGTTAGACTTCGCAAACTAATCAAAAACGATGGTACGTTTCCTGGTAAAGAAGTCGGCCAAGTTTTAGCAAACAAGGGAGATATTGGTTACATAGCAAGTATAGGCACATATTTGCAGAGTTCCTATATCTATGCTGTGCATTTTATCGAAACAGGGTTTGTCGTCGGCTGTAAGAAAAAAGAACTAGAATCTGTTGAGGAGTCTCATGAAAGTAATGTTACGCGTGAATGATGCCGGCACTTTAGTAGTCTACGTTGCTAAAAAAGACCTAGAAGAAGAAGTAGTCAAACAAACTGATGGCAATGCAGGTAAGATTCTCACCTTAGCAAATGGCTGGGAATTAGAATTTAGTGAATTACCAGACGTAGCCAATTTACCGCAAACAGTGGAAGCTAAACGGCTTGCATAAGGGGACTGGGGACTGGCGACTAGAGACTGGGAAAGATTTTCTAACCCAATCCTCAATACCCAGTACCCAATTTTCAATACCTAGTACCCAATATCCAATAACTAACTTTTAATCAATCATGAGTAACAAGTATTTCACGTTATCAGAATTGAACCTAGAGGGACAGTTTTTAGGTTTTGTTGGTGCTGAACCAAAGAAATATAAATATTTGCAATTGGCAGTTCCAGATGGAACTATGCAAATTAAATTACCGAAAGATTTACGTCGTTCTCTAAGTTTATCGTTAGTCCTTGGCGAGCAAATTCGCGTTCTTGCTCACAGTCAGTTAGACTCGCGCACAGGTGAAATAAAAATCAAAGCTTATCGAGTAACACCAATTGGTGCTTGTCCAATTCAAAGTTTGCCACTCGAACCCAAAGCCAAGATTATGGTGTGTCAGAAGTCGGGTTGCCTCAAGCGTGGTGGTAAAGGCTTATTATCAGAATTAGAAAAAACTTTGTGCGATCGCGGTTTGTTAGATAAAGTTACCATTGAACAGACCAGCTGCCAAAAATGTTGCAGCAGCGCTCCCAACTGTGTTTTACAACTTGGGAAAAAGAAATACAAGAACATCGATCCAGAGGCGATCGCATCTTTGTTAGAAAGTCATTTAACTGAAGATAACTAAGCTTTCTCTAGCTATTAGTCAAATAATACAGAACTTTTTAGGGGTAAAAATTTTATCCCTATTTTGTCGTTGGTATTTTGAACGCATAACTTTAATCAGCTACAGCTATATTAAGATAAAAATAACTCAGCATTCTCGTAGTTGTTATGAGCCTTACCACTCCTAAACGCTTTACAATAGCTGAATATCACCGTCTGGCGGAACTCGGCTTCTTTAAAGAGAATGACCGAGTTGAGCTAATTAAGGGCGAAATAATCCAGATGGCAGCTAAAGGTACACTGCACTCTGTTTGCAGCACTCGCTTATATCGGGAGTTAATCAAACTGGTTGCAGAACAGGCAATTGTTCGAGGACAAGAACCAATTATTATAGGTGATGACAGCGAACCAGAACCCGATCTAGCTATTGTACGAAATCGTGCTGATGAATATTTAGAAGCTCATCCTAGTCCATCTGATGTATTGTTAGTAATTGAAATTTCTAACTCTACTTTGAAATACGATCGAGATGTAAAATTATCTCTTTATGCCGAAGCTGGTATTTCCGACTATTGGATATTTAATTTAGTAGATAATTATCTCGAATGTTATAGCAAACATTATCAAGATTTACAAGGTAAATTTGGTTATCGTCATAAGTTTATTTATCTGTCAAATGAATCAGTTAATCTACCATACTTTACTGATTTAATTCTAGATTTATCTAAAGTGTTTCCAGAGTATTAAATTAAAATTGATGCTAGTAAGAGTGTACACTTTGTTTAAGCTTTGCTTCGGTACAGAAAATTTTATACAAAATAAGCTTTCTATTTTTATTTGAAAAATTAATAAAAATATTCGGGTTCTTCAGTTACTTTTATGGAGTCGAATAATAAATAAAATCTAATCAGAGGCTCTGTTACTTACTGTGACTAGGTTTTAAATTTTTGAGCCTTTCTATAAAACTGCTATTTTAATGCCCTACCATAAAACCAACGCAAGAGCCAATATTCGTCAGAGTTGCTGATACTATATAGGTCTCAACCCGCTGCGAATTCGGTATCTATCTGGGTTGGAGATGCTGTATGAGTATTGTGTCTTTGATTATAGATGAGTTTGATTTCTTCTAAAGCCAGACGCAAGTCTTCTCTGCCTCGAAAACCTTCCAGGCGGTGACGGACGGTTCCGTTTTCCACCAAAATGAGAGTCGGCAATGATTTTAGTCCATAAGTGTTAGCAAGTTTAAAATTTTCATCAGCGTTAACCTCAACCAATTTGATGTTCTGACCACATTCTGCATTAAATTGCAGCAATATAGGCGAAATAATCCTACTCAGACCAGACCAAGGCGCAGTAAAATTTACCAAAACAGGAATAGGACATTCTAAAACCTCTTGAGTAAAAGTTCTTTCGCTGAAGGCGACAGATCGATTTGTTATTTTTATTACCTCATCGGGAACATAATCAATGAGGTCTTTTAATTTACAGTCTAGTAGCTTGCACAAAGAGATTATTAAAGAGCTAGACGATCTGAAATCTCTTGTTACTAAAACTAATCAATAGCAATAAACTGTAACTCTTTTACACAAGCTGTGCTTTTTAAATATCGGTGATTCTTTTATTTATTAAGTCTGCATACAATGCCAGTCCTTTAATTACGGTTAATATTAGGTAAAGGATACAAGTTTTAACTACATGTGATATGAACAAATAATAGTAAGAGCCAATCGAGAAATTTAGAATGTTATCCTCCTCTCAAATCAAAGCCTCCATCGCGTGCTGCAAATCATTCGTCACATCAGCAACAGCTTGCCTAGCGCCCAACCGATTCTCTTTATATGTTGGGTAACGTTCAGAAATAGATATGGGTTCACCCACAGTGAGTTTTACATTTTGTTTACCCAATTGTGGACGCTTTACAACTTTATAACCTTCAATCTTAGCAATCATATTCCATAAGATTAGAGTTGTTTCAGCAAACCTTTCTACTGTTGGTTTTTCTTTAATATAATTACCAGAAACCGCCACAAAACTTTCGACTAAGCGCATGTGCCACACCCGCGCATTTGCTTCTTCAGCAATCCGATCGCCTAAAGCTCTTTCAACAGCAGATACTCCTTTAACATCTTTAAACTCTTCTCTAAACATATAATTCCAGCCAGCTTGTTCTACTCGCCGACAACGGTCACTCAAAGTACCTTTTGACTGCAAATCAAAATACTGTTCGGAGATTAACAGCGCTGCATTCAACAAAGCTTGTAAACGAACAGCTAAGGCTTGATTTCTATCTGGAATTTGCTCAGCGATCGCCTTGGCATCTGGCAGTTTTTGATGGTAGAAACGCGTGTAAAATACTTCCATCAGTGAAAGTAAATGTTCTGCCAAAATTAACAATCGGGGATAAAGCGATTCTATAGAAGCTACATTACCTAGTTGTGATGGATTCACAGGTAAACCACTAGCCGCTTCCAATTCAGTTAGAAGATTAGCGATCGCATCCCAAGGAGCATCAACGTAACTATATTTAATACCAACTGGTAAAATTAAAACCTGTTCGTCACGTCCAGCTTTCTGCAAATCCTCAGCACACCAAAAGCCTAACTGGGCAATACCAGGTTCCAGGGGACTAATAATTTCCGATAAACCATTGGTAGCACCTTCTGGCGCCGCAGCCATTGGGAATTTCCCATTAGCAAATAACTCACGCGCCGAACGTAACCCCGTCCAATCAGCCTTACCCCGTTGAATCGGAGTACCACCTAGCTGAGACAAAATCCAACCAACATGGGCACCTGCCCATAAAGGAATGCCGCGATCGTAGATAAAATGAGCGTGAATCGGAAGTTGTAGCGCTGTGCCTTGCGATCGTGCTACCTTTGGCACGAGTTGAGACAACAAGTAGCCCAAACCAAGTGGATCGTCGGTTTTAGGATGGCGAAAAGCCAATAGAAAACGGATCTTTCCCTCTTGAAACTGGCGGTATAGATCTACCAGAACTTCTACATTGTCTGCTTCAATTTTGGTAATAGCTGTTTGCCAATTTATCCAACTGGGTAACAACAGATGGACAACTCGTAGAAATAAAGGGTTGAACGCTGGAGGAATAAACTCTAAAGGTGGCTGTGCTTGATAAATTACATTAGACAAGGTATTTTTCTCCTAAGGTGACTGGGGACTAGAGACTGGGAACTGGGGACTGAGGAAGATGAAGAATGGGGTGATAGGGAGAATTCTTAACTCCTCAGTTAACAGGAGCCAGTGCGTTGGACGGGTTCCCCGGCTTGTTCGCGCAGCGTCTCCCCTTGGGAGAAGCAATTGGCTCTCAACACTCAACACTCTCAATGCTTCTTTTTACTTCATCTTTGATAATTCATACTTTTGTTGACATAGAAATTAGTGATTTTGGAAAGGTAATAAACGATGCGACTATCACAAATGTTATTCGTTACACTGCGGGACGATCCAGCTGATGCTGAGATTCCCAGCCATAAATTATTACTGCGTGCAGGTTACATTCGTCGCATCGGTAGTGGTCTCTATGCTTATCTACCACTGATGTGGCGGGTACTGCAAAAGGTTTCTCAGATTGTGCGTGAAGAAATGAACGCTACAGGCGCACAAGAATGCCTTTTACCGCAATTACAACCCGCTGATTTATGGAAGGAATCGGGACGTTGGGATACTTACACCAAAGCTGAAGGAATTATGTTTTCCCTAATCGATCGTCGCGAGCAACAATTAGGATTAGGCCCGACCCATGAAGAAGTGATTACAGCGATCGCTCGTGATATGATTCGCTCCTATCGCCAATTACCTCTGCATCTCTACCAAATTCAAACTAAATTCCGCGATGAAATTCGTCCCCGCTTTGGTTTAATGCGCGGACGAGAATTCATCATGAAAGACGGCTACTCCTTCCATGCCGATCAAGCCAGCCTCAAAGAAACTTACTCTTGTATGTATCAAGCCTACAGTAATATGCTGCGGCGTTCTGGTTTAGCTTTTCGGGCAGTGGAAGCTGATTCTGGTGCTATTGGTGGTTCTGGTTCCACAGAATTTATGGTGTTGGCGGAAGCTGGGGAAGACGAAGTTCTCTACACTGAGGATGGTAAATACGCTGCTAACGTAGAAAAGGCTGTTTCTTTACCAGTTGATATCGAACCCTCACGGTTTACAAGCTATGAGAAACGCGATACACCTGGAACAGACACGATTGAAACAGTCTCTCAATTCCTCAAATGTTCTCCTACCCAAGTGGTGAAAAACGTCCTTTACCAAACACTTTATAACAATGGTATGACGGTGTTGGTTTTGGTGAGCATCCGAGGCGACCAGGAAGTTAATGAGGTCAAGTTACAAAATGAATTGACCAAATTAGCTTCTGACTATAAGGCTACAACTATTATTAGTTTGAGCGTGCCAAATTCCCAAGCGCAGCAAACATGGACGGCGAAATCTCTGCCTTTAGGCTACATTGCGCCAGACATCGCAGATGATTTTATTGCCGCCAATCAACAAATTCATCCTAAATTTTTACGCTTGGTAGATCGAACAGCCGTTGATTTAAAAAACTTTATTACAGGGGCAAATGAAGCTGGCTTTCATGTAGTCGGTGCTAATTGGAACGAGCAATTTAAATTACCAGAGCAAGTAGTGGATGTGCGGAAAGCGAGAAGCGGCGATCGCGCTATGCACAACCCAGAACAATTACTGCAAAGCGCCAGGGGAATTGAAGCAGGTCACATCTTCCAATTAGGCACTAAATATTCACAAAGCATGGGAGCAACTTATACCAATGAACAGGGTGAAGAAAAGCCATTAGTCATGGGTTGTTTTGGTGTAGGCATATCGCGTTTAGCCCAAGCTGCCGTCGAGCAATCTTACGATAAAGATGGGATTATTTGGCCTGTTAGCATCGCACCTTACCACGCGATCGTCACAATTCCTAACATCAATGATGCTCAACAAGTCGAAATCGCCGAAAAACTTTACACTCAACTAGAGTCAGCTGGGATAGAAACTTTACTTGATGACCGCGATGAACGAGCTGGAGTGAAATTCAAAGATGCAGACTTGATAGGCATACCATACAGAATTGTCACCGGACGAGCGATCGCCAATGGTAAAGTCGAAGTTGTAGAGAGAGCTACGCGTAAATCTCAAGAAATTGCCATTGATGAACTTACAACCACACTTCAGAAGTGGATTACCACTGCAATAGAGGTCAAAAATTAAACATCATTCGCGCAGAGGTTTGCAGAATTACTTCTTCACTCAGGACTTTTGTAATATATACTTTGCGTTCCTTTGCCCTATCCTCAGCGTTCTCTGCGTTGTAAATTCAATCTTCAATAATCTCCAGCAAGAATAAGATTTACATAATTTGGTAGGTGACGGATTAGAAATACAAATTTTAAAATCAAATTAGGGACTTGCAAAATTAAAAATAATCGGATTTTGAGGCATCAAACCTCCTCTAAATTATAGGAAACTCTCCACTTCCCCGTATCGTCTTTAACCAGGCTGCTCCTCACATAACTACCATCTCAGCCCTCAGTTAGGAAGGTTTTGAACATGAAAGACCAACAAGGATCTAATCGTATTTCTTCAGGTGTAATTGCAGCTGTCACAGCAGCAGTTGTAGCGGTGGGTGGCGGTGTGGCTTGGTTAACTTCACAATCTAATAATACTCCCACACCTTCAAAACCCTCTCAAGGTATCGACCAGCCAGTGCAGCCATCAACTAGGCAGCCAGCTAATGAGCAAACTGCTAACGTTTATTGGCTCAGACCAAAGGATAAAAATATTGCTTTGGTTCCCCAGCCTGTAAGAGTAGCTAGAGTAGCTGCTGTAAGACCTAACCAAGCTTTAGAAGCAGCTTTCCAAAGCTTGTTAGCAGGGCCAACAGAAGGGACAGATTCTACAACTATTCCCAAAGGAACCAAATTATTGGGGCTAAAAGCGGACAATGATGAAGTTCGCGTTAATTTATCTGAAGAATTTACCAGCGGTGGCGGTAGTGCCTCAATGATTGGTCGCGTGGGACAAGTTGTCTATACTGCAACAACTTTAAATCCCAAAGCTAAAGTGTACATTGACATAAACAGTAAACCTTTAGATGTTTTGGGCGGTGAAGGTGTAGAGTTAGAACAACCACTAACTCGTGAAAGCTTTGACAAAAACTATCCGCTTTAGTCATTGGTTATTGGTCATTAGTCATTAGTCGTTAGTCATTAGTTTTGAACAAAAGACAAATGACAAAAGATAAATAACAAAGGACTTACCGTTTACTATTCAAGACACGAAAGTTACGGGCTTGCTGTTCTAACCTTGTGGCGAGGCGATCGCAAACCCGATTACACAACTCAAAAATCATTTGATCTTCTACTCTATAATACGCGCAAGTTCCTTCACTGCGGCGGCTAAGGATTCCTGCTTGCCACATTACCTTCAGGTGTTTTGACACATTTGCCTGAGAAGTCTGTGTTGCCTCTACCAACTCTTGCACGCATTTTTCTTCATCCTGTAGTAAGTGTAGCAGCCGCAGACGCATTGGCTCACTTAACAGGCTGAAGTATTCAGCTACTTGTTGCACCACTTCAGGTGGTAAAGGCAACGTTTGTTTCATCAGGATTAACCCGCAAGGTTTGAAAGTTTTAACGATCGGTCATTTGATATATAGATTAATACTTAATCAGGGTTAATTCGCATTAAAGGTTGACCATATTCTACTGGTTCACCATTTTGCAGCAGAATTTCCATCACTTGCCCAGAGACTTCGGCTTCGATTTCATTCATCAGCTTCATGGCCTCAATGATACAGACTGCTTGACCCTTGCGGACGCGATCGCCCACTTCCACGAATGGTGCTTCACCTGGTGCAGGAGCGCGATAAAATGTTCCTACCATCGGGGAAGGCACTTCTACTAATCTCTGGTCAATGGTTGAGGGGGGATTGACTGACAACTGTAATTGGGTTCCAGATGCAGCATTTTCAAACACCCGACCTGTCGCCACCTCTGTTACCTGACTTGTAGCCATCTGGTTTGCTGTAGGTAAACCCGATGACAAGCCCGAACCTACCACACCACTTGAGGTCGCTTGACCTACCGCCAACATATGATTACTGATGCTCACAGCCTTACGTACTGTTAGTTCAAAGTCATTGCTTTTGAGCGTGACTTCTGCAATGTCAGTTTGTGCAATAGTTACCAGTAGTTGGCGGATTTCATTAAAGTCCAATGGCACAGTTTTTATTACCTCGACCTATCCGTAAATTAGCATTTTCAAGTGTGGCAGGGATTTAATCCCTAAATAGGGATTGAAATCAGGATTTGTTGAGATCGCAATCCAAACTTATTCCCTGCCTAAATATTTATCATCACGGGTATCAATTTTGATGCGTTCTCCTTGGGAAATAAACAAAGGAACCATCACAGTTGCACCAGTTTCCAAAACAGCTGGTTTAGTACCACCTGTAGCAGTATCACCTTTTACACCTGGATCTGTTTGCACAACTTCTAGAACTACAGAGTTGGGCAGTTCTACTTCTAGGACTTGTTCGCCCCAACGGATGACGTTAGCTTCCATACCTTCCTTGAGGTATTTTACGCGATCGCCAATTTGTGCCGCACTCAATCTGCCTTCTTCATAGGTTTCCATATCCATAAAGACAAACTCATCGCCTTCTTTATAGGTATGCTGCATTGTGCTTTTTTCTAAAGTGGCTTGGGGTACTGTTTCCCCTGCCCGGAAGGTTCTTTCCACCACACTCCCGTTCTGAACATTTTTCAGTTTAGTTCGTACAAAGGCGGAACCTTTTCCTGGCTTAACGTGGAGGAATTCCACCACTCGCCATACAGATCCATCTAATACAATTGAGACACCAGGTCGAAAGTCGTTGCTGGAGATCATGAAACTTTCAAGTTTTGGAAGACAATCGGCATTTATTGTACCCTTCAAGCGGAGTAATTAGTCATTAGTTGTTCGCTATTTAGTTATAGGGCATGGAGCATTGTGAGTGCCCAGTGCCCAGTGCCCAGTTAAGAGTGAGGATTTAGGAGTTAAAAGTGGTGAGGAGATGGGCGAAATTTCGCCCATCTCCCTCATCTGGCTCATTTTTTCACTTAGTACTTAGTATTGGGCACTGGGTACTCCTACTGTGGGAAGATTATTGATGGGCTACGTCCAGTCAACAATATCAATGCTGCATTTGAGTTATTCCATGCTTAACTTATTAAAATCCTGGCTGAAGAACAGCCTAATAGCAATACTGCTGGTAACAATATTTTTAGGCATAACTACAGCTGGGTGGACTCCCTCTAGTAGCGCCGCGCTACCAGCTGGCAATGCAATTACTGACGGTAATGCTTTGTTGCGGTATGCACTCCCAATAGATAACAAACCTGTACGGCAACTACAAGCTAGTTTAGAGGACATATCTAACCAACTGCGGGCAAATCGGCGCTGGGGTGCTATTTCCAAAGATATCAGCCAAGCATCCCGCATTCTCGATAAACCCTCCCAAATCCTAGCAAGTGTTCCCCAAGAACGCCAACCCCAAGCAGAAGCTTGGATTAACGAGTTGAAATCTGGTGTGGCTAACCTGCAAGAATTGGCGAACAGTAAAGATAAAGAACAAATTTTGCAACAGAGAACTAAACTGCTGAATCTCGTCACTGAGCTACAAGAGTCAATGGTAAAGGAATTTCCCTTTGAAGTCCCAGCTGAGTACAGTAACTTGCCACAACTTAAAGGTCGTGCCACGGTGGATTTAAAAACCAACAAAGGCAACCTCACCGTTGTCGTAGATGGTTATAGCGCCCCTATCACTGCTGGTAATTTTGTAGATCTAGTGCAGAAGGGTTTTTATGATGGCTTAGAATTTACCCGTTCTGAAGAATCTTACTTTCTGCAAACTGGAGATCCACCTGGAAAAGAAGTAGGTTTTATTGACCCAAACACTGGCAAATACCGCGCCATTCCTTTAGAAGTCTTGGTTGAAGGAGACAAGCAGCCCACCTATGGCATTACCTTAGAACAAGCTGGTCGTTACACTGATATGCCAGTTCTACCTTTTTCTGCTTTTGGTGCAGTAGTGATGGCTCGTCCCGAAAGTGAAGTCAATGGAGGTTCTTCGCAGTTTTTCTTCTTTCTGTTTGAACCAGAACTTACTCCCGCCGGACGTAACCTATTAGATGGTCGCTATAGCGTTTTCGGCTATCTTACTGACGGTAAAGAAGTTTTAGATCAACTCAAAGCAGGCGACAAAATTGAGTCAGCAACAGTGGTTCAGGGCATAGAAAATTTGGTTGAGCCACAAGCAGCATAACAGAGAGTAGGGGAAGATGGGAGAGATCGGCCAGATGAGGGAGATAAAACTTCTAATTTCTAACTCTTAACTCCTAAATTCCCCTAACTCAGATTGCCAGCGCTAAACACACGACCGACTGCGATCGCTATTTCTGGAAAAGTCCGCGATCCAATTTGCTGGTTGCCAATAAACACCGTCTCTTCGTAAAATCCTTCTTCCAGCGACAGTACAGAAATCTTTTCGTTTAGTGGGTCTACAATCCAATATTCTGGCACTTCAACCGCCGCATATTCAGACCGTTTATAACGATAGTCCCGCTTGATAGAATCTGGACTGACTACTTCTACAATTAGTAATGGTGGTGACTCAAAGACTGCTGAGGCATTAATCAATTCTCTTGCTTGCTCCTGTGTCACCACAGACAAGTCAGTTAACCTAGACTTATTTTTCCCCGTCCTCGTCCCAGTTTCCCGAAAAGTTAACCAAGGTAAACCCAAGCGCTGAATTTCCCCATCCAGCATCTGCTCAAGAAATTTAGTAATCAAGAAATGTTGAATTGTAGGGGGATTCATTAATTCCAGTCTGCCATCTACCAGCTCGTAGTGAAAACCACAGCCATCATCATAAGTTAAGTACTCTTCAAATGTGAGCTTTGTTACTGGTGTAGAGGCCATTCCAACATCCCCCTAGACGATAACTTTATCGTAACTTGAGGGAGTGCAAAGATGGAGAGATGGGGAGGTAGGGGGAACAGGGGAGAATAACTAATGACTAATGACTAATGACAAATGACTAAAGTCAAAGATATTGGCGAACAAGGTCTTTTAGCAAGATTACACCGTTTCTGTCCTCCAGAAATTATTGGTGATGATGCAGCGATATTAGTGACGGAACCAGATCAATCTTTAGTCGTCACAACAGATATGCTGGTTGACGGTGTGCATTTTAGCAACCTCACCACTTCCCCAGAAGATGCGGGTTGGCGTGCAGCGGCTGCAAATTTGTCAGATTTGGCAGCGATGGGTGCTTTCCCACTGGGGATTGCTGTCGGACTGGGACTTCCTGGGGATTTGAGCGTGAATTGGGTCGAAAGTTTATATCAGGGAATGACACAATGCCTGCAAAAGTACAATACCCCAATTGTCGGGGGTGATGTGGTGCGATCGCCTGTGACTACTTTGGCAATTACCGCTTTTGGTCAAGTTCACCCCAGTCAAATTATCCGCCGTTCTGCTGCTGTTGTAGGAGATGCGATCGTTGTTACAGGTATTCATGGAGCCTCAAGAGCTGGCTTAGAATTGCTCTTGCATCCTGAATTAGGACAAAACCTCAACACTGAACAAAAGACGGTTTTAATCAACGCACACCAGCGTCCACAGCCACGATTAGATGTCTTACCCATCCTCAAAAAAATCTTAAATTCCCAATCCCAAATCGTTCGACTCAACCAAGCCGAAGTTAAAAATCTCAAATCCGAAATTCCTGTGGCTGGTATGGATAGCAGCGACGGTTTGGCAGATGCAGTAATCCAAATTTGTCGCACCAGCGGCGTTGGTGCGGTCTTAGAACTCAGACAAATTTCCTTACCAACAGCTTATGACCATTGGCTGACACCAGAGCAAGCGCTGGAATATGCTTTATACGGTGGCGAAGACTTTGAACTAGTGCTGTGCTTACCACAACAACCAGCATCAGCTTTAGTAGAACATCTTGGCGAAGGTGCTGCGATCGTTGGCAGAATTACACCAGATTCCACAATCCTATTGCACGACGAACAAAAAAAATTCCCCGACCAAGTTCTCACTCTTAGCCAGGGATTTCAACATTTTGGTGATTAGTCCTTTGTCATTTGTCTCAGAACTAATAACCAATGACTAAATTTATTGCCACTTCTCGGCAACCAATTCTGCTAAATCCAAAACTCGTTGGCTATAGCCCCACTCGTTGTCATACCAAGCCATAACTTTTACTAGGTCATTGCCCATAACCAAGGTTAAGCTAGCATCAACAATTGAGGAAGCGTCAGTACCTTGATAATCTGATGAAACTAGTTGTAGTTCACTGTAATCCAAGATACCCTTGAGTGAACCTTCAGAGGCATCTTTGAGAGCTTGATTAACTTCTTCAGTAATAGTACGCTTCTCAACTTGAACTACGAAATCTACCATTGAAACGTTCGGGGTGGGTACGCGTAAGGCAACACCATTCAGCTTGCCTTTAAGGTCTGGGATTACCAGTGCCACTGCTTTTGCCGCACCAGTGGAGGTAGGTACAATGTTGATAGCTGCGGCTCTGGCCCGTCGCAAATCCCGGTGAGAAGCGTCTAATAAGCGCTGGTCACCTGTATAGCTATGGGTAGTGGTCATCGTGCCTTTAATGATGTTGAATTTATCGTTCAACACTTTGGCAATGGGAGCCAAGCAGTTGGTAGTACAACTGGCGTTACTGATAATATTGTGTTTGTTGTGGTCATAGTCATGATGATTCACACCAACTACAAAGGTACCATCCTCATTTTTCCCAGGAGCGGTGATCAGAACTTTCTTGGCCCCAGCATTTACATGCTTAAGCGCTCCTTCTTTGCTGGTAAATACCCCCGTTGCTTCGATAATTAGGTCAATTTCCCAATCTTTCCAGGGCAAGTTTTCTGGGTTGCGATCGGATACGCACTTAACGGTCTTACCGTTAATGATGATGGAGTTATCATCAGCAGTAATGTCAACATCCTTTAACTTCCCTAGCATTGAGTCGTACTTTAGCAGGTGAGCATTGGTTCTAGGGTCTGATGTGTCATTGATTGCTACAAGGTCGAGCTTGCTATTGTCTCTACCCACCCAGCAACGCGCAAAGTTACGTCCAATACGTCCGAAACCGTTGATTGCAACTCTAATCACAGTGTCTTGCCCTCTGTATTTATGCCTATATGTTAATATCGTTGACCCCAATCATATCGCAAAGGGGGGAACTAAATATAACAATAAAGTGTTAGACAAATAAAAAAACACATAATTTATTCAGATTTATGGGAGTAGAGGTTATTGTTGGCAATAAACGATCTCACAGATTCTGGGACTAGATAACGAATTGACTGATGTTCGCGGCAAAATTTCCGAATTAGACTTGACGAAATTCCTACTAAAGGTATATTCATTAATTGCCAATCGATAGTAGATCTGCGTTCATTTATTTGTTCTTCGACTTGCTTGCAGATTAACTCGCTTTGAGTTATAGTCTCACCACCTAGCAGTCGGGGTGCGATTAACCAATCACACATTTGTGCTAGTTCGTGTCCACGATACCAATGAGGTAAGGTTTGGAAAGTATCCAAGCCAACAATCCAGTACCAGTGAGTATTTGGGTAACAAGCAGATAAGTCCATCAGGGTGTCAATGCCATAGGAAGTACCAAAGCGTTTTCCCTCCACTAGTGAGACAGTAAACGCTGGGTTATCTTTTACAGCTAATTGCAGCATTTCTACACGATGCTCAAACAAAGCCGCTTCTTTGTAAGGAGGATTTAAAGATGGCACCCAAATTACCTTTTCAAGGGATACTTGATGCAAAGCTGCCTCAGCTACGAGCAGGTGTCCCCAATGAATTGGATTGAATGTGCCACCAAAAATTGCTAGTTGCTGCATCCAGTTACGCCTGGTTTTATGCAATTAAAAAATAGTTCGATCGCTAATGTACTATTGTAGTCAATTCTCGCGTAGACTTGATGCAATTTAAAATCAGTTTCATTAACAATGTACTATCGTAGTCAATTCCAGTAAGGTAGCCAAAAATATGTATTTGTCATTACAAGAATTTCTTTCCCGATGCGGCCAAAATTTTGCGAATAATCTTAGGAACAGTTCAGAAATAGCAAAAACCTTCAACCAAGGTAAAATCATTTTGAACTTGCAAAACCAGAGCAGAAGCCTCATCCAGGTATCAGGTACGAACATAATACAGCAGTAATTATGGTAAAAATCAAATTCCTGTTATGATACGCGTGTCATTTGCGATCTATGGTGTGGTGTGGTGTAAGAGGAGCAATAAATGAGTAATTCTGTAGATTTTAGTGGTAGACCATTTCATTTTATTGGCATCGGCGGTATAGGTATGTCTGCTCTGGCATACGTTCTCGCTCAGCGTCAATTTCCAGTATCAGGTTCGGATCTACGTCCAAACCACATTACGCGCAAGTTAGAATCTATCGGCGCTCATATTTTTGGTAAACAAGAGGCAAGTAATCTCGAATTCTTTCGCCCTCAAGAATTGCCTCAGGTTGTAGGATTAAATTCGCGAGAAAAATTAGCTGTTGCTACTAACTCAAAACTGCCTCAAGTCATTTGTTCGACAGCAATTAACACAAATAATTTAGAATACAAAGCAGCTCTGGAATTAGGTTGTCCGATTTTACATCGCTCAGATGTACTAGCAGCCTTGATTGCTGATTATTATAGTATTGCAGTGGCAGGAACCCACGGCAAAACTACAACTAGTAGCATGATCGGTTATATGCTGCTGCAAGCAGGTTTAGACCCAACTATTTTAGTAGGTGGTGAAGTCAATGCTTGGTCCGGCAATGCTCGACTGGGACAAAGCCAATATTTGGTAGCCGAAGCAGATGAATCGGATGGTTCTTTAGTAAAACACGCTCCAGAAATTGGCATCATTACCAATATTGAACTCGATCATCCTGACCACTACGATACACTAGAAGAAGTAGTTGACATCTTCCAAATGTTTGCCAAAAGTTGCAAAACTTTGGTAGGTAGTATTGACTGTGCTACAGTCCGCGATCGCTTGCAACCAACAATCAGCTACAGCTTACACTCAGATACCGACGCTGACTACACCGTTACTAATATTGACTATCGTGCTGATGGCACTACGGCTTTAGTTTGGGAGAGAGGCAAAGCCTTAGGCGTATTGAACTTACAACTGTTGAGTCGGCACAACCTCAGTAATGCTTTAGCAGCAGTCGCTGTTGGTCGTGTATTGGGCTTAGAATTTGGAGAAATTGCCAAAGGAATCGCCACCTTTGAAGGAGCAAGACGCCGTTTTGAGTTCCGGGGTGAAGTCGATGGTATTATCTTCATCGATGATTATGCTCATCATCCTAGCGAAATTCGAGCTACTCTGGCTGCTGCACGTTTACAGGCAAGACCAGGACAAAGAGTAGTTGCCATCTTCCAACCCCATCGCTACAGCCGTACACTTACTTTTTTAGAAGAATTTGCCCAGTCTTTTAGCCATGCTGATTTAGTTGTGCTGACTGATATTTACAGTGCAGGCGAACCCAATTTAGGGCAAATCAGTGGTGAACATCTAACAGCGGAAATTGCCAAGCAACATTCTCAGGTAGTTTATCAACCAACTTTATCCTCAGTACGTGAGTTCCTACTACAAACACTGCGTCCAGGAGACTTGGCGCTGTTTTTAGGTGCTGGAAACTTAAATCAAGTGATTCCTGAAGTAATTGCAACGCTTTGTGAGCCTGCTAAAGCCACATCATAACTGAGGACTTTGCCAAGTTCTATTTTTGACCAAAGCGCCGATTTCATCAGGCTTTCACGTTCACTATAATACCGTACAAATACGGTAAATAAATGTAAAAATTTACCAAAAAAAAGTAAAAATGACCATTTCCCAGGCAGTTGGAAACGTCTGCACAGCTTCTGCTTTGAATACAAAGAAACAAACAGCTAATCCGGTGGAGAACGAGGGAATTTACTTACCTAATACTGATTGTGCGATCAAGTCTCAGGCTTCCTTGTCAGCATTTACTTCCTATAGAGTTGGGGGAGCAGCCCAATGGTACGTTGCCCCTCGAAATTTAGAAGCACTCCAAGCGAGTCTTAAATATGCAAAAGAACATGATTTAAGAGTGACGACACTGGGAGCAGGGTCTAATTTGCTAGTGAGCGATGGCGGGATATCAGGCTTGGTGATTGCCACTCGTCATCTGCGCTTCAGCCACTTTGACCGCGAAACAGGGCAATTAACCGTTGCTGCTGGAGAATCAATTCCCAGCTTAGCATGGGAAGCCGCATCACTGGGATGGCAAGGATTGGAGTGGGCTGTTGGCATTCCTGGTACAGTCGGAGGCGCTGTGGTAATGAATGCAGGGGCACATAATAGCTGTATCGCAGATATGTTAGTTAGCGCTCAGGTACTTTCACCCGATGGGACACTGGAAACTCTTACTCCCGACCGACTAGGTTATAGCTATCGGACTTCATTATTGCAAGGCGGCGATCGCATAATCACCCAAGCTACATTACAACTCACACCAAGTGCAGACCCTGCACAAGTTGTAGCAATTACCAAGGAACACAAAAAGCATCGGCTAACTACTCAACCATATAACTTTCCCAGTTGTGGTAGTGTGTTCCGCAATCCCAAACCTTACAGTGCTGGCTGGTTAATTGAGCAAACTGGTCTCAAAGGATACCAAATTGGTGGAGCGCAAGTCGCCCAACTCCATGCTAACTTCATCGTTAATCGCGGTGGGGCAAAAGCTAGTGATATTTTCTGTCTGATTCGCCACATCCAACATCAAGTACAAGAACGTTGGTCTATTCGCTTAGAGCCAGAGGTCAAAATGCTTGGAGAATTTCAAGCCGCTTGTGGATAAAGAGTGGAGAGTGGAGAGATGAGCAGGATGACAGACCAAGGGAACAAGGGACGCACAAGGAGAATAACTCCTAACTTAGCACTCTCAATTCTTAACTCTTAAGCACTAACTCAGCACGGGCTAAACACCCCAAAGAAAGCTAACAGCACTCCTTGTTTGGCCCATACCCTACTTTCTATTCCAGAATGCATTAATTATTGGTAAAAAAAGAGGCAAATTACTTACCGCATCTATAATTGAATTTGATTTGTTATTCAACGCGCACGCGTAAAACCAATTATGACAGGTAAAGGACAAGGATTCGGCTTTGGCTTGGGAAAAATGAAAGAATTAGCTGAAGCTTTTAAGAAAGCACAGCAAGTTCAAGAAGGCGCAAAGCGACTCCAAGAAGAATTGGAGCAAATGGAGATTCAAGGAGAATCTGGCGGTGGTCTGGTCAAGGTAATTGTCAGTGGTAACCAAGAACCCAAACGGGTAGAAATTTCTCCAGATGCTTTAGCTGAAGGTGCAGATGTACTTTCTGACCTCGTAACAGCAGCAATGAAAGAAGCATATAACAAGTCAACGGCAACAATGCGAGAACGCATGGAAGATTTAACCAGTGGACTTGAGCTTCCTGGATTTCAATAGTCAACGGTCGTTGATCGTTGGTCATTAGTCATTGGTCACTATTAAAAAGAAAAAAATAACCCCATAAATAAATTTAGGAGATTTTATAAGAGCATATTGTTACTCGCGGCACTTGACGCTTAAAACAAATGTTTTTACTTCATTGATAAATAAATTTAGGGGCTTGTGACCATTTTCTTTTTCTTTATGAGTGCCTTTTAACTTTTTACTTTTGCCCTATTCGGTCATTAGTTTAAAACAAAGGACAAATGACTATTGACAAAGGACAACTAATATTTATGTCTTACAAGTTGCTGTTTGTTTGCTTAGGTAATATCTGCCGATCGCCATCGGCAGAAAATATTATGAATCATCTAATTGAGCAGGCTGACTTGAGGGAACACATCCTTTGTGATTCTGCTGGTACATCTAGTTATCACATTGGTAACCCACCTGACAGACGCATGAGTGCTGCGGCTGCGATAAAGCTGGGAATTAAATTGCGTGGTCAGGCACGCCAATTTGAAAAATCAGACTTTCAACACTTTGATTTAATTTTGGCGATGGATCGAGAGAATTATGAGGATATTCTTACTCTCGATCCAACTAGGCAGTATTACTATAAAGTGCGTTTGATGTGTGATTTTTGCTCCCGACACAGCCTTAAGGAAGTTCCAGACCCTTATTATGGCGGACAAGAGGGATTTAATCAGGTGATTGATTTACTGATTGATGCTTGTGAAGGTCTGCTCACCTACATTACCAAGCAAAAACAATAATCTGAAGTCAATAGTTAGGAGTCAGAATTTAGGAGTTAAATTTTTAATTTACTCACTCCTCACTCTTAACTCATCATTTTTATTCCACTAAATCATGCTTAATTGCAAAACGTACTAATTCGGCTCGGTTGCTGGTTGAAGTTTTTCTCAATAAGCTGCTAACGTACTTTTCCACTGTTCGAGGACTCAGATGTAGCTGATGGCCCATTTCGGCATTAGAAAGACCATGAGTTAATAGTTCTAAAACTTCCTGTTCTCTGTGAGTTAGAGATGAGTCCAATTGGGATTTCTGAATTTGAGTGGACAGAGAATTATCAGCATCCGTCATTTTTGTAGGAGACGAAATGTTTAAACTGTCTTTATGAGATAAGCGATACTCTGATTGAATGATTTGCGATCGCTCCAAAAGATTGCGAATTGCTGCTGCTAACTCTTCCAGTTCAAAAGGCTTGGGCAAGTATAAATCGCACCCTGACTGATAGCCCAAAATTCTTTCTTGGGTCTTAGTTCGCGCTGTTAATAAAATTACAGGTAATAAACGGAACATTGGTTGTTGACGCACGCGGCGCACTAGTTCATAGCCGTTCATCTGTGGCATGACGATATCCGTGACAATTAAATCGGGATGATACTCATCTACCATTAGCAAAGCTTCTTGACCGTCATTAGCTGTGATTACACAATAGCCAGACAGCTCAAGATAATCGCTAACAGACAGACGAGTGCCCAGATCGTCATCCACTACAAGGATCTTCAAGGGCATGGACAGTACACCCCTAGCATTTTTTACTGAGAAATTTGCTTTTACAGTTCCATCAGTGAACACAGGTAATAATAGTGTTCTTATGTTTCATACTATGACAGGATTACCAGCTAATGACTGCCTCAGGGTCGATATTATAAAGAAAATATTAAATCCTGAGGAAGGGTTAACGAAGTGTAAGTAGGTCGGTGTGAATATTTATCGTTGGGATGATGCAGGAGCCAGTAGGCAGAGGGCAGGAGGGAAGAGGATTTAAGCCTATTGAATTTTTATTAACATAGTTTTTTTACACTGTTTTACTTAACTCAGCTTCAACTCGCTACGCTTATAAGCCTATAGATAGCTTTGTAATTTGTAACAACTCATCAATCAGGCACAGCAAATACTCTCTATTATGTAAATTAATATTAATTTAATCAATAATTAGTCATTTTTCATTTGTCATTTATTTATAACCGCTAATAATCAATGCCATATACTTCATGCCCAACGATGGATGACTAAAACCGAGGTAAGGGACTTTAAATTAAAAAAATAATCAATCGCTGTGTAGGTAGGGGGGCAGGGAGCAGGGAGCCGGGGGGAAAGCAGGTCGTTTTGAAAGAGCGAAATTGGATAATTTATTTTCTGGAGTTCCCTAACTTAAAGTTACCAGAAAACTTTTAATTAGGAAGTTAGAAAAGCTAAATTAGTAAAATACAGTTTAGCATTTATAAAGATTAGAAAATAGACTTACAATTTATAAACCAATCTAAATACTTTTTTAAGTACATTTAAAGCACACAAATTATCAATGAGTGACAAGAACGAAGGTTACAAAGTTATTAGCGACAACCGTCAAGCCCGTTATTTGTATGAAATTCTAGAAACTTACGAAGCTGGAATTCAGTTGACTGGAACTGAGGTGAAGTCGATTCGTGCAGGTAAAGTCAATCTCCAAGATGGCTATGCTTTGCTTCGCGATGGCCAAGCATGGTTAATCAATGTGCATATCTCACCTTATACAGCTAGTGGACAATATTTTAATCATGAACCACGCCGTACACGCAAGTTGTTGCTGCATCGTCAAGAACTCCGCAAGCTAATCGGTAAGGTAGAACAGCAAGGTTTAACCTTAGTCCCTTTGAAAATGTATCTTAAACGAGGCTGGGTAAAAATTAGTATAGCCCTTGGCAAGGGTAAAAAGTTGCATGATAAGCGAGAAGACCTCAAACGTCGCCAAGACCAGCGTGATATACAACGGGCGATGAAAAACTATTAACACTTGCTATTGCCGAACTACTTCATTAGAGTAATAAACTCACTGCTGGGAAAAGTATGTTGTATATCTACAGCGTGAGTTTTGAAAATGCCTAGTTATAGCCGCAGATTGATTTTGCTCATGTTGGGACTCGATACATTGGTGAGTAAATTTGGATGGCATGAGAAATTTTCATAGTATGAAAAGTAACATAGTTACAACTCTTGGCGCTGGCATTCTCACCTTGAGCATGGGAATTTTACCTTTAACTCTATCTGCACAAGCTCAAACAACTACTGAGCCTGGAGTTAACACTACTCCAAGGACGACCACTTACGATCGCAACGATTTTGATTGGGGTTGGTTAGGATTAATTGGTCTATTAGGTCTAGCTGGTTTGGGTGGGAGAAAGCGTGACGACGAACCAGCACGTTATCGCGATCCTAATGCTCCTGGGGCTACTAGCTACAGGGACTAATACGATTTTGGATTTTAGATTTTGCAAAAAGTTACGATTTGGCGGCTTCGGCCGATCTGAACTTTTCAAGACAGATTCGGGATTAGAAATCTTTTTTTACCTCTGTGTTTTGTAAATCCATCTGTAAAAATAATTTTTTAAATTGGTACGAGCAACTCAAAATACTTTTGGTAAGTTGCTATCAGTTTATAAAATTCCAAAATTGTCAGTTGTTATGAACAAAAACAACTGACAACTTAATTTATCTTAGTTTGCAGCTAATTCTGAGTCAGTTGAATTTGTTTGATTTTGAGCTAAAGGTGTCCAATAGCTAGCAATTAAAGCAACTATCAGCCACCAGAGAGTATTGACTTCAGGACGATACCAAACAGTGTCTACGGTGCCGTGAGCTAGCATACCCAACAGAATAGCGATCGCTCCAATTAACCAAAATCCTTCTACATTTGTAAGTTGTCGCAATCGTGCCATTTGCACAAATGCTGTATTAAATGTCACAATTATCAACCACAGAAAACAGGCTAAACCAACAAAGCCAGTTTCTACAGCCACTTCTAGCATAATCGAATAGGCACTTAAAGCTGTGTAACGAGGATGTTGGTAGAGCGGGTAAACTTTATTAAAAGAGTTGTGACCAGGGCCTATACCGAAAATCGGCCGATCGCGAATCATCTCAAAGACAGCATCCCACACATTACGGCGAAAATTATTACTACTATCTTGACGGTCAACAAAAATACTAAATACCCGCAGGCGCACTGGCTCTACAAATATCACTCCTAGTAGCAATACCCCAATCAAGCCTCCCAAGACGATGGGTAGCGACCAAGTACGCCAAAAGGGAGGCATTTCCACACTCTTCCAATAAACTAGTAATGCCATCGCAGCTAAAATTGCTACCACCAGTCCAATCCAACCACCACGACTAAAAGTTAGAATTAGACAGGCAGTATTGACAATAAACATTGTTAATGCCAAAGCTTTTTTAGGCCAGCTTTGCCATGCAAAAATTGCCACTAAGCTAAAAATTACTGCTGGCAGCAAGTATCCAGCCAACAAGTTAGGATTGCCTAAATAACTGTAGACCCTTGTAGTCTTAGACAAAGGAGATTCTGGGTCAACCCAAGTTGCCAGTGCTGTAGCTCCAAAAAACCATTGTTGCAAACCATACACACTGACAATTAATGAGACGTGGAGGTAAAGGATGATAATCAAAGACCTGAGGCGAGGCGACCTCAATACCCTTGCACAAAGGACAAATAGTAGCAAATACAGGCTTAAGGTTGCCAAATCGTTAAGCGCTGCCTTTTTGACTGGTGATAAGGCTGTTGCTACTGCGGCAATTGCCCAGTAGAGCAATACCAACAGGTGAATCGGAGTAACTGAAGAGACATTTGTCGTTGCTCGATCGGATAAAGTCAACAGTAGCCAAAATCCTGCACAAGCTACCAGCAACAAACCAACCAAGGTACTCGAACTAAAAGGTGCAAGGGCATACACTAAGCACAGTAAAGCAGCGGCTATCGGATCTCCCCACTGGATAAAGATGCTGGTTTGACGCCAAGAACTCAATAGTCCCACCAGGGAACGGTGGACGTAACTGGTAGCGAGATATTCTTTAAGCGGTAAAGATGATAAGGTAAATCGTTGCCAAACTAAATTCATAAAAAACATTGCGATCGATTAGCCTGCCTATGCAGAACTTGGAATCAATCATAATGCGTATAGTCATAAAAAGGTAATAATCTAGATTGCAAATGAGTGATGGCACTCTTATTCATAGCCATCAGTTTCACCTTTAATCCCAAACCCTTTAGCTAATAGTAATAAAAGATAGCTGTTGATTAACCCTTCATGTATTTCATATAGGACTCTTATTTGATTTTTAAAAATTGAAAATATTTCTTTGCTAATCTCCAGTCCCCATTGCTTGAAATCAAATCTCGCTAATTGCTTGTGAGGGAGTCGCCAGTTGTAATGGCAAAGAAAGTACATAACGATATCCTGATTCTGGTGAACCTTGAATCAAAATTTGTCCACCATGCAATTCTGCCAACTGACAACTTAGCAACAGACCCAAGCTTTCGCGAGAAAGACTTCCATTTCCTTTAGTTAAATTTATACCTGAAGTAGAAGTAAATAGATTTAAGTGGGAATCACTTAAGTTTTTTAACTTGTCCATTGCTACTGGTGAAATATCTGGTTGTTCCTGACTTTCTTTACCGGTATTATAACTCGCTACCTCACCTGTCAATTCCAGTAACGACAGAGAATTGAGGCGGAAGTAAGGATCGACCTCAGTAATACCATCTCCCAACCAAGGATGGGAAACCCAAATAGTAACGTTGAGAGTATCTTCTTTATATGAAACATGAATGCGAACAACACTACCTGTAGCCGAAAGTTGAATCACACTAAAAACCAGGTGATACAAAATTTGCCGTACCTTATCTTTATCTAAAGGCCAAATGCGATTGCGTCCCGGTTCTATCGAGAGACGAATATCTTGGTCGCGGCGAGTAGCTGCTTCTTCTAGGGTATTGATAGCTTGTTGACACAGCATTTCAATATCCACAGGAGCTAGATTTAATACAGTTAAGTTGTCATCTGTAGTTCCCAGTTCGGTAATTTCGTTTACTAGAGAAAGTAAGTACCGACCACTGTGTTGGATAATTTCTAAATATTCTCTCTGTTTAGTTGTCAAAGGTCCGTAAATTTCACGTCCTAGAACACTAGCCATCCCAAGTACAGATGTTAAGGGCGTGCGTAACTCCTGAGTTAGCTGTTCCAAAAGTTGCAGTTTCAGTTGCTTGGTAGAAACAGAATCACTTTCTAAAATGGGTGCGGTGATTTTAATCTCAGTGTTACGTTCGTCGTTGAGTGAAAATATAGGAGCAGGGGAAGTGCTTGATTCGAGTCTCCCTTGCAGAAGTCGGTTACGCTCAAATTCACTCATGCTCCAACGAGCTATAATTTGTAAAAACTCAATGTCTCGGTTTGTAAAATTACGCGGTACTAAATCCATCACCGCCAATGCACCTAAACAATGTCCTGAAGCATCAATCAGTGGCGCTCCCAAGTAAGCACGAATGCCATAATCCTGTACTAACTTGCTATTAGCCAATATTGGATCTGTAAGTTTATGTGTATCATGAATTACGAATATTTGATAACTCTCTACTACCTGGGTGCAAAAAGATTCCGTGCGTGAGAGTTGGCGGTTTTGTGCCAAATGATTCATTAGTCCCAGTCTAGATAAACCCACTGCCGACTTAAACCAGTGGCGTTCTCGATCCACAAATCCCAAAATGGAAATTGGTGCTTCCAAAAAGTGGGCAGCAGTTTGAGTGGCTTCTTCAAAAACCGGAATTGTTTCTGGTTGTCGTAAACCAAGATCTGACAAAGCTTTGAGGCGTTGTTGTTCTCTTGTTTCCTGAGAAGTCCAACCATCCTTTAGGGCAAATAATTTGTTTTCAGGCTCTACCATTGCCACTGCTACCTTAATAATTTCTCGAAACTGTAAATTGATATACGCCTTATTTCTGGGTTATCAATTGCTATTTTTAAGCATTCCCTAATTTTGCCTCTGACAAACAAGTTTGAGGCAAAAACTTTTTACCTCTTCCATAAGTCCGCTACGGAGTCTATGTTAGTTACTATTTACTGGTACTAAATGTTCTCTATTGAACGCTGATGTAGTCTCTATTACTTCAGATTTTGCAATCAGACTACGTTAGATTTTGATTCAGCCAGGGTAACCTAACTTTAAGGATACAATAAAGCGTCTATGATTCTTGATGTACAAAACAGAAAATTTTTGTTAGGATATTTAGCGTATTTTTACTTAAAAAAAGTTTTATTAATGTAATTGTTATTAACAAAATTTTTTGGTAATAGCTAGTACCGTTGCGCCAAATTCAAAATTAAAAATTTGTTTAGGAAATTTGAGGTACTACATTGGAGAGCCAGCTAGGTTTTTTTGGCTTCCACAAATGAGCGACTGATATGTAGGCTTTTGACTCAAATCAAGTGGCATCTGAATATTTGGAAACTAACTACCCTGCTTTAGGCAAGCTACAGAGTTTTTACAAATTTCAAAAATTTAACTCACATTTTTTAGGTGGAAGGTGGTTATTTAGACTAAAAGAATACAAGGGCAGTTTATAGAAATAAATTAAACTTATTACAATTTAATTGGAAAAATTGTAGATTTTAAATTAAAAAATAATTTATTTTATCAAAAATAATAGAAGTAAATTACATCAAATATTTATAATTCTATTTTAGAATTAGCCCCAAAAAAACACAAAGAAATAGTAAATTAGAGGACAAATAATAATGAATAAAATGGCTATTATAGTTCCTTTTGTAGACCTAAGGTTGCAACACGAACCAATTCAAGCGCAGCTGCAAAATGCAATCCAATCTGTCTTGGATCGGGGTGATTTTATTTTAGGGCAAGCACTCTCAGATTTTGAAGCAGCATTTGCGGCAGTGTCTGGGGCGAAGTATGGAGTTGGTGTGGCATCAGGAACAGATGCGATCGCCTTGGGATTACAAGCGTGTAATATTGGTATTGGCGATGAAGTGATTTTACCAGCAAATACTTTTGTCGCAACCTTGATTGGAGTCTTACGCACTGGTGCAAAGCCAATTTTAGTAGATTGCGACCGCCAAGCTTTAATCGACTTAAAAGCAGCAGCAAAGGCAATTACGCCTCATACTAAAGCAATTATTCCTGTGCATCTTTATGGTCAAATGGTATCACCACAGAATCTATTCGACTTTGCTGATACCTACAAACTACTAATTTTTGAAGATGCAGCACAAGCACACCTCGCCCAAAGAGACGGATATCACGCTGGTTCAGTCGGAATAGCAGCAGCTTTCAGTTTCTATCCCAGCAAAAATTTGGGAGCATTTGGAGATGGGGGAATGCTACTGACACAAAATTCGGATGTAGCTCAGAAGATGGTACGCTTGCGAAATTATGGCGCATCACAAAAATATTTTCACACTGAACCAGGCACAAATAGCCGCTTAGATACCTTGCAAGCAGCTATCTTGCACCAGAAACTACCGTATTTGCCACAATGGAATCGCGATCGCTTGACTATCGCCGAGGAGTACGATCGAGAATTAGCACCTTTAGCAACTCTTGGTATTATCCCGCTCGAAAACCAAACTGGAACAGGACATGTTTATCATCTTTATGTGATTAGAGTTGATGATTCTTGCCCCATAGAACGCCAGCAACTCCAAGAAGAACTAACAGCAGCAGGAATTCAAACTGGTATTCATTACCCCATTCCTTGTCATCTCCAGCCAGCATTTACCTATTTAGGCTATCAGTCTGGAGATTTTCCCGAAGCAGAAAAGTTATCAAAGCAAATATTATCATTACCTATGTATCCTGGTTTGAGCAGTAGCCAAATCAAAGAAGTTGTAGCAGCAATTGCCAATGCAGTTTCAAAAGATTCTGAGCTAGACAAATCCTACTCTCTAAATCTTAGTCGTTAGTCATTGGGCAAACAGAGCATAAGGCATTAGTTTTAAATAAATGACAAATGACTAACGACAAAGCGCATCGAGCCACTGCTACCTCAGCGCCCTGCGTCGGAAAGCAAGTGGCGTTGAGCGGGGGTTTCCTTTGCTCGTAACTTTGTAACAGAAGACTAATGACCAATAATTAATTAAAATCATGGCACTCCAGCAACAAATTAAAAATAGAAACGTGTCAGGCTTGTTAAATTTAGCCATTTTAGGCGTTTTGCTGCTGCTTTATGCTCCTATATTGCTACATTGGCTCGATGGTTGGCTACACAAGAATATTAGTACAGAACATGAATATTTCAGTCATGGGATTATTGGTCTACCATTTGCCGCTTATTTGGGCTGGTTGAAGCGAAAACAGTGGGCACATTTACCAGATACTATCCATCCTTTGGGCGGTGTTTTGCTGTTATTAGGAGGAGTATTTTATCTGAGCGGTGTTAGAGAGTGGGTTAACCTTTCGCTGCCCGTTATCCTAGCAGGATTATGCTTGTGGTTTAAAGGAATATCAGGTTTGCGATTACAAGCATTTCCGTTGCTACTGGTATTTCTGGCAACCCCGACAGCAGTACCCTACCTGATTGCTCCCTATACCTTGCCTCTTCAAAGCTTCATTGCTGGTACCGCAGGCTTCATACTCAATCAGTTTGGTATGGAAGTAACTGTAGATGAGATAAATCTCTACGTAGGAGGACGAATTGTGGAAGTCGCCCCCTATTGTGCGGGATTGAAAATGTTATTTACTACTCTCTATGTTGGCTTGATGTTGCTTTATTGGACAGGAGCGTTATCTTCACGCCGCACAACTATCTCGTTTTTATCTATTGGTGTAGTCGTTAGTATTACTGCCAACATTATTCGTAATACCTTACTGACTTTCTTTCATGGTACAGGTCAAGAAGCGGCTTTTAAATGGCTTCATGAGGGTTGGGGCGGCGATCTATACTCTGCTTGTATGCTGGTGTCATTAGTGCCTTTACTTAATTGGATTAATAACTATTTCTCTGTATCTGAAGAAATTGAGGATGGGGTATAGGGCATTAAAAAGTAAAAACGCACTTGTATTCTTTTGTTTTTACTTTTGCCTTTTACTTTTTGACTTAATACGCTTGGGTTAAGGATAATTGTTGATTGGATTGAACAAAACCAAACCCAACAAATGCTCGAAAATGTTGGGTTTCATTCCTCAACCCAACCTATGCAATTTATTTTTTAGGCTTAACCCAAGCATATTGCCTTTTGACTTCCTCTTCCCCATCTGCCTCATCTCCCCATTTCCCAGATAAGTCCTAAATATCACCGAACTCATAGTGTGATTTTTTAAAGTAAAATTTTGCCTAAGTATTGCAAATTTTACTGATGATTTCCTTCTCTAAATTTTTTAAACAAAACCAATTGAGTCAGGTAGCAGCACTTTTGTTATTGCTAGTACTTTTGGTGATGGGAGGGGTTCCCGGATACCTAACAGGACACTGGCAATGGAAACAGCCGCCACCTGTGGCTAATCTTAAGGAATTAAGGCAAATCCGCAAGACTGGGTTAACTATTCCCGGTTGGCAAACTGTTGAACAAACAGAACAGCAAATTGGCGAACATAAATGGTCTTTGCAGGTAATTAAAAAAGTAGGCTCCGAAACTCAGGCAATTCTACTTTTGTTGCCGCAAAACGGCCCTATGGATCAACCAGAGGTAGAGTGGACAGAGGTTAACGGCTGGGGAAGGTCACGTTGGGGACAATGGGACGTAGCTCAATATCGTGGTGCTGAATTTAGTGTCAAACCGTCTCTGAAGTTGGCTTCTAATGTTGAAACAAAAGTAGAAGCTAGGTTTTTTCGCGCCTCCACACAACAGCAAACCTTTGCTGTCTTACAATGGTACGCTATGCCAAACAGTGGAAATCCATCACCTTTAAACTGGTTTGTGGCAGACCAATTAGCACAATGGCGTAAGCAGCGCACTCCTTGGGTAAGCGTGAGTATTTTAATTCCAATGGAACCTTTGGGACAAGTAGAAACATCTTGGCCTCTAGCCGAGTCTATAGGTGAAACGGTGCAAGCTGCATTAATGGCTTTTATGTAGATTATGTCACAGTTACATTTGTGCAGAAACTTAAAGAAGTATTTGTGCGATCGCTCTATAGCTGAAACTGAGTTAAAAGATGTTTAAAATATGAAGTTAGAAATTAAAATTGACACAATTTTTCAGCTTTTTCTTGGTAAATACTTGCAGACAAAAGAGACATTGATGACATTTTTAGGTAGAATAACGAATGGGCGCGACTATATTCTTACATGAGTTTTCCTGCACCGATGTTGATAACTGCTAACTCTTATACGCGTGCATTCAGCGCCCTGTGTTTTGTTAGTCTTCAAGTAGGGGTTTTGTTAACAACACCTACCCAAATTGTTGTTGCTCAGCCTTTCCCATCTCAAGGGCAACCCCCTTTCCCTGTGCCGGGTACTGAGGACGTTGTACCTCCAAGTGCAAATAATGAAACTTCGCCTCAACTGAGCCGCTACTTTTTAGGACCAGGAGATACAATTGGTGTTGTGCTTCAGCGCCCTCCTGGTCCCTATCGCTTAGGAATTGGAGATGGAATTAGCGTTTCGGTTCAGCGCTTTCCAGAGTTAAGCTTTCAAGCTGTAATTAATCCAGAAGGTAACATTGTCGTACCGTTACTGGGAACAGTTTCCTTGCAAGGTTTAACTCTGGAAGAAGCTCAAGAAAAAATTCGCTCGGGTTTAAATCGTTATGTTGTAGATCCGGTAATAGTTTTAGCGCTAGCAAGCCAGCGTCAAGATTTTGCTTTTCAAGCTGTAATCAGTCCAGAAGGCAACGTTGTAGTGCCGCAAGTAGGAACGGTATCATTACAAGGTTTAACTCTAGAAGAAGCTCAAGAAAAAATTCGCTTGGCTTTAAGTCGAATTTTTGTAGAACCGATCGTGGTAGTATCCTTGCTAGGAGCGCGACCAGTCCAAGTTACGATTAGCGGGGAAATATTTCGACCAGGAATTTATCCAATCAATTCACCAACACCCCGCATTGCTGATGCTTTGTTAATATCTGGTGGTTCAACGGTGAATGCAGACCTCCGACAAGTGCAAATACGTCGCAAGTTAATTGATGGGTCAGTGGTTTCGCAAACTATTGACTTGTATGCAACACTGCAAAATGGTGGTTCAATCCCTAATTTACGCTTACAAGACGGAGATGCGATCGTTGTACCTCGTCGTGAAGTCGGCAATGATGACGGTTATGACCGCAATTTGGTAGCACGTTCGTCCTTAGCCACACCACAGATTAGAGTCCGAGTTTTAAACTACGCGGCGGGAGGTCTTTCTACTCAAGCCCTGCCCAATGGCAGTACATTTGTAGATGCTTTGGGAGGAGTAAATCTTGACACAGCCAACCTCCGCGATATCGCCTTGGTTCGCTTCGATCCGGAACGAGGCAAAGCTGTTACTCAAAAACTTGATGCTAAAAAAGCTCTGGGAGGCGATGCATCTCAAAACGTGCCACTTCAAGATAATGATGTTATTGTTGTTGGTCGGAACCTGATCGGTAGAATTACTAATTTCTTGAGTACCATTACTCAACCCTTTTTTAATGTCCAATCCTTTCTCCGATTTTTTGATGACTTCGGCGGTCGTTAAAATTAGTAACTAGGGAGTGAAGAGATTAGGGAGATGGGAATAACCAATACCTAATGACTAATGACTAATGATAAATGACTAACTATACGCCTCTGCCATGACCCCACCAATTGTTAAACGCTATCTTATTGCTTTTGAAAAATACAAGTGGATTGGACTAGCTAGTTTTGGTTTAATTGTAGCGGGGTCAACGGTGGTGGCTATGCAACCAGAACCAGCTCCTAGTTACATAGCATCTGCTGCCCTTAGTTATGCTGGGCCACCAGTTTCTTTCTCTGCAACTGGTAGTGAAATCCAACAGCAAGGTAAGGAACTCAATGAGGAAGTTTTATTATCAAACCAGATAATTGCAGCAGTAGCAGAGAGAGTAAATATTAAACCGAAACAACTTGGTGCAAGTGTTGTCCTTTCTCTACCTAAAAAAAACGTTAGGACAGGAGAATTAGAATCTACTACCTTTGAACTGAAATATGTAGATACTGACCCCAAAAGAGCTATAGAGGTGTTGGCGCAGTTGATGCAATCAATGATCAAGTTGAGTAATGACATCAATACTGGGCGATTACAAGCAATTATTGAAAAAATTAACGATCGCTTACCACAAGCTAAACGGGAATTGCAAATTGCTGAAAAGAAGTTGGAACAGTACGATCGCATTGAGCGCACGGCAATATTAGCAGCTGAAAATGGCAGTTTGCTCAGCGCCGTTACTGCTAGTCAAAATCTCCAACGGCAAATTCAATTAACCATATCTGGGGTTGATGGACAAATTCGCAGTTTACAAAATAAGTTAGGTTTAACAGTCGGACAAGCTTATATTTCTTCGGCTTTGAGTGCCGATCCGATTATTGCCAACTTGCGATCGCAAATTTATCAAGCAGAGTCGCAAATGGCTTTGCTCAAGAAAGATTTACGACCCGAACACCCAACCATGATTCAGTTGCAGCGTCAAAAACAAGCTGCTGAAGAATTACTGCAACAACGTGCTGCTGAAGTGTTAGGTGGTAATGGGATGGCGGCTCCACTTCGGGGTAATATTGCTGGTATTCGCACTTCATCGAGTTTAGATCCAGCCCGCCAACAGTTGGCAAACCAAATGGTGGCTTTGCAAACTCAACGGGAGACACTCCAACAACAACTAGCTCAAGAAATTCAACAAGAAGCGCGACTGAGACAAGAGTATTCCTTGATACCCAATAAGCAATTAGAGCGAGGACGTTTGGAACAGGAGGTTGGACTTAAAAAAGCCATCTATGACCAAATGCAGGCGAAGCTAACTGATGCGAAAACCGCAGAGGCAGAAACTACCAGCAGTCTCAGCGTTGCCAGACGGCCGACAGTTATTCCCGACATCAAACCGCCTAAGAGTGTACCTATTACCCTAGCTGTAGGTGCTTTCTTGGGTGTGTTGGTTGGTGGCGGGGTGATATTTTTATTGGGATCGTTGGAAGGGACTTTCAAAACCAGAGAAGATATCCGCGAGAGCCTCAAACAACGGGAAGTGCCACTATTGGGAGAGTTGCCTTTAATGCTAGTTGACGATCTCGATAAAGAAGCAGTACCAGTGGTACTTTCCCCAGATTCTCCCTATTTGGAGTTTTATGAAAAGTTCCGTAGTAATCTGCGGCGGATTGGTGGTAAGACCTTAAAGGTAGTATTAATTACTAGTACCAGTAGCCTAGAGGGTAAAACGGCTAGTGCTTATAACTTGGGTATTGCTTCTGCTCGTGCTGGGAAAAGAACTTTAATTATTGAAACAGATTTGCGATCGCCTTCTCGTTGTACGTCCTTGAAAGTAATTCCCGATCCTGAGGCCACCATTGAACCCCTGCGTTATTACGCTGACTTGAGTGAATGTATTCGTTTAGTTCCTGATGTAGAAAATTTATACATTCTTCCCAGCCCCGGTCCTGTGCGGCAATCCGCTGCTATTCTCGAATCAAGCGAAATCCGGCGGTTGATGGATGATGTCCGCGAGCGTTTTGATTTAGTGATATTAGATACTAGTCCGTTGAGTTTATCTAATGACCCATTGTTAATCCAACCCTATAGCGATGGCATGGTACTAGTGGCGCGACCACATTATACAGAAGAGAATATGCTAGGCGAAGCGATCGACCAATTGGTTGAATCGGAACTAGGGTTACTAGGAGCGATTATTAATGGGGCTGATATCATCGTTTCTCTACCTGCACCTACCTTTTCATCGGAAGTAGAAGCAGAAAATGTTGAAGAATCAGAAGAAGTTTCAGCAGGTGCGAGGAAAATATAGAAAAAATCGGGAGTGGGGGGAATGGGAAGAATAATCAATGTCCAATGCTCTGTCCCCACTTACAAATGACAAATGACCATTAGTCACGTCTAAACAATCCAAATATGGGAGCAAGAATTATTCCAAAAACAAAACCACCGATGTGTGCCCAGTAGGCAACTCCACCAGTTTCCACACTCATGTGCGCGGCTGCTTGCAGACTTGCAAGTCCGGATATCACATTTTGTACAAAGAAAAGTCCTATTATTACTAATGCTGGAATTCTAATGGTGGTGATGAAAATCCCCAAAAATACTAAAGTCATCACTCTCGCGTGGGGAAAGCGAATAATGTATGCACCCAAAACTCCAGAAATTGCCCCACTTGCTCCCAAGGAAGGAATCTCAGAATTGACGCCGATAAACCATTGGCACAATGCAGCTAAGGCACCACATGTCAAATAAAAAATTAAATATTTAAAATGACCTAAACGATCTTCAATATTGTTGCCAAAAACCCAGAGAAACACCATATTTGAAATTAAGTGCCACCATCCACCGTGTAAGAATTGCGACGTAATTAGTGTTATCCATTCCCCAGATAAATTGGTGGTTAACTCTTGAGGAATTACCGCATACTGACTTAAAAACTGATTTAATTGGGCATTTGACAGACTTACCTCATGAATAAAAACTAAAATATTCATGCCAATTAACCCGTAGGTGAAATACGGGGTGATTCGCGTAGGATTTTCATCGTAAAGAGGAAACACAGATGTTTTTCCTAAATTATTGACTAAATGTAATATAACTTGTATTACTAGCAGTTGTTGAGTTTAATTATTTTAACTCAGAATAGTTTGGCAAAAATATCTCAACAATTATTCCAAAGGATAAATAATACAAAATCTCACCCTTTGTAGGAGTGAGATGAGCTTAACAATAGAAAACTACTGAGAACTACTATGACCAAGATTCTTCTTCAGATTTATCACTAAATAAACCTAATAATGGGCCGAGAATTGCCCCAAAGATAAATCCGCCTGAATGCGCCCAGTAGGCAATACCGCCGCTTTCCATACCGATGTTTGTGGGTGCTTCTAGACTAGCAAGTCCGTAGAATGCTTGTTGGAGAAACCAGAATCCCAAAAAGAAATATGCTGGGACACGGAAAGTCGGGAAGAAAAACCCTAAAGGCACTATACCGAGAACTTCAGCTTTGGGAAAGCGAAGAATATACGCTCCCATCACACCTGCGATCGCACCACTCGCACCCAAAGAAGGAATGCTAGAATCTTGAGCGAAATACCACTGGGTCAATGATGCCAAAATACCGCAAGCTAGATAAAACACCAAATATTTAGCATGACCTAATTTATCTTCAACGTTATTACCAAAAATCCAGAGAAACAACATATTGCCAGCTAAGTGCAAGAAACCGCCGTGTAAAAATTGTGAGGTAATCAAAGTTGCCCACTCTGGTACTGGTTGATGTAGAGATGTACCAGTAAAGCTTAAGGTAAGTTCTCGTGGGACTACAGCCGCAAGGTGTAAGAACCCATTTAATGCTCGTGGCGGAAGACTTGCTTCATAAAGAAATGCGAATACATTGACAGCAATCAGTCCATAAGTCACATAAGGGGTGATTTTTGTCGGATTATTATCTCTAATGGGAACCACGAGCGTTTTTCCTGTTTTAAGACACAAACTTTACATTACTGAATTGTACAAGTAGTTTCTTCTACCTCCTGGATAGATTTGACTTTAAGACTTAAAAACCGAAAGCCAAAAATCCACCATCGACAGTGATACATTGTCCAGTAATAAAAGATGCCCCAGACATACAAAGAAATGCGACTAAACCCGCTACTTCTTCCGGTTGACCAACCCTTCCCATAGGTGTTTGGGACAGAACTAATTTAAGAAAATCTTGGTTATCGAGTACAGACTCGGTTAGAGGCGTGCGAATAGCCCAAGGTGCTACAGTATTTACTCTAATACGATCTGAAGCCCATTCAACTGATAGCGATCGCGTCAGTTGATTGATAGCCGCTTTAGTCATACCATAGGGAGCGCCTGTACGATTCGAGACTAAACCTGCCACAGAACTGATATTAACAATGCTACTGTTTTCGCCTTTTTGCAGCAGAGGGTAAAACAGACGGCACATTTCAAAAATTGATGTCTGGTTTGTCTCGATGATGAATTGATACTCAGTTAGCGTATATTGTGTGAGTTTTTTACTAATATTAGTTCCAACATTATTGACCAGAATGTCTAATTCATCCCAGATTTTGCTAACCTGCTCAAGGATTAGTTGACGACCATCAAAGGTTGCAACATCCGCCGTTATCCCAGATGCAGGTAATCCAGTCTGTTGCCAGATACTCACTTGTCGCTCCACATCTTGAGAATTTCGTGCCACAATTATGACTTCTGCACCCAGAGATAAAAACTCATTGGCAACAGCTACTCCAATGCCTTTGGTGGCACCTGTAATCAGTGCTTTCTTTCCTGTCAGTGTCCAGCGACTCATTTGAATTATACTGATTTTTTCTTTTCAAGCTATCAATAACCATTCGAGTTTATCTTGCAGGTGTGCAATGCGATCGCCTTTTCTCGTAATCTAGGTAATCACAACCCCATAAACCATTCTCTGCATCTTGTTTCTAATTCAACAGCTGACTAAACCCACTTATTAACTCATGTTTTTTTCAAATTCTCTAGAAAATCAACTCCAGCGCTGGAACGAAACCATTCGCAATCAACCCCAAAATCCCAATGCTTACATTCGCCGAGGGATGATTAACTTTCAACTAGTCAAAATTAATGAATCTATTCAAGATTTTGATATAGCAGAACAATTGGATGAGCGTATTAAACCTTACCTCTGGCAACGTGGTTTATCGTACTATTATGCAGAAAGATTTGCTGAGGGCGCTCAACAGTTTGAAATAGATTTGACGGTGAATGCTCAAGATGTAGAAGAGACAGTATGGCGCTATCTCTGCATAGCTCGTTTGTCAGGTGTTGAAGAGGCACGTAATTCCTTACTAACTGTGAAAAATGACCCTCGACGGGTGATGCAGTGTGTATATGATTTGTATGCAGGAGATTGTACGCCAGATGATGTTTTAAATGTTGGGCGATCGCAAGGGATAAATGGCAATTTTTACAGTCATCTTTATTTAGGATTATATTACGAAGCTGAAAATAATCTCGATTTAGCTCAGGAGTATATAGTTAAAGCTGCTGATAATTACAAAATTGATGATTACATGTGGTATTTAGCGCAGGTACATAAAAAGCTGCGAGGATGGTCTTGATGAGTCAAGTTACAAGTGATGTCTCGGTCTATTCGGCTTATAGATTGGGTAATCGCCTCAAAAAAAATTTTCCGATCTTGCCTCAACAGTAACCTAAAGCAGCTAACAGTCAAACCTAGCGGTGGGAGACACTTTAGGAATCCCACCAGCCACTTGCGTCCATCCGCTACTGTGAATTGTTAAACTGTTGGGGTTTGTAACTTGAGTTAGATAGTATTTTTACTTAACCAGTTTATGAGAGTATAGACTTTTTCTAAATATGCAGGGAATATAACCAAGTACGAGTAAAGAAGCTCTCTTTGTATAGTTTTTCCTGATGGATGTCCTGCATCATTTCTGTGAGTTCTAATAATGGAGAAAACACCAGTGAGATAATTATCTAGATTTTCTTTTATATCATATGGCAAAGCTGAAATAATTTTAGTTTTTAAAATATTCTGGAACTCATCATGCTTTCTTTTTATTAAAATAGTATCTGTTTTTTTTATAAAATCAGCTTTATCTGTTGGATTCGATAGTGCATTCAGACAAGCATCAATCAATAGTAGAATAGCTTTCTCGGAAGCACATCCTAATGTAATTACTGAAGATAGAAGACAATGAATTCGGAAGGCTTTTAGGCTCTCCTCTAAATATGCAAGTATTACACCATCTATATTAGGTATTGCTTGTACTCTGGCTAAGTAACCATCTGGATCATAAGGTTGTGGTGGTTGAGTTCCAAGAACGCTTTTTCCGTACTCTGAAACGTGATACCAAGGCAACCCGTTGTTAAGCCCATCCCCTAATCCAGGACGGACAATACCCTCCGTAATTAAATCCCAGATAATATCCTCAATCCAACTCTTATACTTACGAGGAAGTTCAGGTGATAGATTTATATAAGTAGTTTCAGAATTGGCATAAGGGTTTGGTGCAATTCCTTTGTCAACAGCAAGTCTTGCAATATTGGCGTGGAGACTGGCTATTTGCCCTTTACCAGAAGATCCTAAGGTCTCAATCATCAACGACCTTGTTTGCTCATAAGAAATTTCTAATCTTACTTGAGTCATATAAAGTCCCCACTTGAAAACCTTGAACATTTAAACTAAAACTAGGCTATGCCTAAGGGCAAGCGACTGCGGCCCGGAACATCCTCATCGATTATCTATTCAATTTTCGGTTGCTTCAGTTTCAAACTGCACTTGTTTATACAAATTGCCAACCACTATTTCCACATCCACCGATTCCAGTAGCAATATTTTATCGAAATTATACTCCGACAACACCCATTTTCCCTGTTCGCTGCGCCGAAACACTTCCACACCGGGTTGCTCTACTTGTACTAAGACATATTCTTGCAAGGTTGGAGATTGGCGATATTTGGCAAACTTTTTCCCTCTATCGGCTGCTTCTGTTGAAGGTGATAGCACTTCGATAATTAAACAGGGAAATTGTATTAATTGTGGATTGATATCGCGCTTATCGCAAGTTACCACCACATCAGGATAAAAATACTTTTGCTCCGGTTCTACCTGCACTTTCACATCTACAATGTATACTTCACAGGAGCGGTCAACTAAGGCATCATCTAGAAGCTTAAAGAAATTAGCACAAACCCGATTATGGTTGCGCGTACCACCACTCATCGCTACAACTTCGCCATCCCAATATTCGTAACGTTGCTCTTGGATGGGTTCCCAAACTAGATATTCTTCTGCACTCATCAAAATGCGATCAGATAAAGCAACCATCGGTGCGATCAGGAATTATTTACTTTTCTAGGATACCGAAAACGAGGTGTTCTCCTCTTTCTTACCCCTCAAGTCCTAGTTATTGGATGTTACTTTTTCATTTTTGCTAATTGTAAGATAAAAGCTCTTGTGTCAGTTGTTCAATTGACAGCATAGCTTTTCTCCAACTGCTGAATGTTGCTCATAGTCTAACAAATATGCCTATTGCAAGTTCCTGATTTCTGTGTGGGGTAATAACTGGAAACTAACTTAGCACTAACGTCCCAGCATTTTATCTGGCAGATGTTTAATGCGATCGCCTCTTAAATTTTTCCCAATAATTCCCGAACTCTGATTGCACAATCACCAAAAGCTAAAGGCGAAATTGTTACATCCTCTGCAAGTATACTCTCACTGTGATAGCCGTCTGGACTAGGAAGACGATACATATACAACTTGCGTCCATTGACATCTAAAATCCAGTACTCAATAATACCTGATTTAGCATAGGCGATCGCTTTCACTTCGCGATCGTATTTGAGACTGGAATCAGCTATTTCAATCACTAAAAATACTTCCGAAGCATTGGGATGATGATCCTCATAATCTAATGGATTGGGCTTCACCACTGAAATATCTGGTTCTGGTTCCGAGTAATCATCAAGTTGCACTGGTGACTGGATTCTTAATAAAACTTTGTCTGCCAAGCGTTGACGTAATAACCTTTCTGTGCGGGTAATTGCTGATTCCTGAGCAGTTCCTTTTGCTGACATTTTAATAATTTGTCCCGCTATTAATTCTAAGCGTTCCTCAGGGTGAAAAATTCCCATTTCCGCCATTTTGTGATATTCTTCGACATTAATTAGGCGAATATTGGTCAGCATAAGATTCAGGTTAGCGTCCTAGCATTTTATCCCGCAGATGTTTAATGTGATCGCGCAATTTTGCAGCTTCTTCAAATTCCAATTTTTTCGCCGCTTCTTTCATCTGTGTTTCTAACAACGTAATCAATTCTGGAATTTGTTCTAAAGGTAGTTCATCTAGATGTTCATCTACAACTTTTAAGTCAGTTGCATTCAACCGCCGAGATACATCTAAAAATGACAAAATTGCATTACTCGATTTTTTGACAATTGGTTGCGGTGTAATTCCATGCGTTCGATTGTATGCCATTTGAATCCCGCGCCGTCTGTCTGTTTCATCGATAGCTTTAATCATGCTATCGGTGAGATTATCAGCATACAAAATTGCTTGTCCCTGGACGTGACGCGCAGCTCTACCAATAGTTTGAATTAGAGAACGTTCAGCTCGCAAGAAACCTTCTTTATCTGCGTCCATAATTACTACTAAGGAAACTTCGGGTAAATCCAAACCTTCCCGCAGCAAGTTTACTCCCACCAAGACATCAAAGTTACCTTCGCGTAAGTTCTGCAAAATCTCTATTCGCTCAATTGAATTAATTTCAGAATGTAAATACCGCACTCGAATACTGTGGTCTTCCAGGTATTCTGTTAAATCTTCCGCCATTCGCTTAGTTAATGTAGTAATCAGTACTCGTTCGTGGCGGTCAATTCTATCTTTAATTTCTCCTAGTAAATCATCAATTTGTCCTTCTGTTGGACGTACAGAAATTTCTGGGTCAATCACTCCAGTTGGTCGAATTACTTGTTCTACTATCTGACCTTCTGAAACTTCTAATTCCCAATTTCCTGGAGTTGCAGAAACAAAAATACACTGGCTTACTTTTTGCCAGAATTCTTCTGCTTTCAAAGGACGATTATCAGCAGCACTAGGAAGCCGAAATCCATGATCGATTAAAACTTTTTTTCTGGCTTGATCGCCGTTATACATACCTCGAATTTGAGGCACGGTCACGTGAGATTCATCGATAACTAACAACCAATCTTTAGGAAAATAATCAATTAAACATTCTGGTGGTTCTCCAGCTTGTCTTCCTGCTAAATGGCGGGAATAGTTCTCGACGCCATTACAGTAACCAACTTCGCGCAGCATTTCTAAATCGTAACGTGTCCGCTGATCTATGCGTTGCGCTTCTAATAATTTCCCGGCTTGTTCTAAGTCGGCTTTTTGCTGTTTTAATTCGTCAGCGATGTCTTGACAAGCTATTTCTAGCCGTTCTTCTGGGGTGACAAAGTGACGTGCAGGATAAACATTTACAGCTTCTAAACTTTTGAGAATTTCACCTGTTACTGGGTCAATATAACGAATCGCATCTATTTCATCACCAAAAAATTCGACGCGAATAATTCGGTCTTCGTATGCTGGCCCAATTTCTAAAACATCACCCCGGACACGAAATTTTCCCCGACCCATTTCTACATCGTTGCGGCTATATTGCACATTTGTCAAATCCCGTAAAATTTGACGTTGATTTACTTCCATACCTATCTGGAGAGGGATGGCAGCTTTTAGATATTCTGTCGGCATTCCTAAACCGTAGATACAACTAATGGAAGCAACAACAATCACATCACGACGTTCAAAAAGCGATCGCGTCGCTGAATGCCGCAACATATCTATTTCATCATTAATTGCCGCCGTTTTTTCAATGTAAGTATCGGTGACTGGAATATATGCTTCTGGTTGATAGTAATCGTAGTAGCTGACGAAATACTCTACTGCATTGTTAGGAAAAAACTCTCGCAGTTCGTTACAAAGTTGTGCAGCTAGGGTTTTGTTGTGCGCCAGGACTAAAGTAGGCTTGCCAATTTTCTCAATCACTGCTGCTACTGAAAATGTCTTACCTGTTCCTGTAGCACCTAGTAAAGTTTGGTAACGATTGCCAGCTTGGATACTAGCACTGAGTTGGGCGATCGCTTGCGGTTGATCGCCTGTCGGACTAAAGGGAGCTTGAAGACAAAATTCTGTCATACAGTTTTGCTGGAAATACCCTGTCTGATGGTAACGATTTCACCCTATATCTATTGTAGCTGGGTAATCAAGCCATTAAATAGCAATATTACTTTACAAAGGTTTACCATTTTAATTTACTTATGTATCAGTTTTAAAGATATTTATATCTATATGAGGTTTTTTAAGGTTAAACTCTACATATATAGGAAAAAATTTATCTTTCCTTAAGTATTGTAAAATTCAATTAACAAACAAGAGGTATTCGGTTATGACTATTAGCGGCACTGCCAAAACAACCGGTTCTCGGCAAAACTATGCAAAGCTTAAAGGGGAAACTAGAGTGGAAGTTGAAAATCACCAAGGACAAAGCTTGAATGGAGATCGAGTTGATCTGGTTAGTGAAGCCTTAGCGCCGGAAACTCCTGGAACATTGGCCATTGCCGGAGCTCGTCCCATAGGTAGTAGCGACTTAGAAGTTGCTGAAAAACTTTCAATTGCTGGGGTACGTCCCGTTAGCACCAGTAAGTTAGAAGTTGTTGAAACTTATAATGCAATGGGTATTCGTCCAATTGGTGCAAATCACATTCAAGTCGTTGAAAGTATTAACCTCTCTGGTATTCGTCCAGTTAGCTCAAGTTCACTAGTAGTAGCTCAAAGCTATTCAGTATTCGGTAACCGTCCAGTAGCATCAAACGATATTGATGATTCTACAAACCTCATGGGTTTTCTAGATTAAACTAAAAAAATATCTTTATAACTTTATTAACCCAGTTTCTCTATGAAACTGGTTTTTTTAGTTTCAAGAATCCAAAGATATTTGTTTTTGTCCTATGTCTTTTAGCATAGGTAACTAAGCTTATTATATTTAAATTTTAAGCTACTTAATAGCCAGAATGCTTACTATAATTAGTTTTCTGGATTTTGAATTATAAATTAACCACATCTATTTTTTTTAATATGTCTTGTGGTGGAAGGCTTTAGTAAAAACTTTAAGTTAGGGTGTAAGAGTAATAACAAAAGGCTTCAAAGTTAGTTTATAGCTTTGAAATAAACTTTTATTAAACAAACAGGAGTATCAAATGAGCTTAGAAGATCGCGCTAAAGCTACTGCTAAAAATATAGAAGGCAAAGCTCAAGAAGTAGCAGGAAAGGTCACAGGAGATCCAGAGGATCAAGCTGAAGGGAAAGCTAAGCAAGCTGAAAGTGAAGTGCGTCATGGCATTGAAGACGTAAAAGACAATATTAAGAAAAAGGTTGACTAAGGTTCATATTTTTTGCAAAAAGTCTAGGAAATATAACTGCGGTGCATCCTATCTTGCAAAAGTAATATGAGATGTCAAATACTCAAGCTTAAATCCTTTTTCACTTCCTGAGCAAAGGTAAAAAAGATATTAGCTTGACTGAAAAAACTAATGTAGAGATGTAATTAATTACGTCTCTACAATTCATATAATCCACTATTTTCTAATGTCAAGGATTTATCTGTAACAAATTCAAACCTAATAAATCTAATAAATTCAATAAGCTGAAATTACCAGCTATTTAATTGGTTAATTTAAGGTTATGAATGAAAAAATGATTGTAGCTCAGCATGTTTACAAAATATTGGTGACTTAGGTTTAAATAGTAGCACTGATAATGTTAACGAATTAGCGTCTTTAGTTAACATAATTATATAAATATCTTTACGTGAAATATTAACGGCTCAACGACTTATTATTAAGTTTTTCAGTAAACCTGTAGCTGTATCTATTATTATTAGAATTGCACTTGCTAAGTAGTTAGATAGTCGCAAATAAATTTTCAGTTATTACAGCAGATTTCAATAAGTGTGAAGTAAACCATTTAGGTTTGGTGACTAAGTCCAGAGCCTATTTTAATTCTGAATTCTGCTGTAATTAGTTGTGTTGTGTAACAAAGTATGGTGGGCATAGCCCGCCTTTTTTTACCCATTGCCAGCAAAAATTAGATATAAAAAAGATATGTAGTTGCGTTGAAATCAAAAAAGTGTATTAACTGTGGAGTTACGAATTTTAACTCCATAGCGATCGCTCTGTTTGATATATTATGTCATTGTCAGCGCTCTTAAATCGATAATTGATGAAAATATATAGAAATGCTATTGATTTTTGAATAAATGACCTACACCTAGAATAGGCTGATTCCCTACTACCCATTCCCTGCTTATCGGGCTTGGATTGTGCGAGGCGCAACACGCAAATACGGCAGATTTCAAAAAGCGTGAAGTACACCATTTAAATTAGATAGCCAGGTAGAGAGCCTATTTTTATTCTGAATTCTAACTTTTGAATTTACCAATTCTGCTATAAGTTCAAAAATAAAAGCGGATTATTATAGTATGAGCCTAACTCTTTATTTTCTCCGTCACGGACAGACAGAATGTAGTCGGAATAATTCTTTTTGTGGTTCTATAGACTCAGAACTTACCCCAGAAGGCTTAGAAATGGCAAAAGCTTTTGCCGCTGCATACAGTTCTACACATTGGACAGCAATCTATTGTAGTCCAATGCGGCGAACTGTGGAGACCGCAAAACCTTTATATCAAACCATAGCGATGGAACCACAACTTAGGGATGGTTTGAAGGAAATTAATTATGGGAAGTGGGAAGAAAAAACCCCAGAAGTAATCAGCCGTGAATATCACGATGATTATATTCGCTGGTCAGCAGATCCGGCTTGGAATGCGCCAAATGGTGGAGAAATGGCAGTTACAATTGCTTCTCGCGCTATGCAAGTAATTGAAGAAATCAAGCAAAATTACAGTAGTGGAAATATTTTAGTAGTTTCTCACAAAGCAACTATCAGAATTATTTTATGTAATGTATTAGGAATTGATGTCGGACGCTTTCGGTTTCGTTTGGGATGTCCTGTGGGGTCGATAAGTATTGTAGAGTTTACCTCACATGGCCCGTTGTTGAAAGCTTTGGCAGACCGTACTCATCTGAATGAGCGTTTGCGAAATTTGCCAGGAACGTGAGGAGGTTAAAAGTTAAAAGTTTGGAGTTATTATTCTTGTCTCCTTTGTTCTTTTGCCTCTAACTCTGGTTGAGAAACCATTTATAAAGTAAATATTAACTTTTTCAGGTGCGTTGTAGCGTAGCGCAATACAGCATTAATCTCTGTGCATTTTAACTTTTAAAACAGTTGCGACAAATCTACAAATCTGCTTCCCCTCATCCCTTTAACTGACTATTGCTCCAATAATTTCATCCGTTGCCACCAAAGATTCAAGGGATAATAGACCACAGGTGCCCAGAGACTACTAAGAATTGCAGAAGCAAGAGCGACACGTTGGTAATATGTCCAAATATCTGCAAGACGTTGACTCTGCCCACGATAGGCATCACCCATAAAAGTTAATTGTAATCCAAAGATAGTTTCTCCTAAAATTGCCATACCAAAGACAATTACAGCAATAGAAATAAAATCTTCTTCCATGAACCGCTGTTTCTGAAGTAAACCTGTCAAAATTCCTACTATACCTAAACTCAGGGCATGAGTAGGATGAGGTGATGTCATTCCATCTTGAAGTAGCCCCAAAACTATACCTGCCAATGCTCCGGTAAACATTGTGCGCTTCACACTCCAAGCTACCACCCAAATTAACAGCCAATTTGGCCCAATTCCCAATAATTCCATACCTGGGAGGCGGGTTGGCAATAACAGTAAACATAACAGCACAGATCCAACTGTTACTATCCAAGCTGTCAACTGACGTACAGCAGGATGCCAGCGAGAAAGAGGTGGGATTTGGATTTTGGATTTTCGGTTTGGCGATTTTGGCTTTTTCTGTCTGCTGCCAACAAATGCAGGAATCTTCATTTTTCTGTGGATTTTCAAGGAAGAATTTACTTAGACTTTTGATCTGTCGTTTTTTGGCTTTCCAAATCTGGGTTTTCTAGCTTTGGATAGACTGCTACCCAATCTAGAAAGCGTATTGGCGGAAAAAGCTCAACTTTCGCCACTGAAGCTGGAAGTTTCTTTAAATTCAGTGATTTGATTCGTCCTACTGCTAAGCCTGATGGAAATTTCTGACTATAAGTAGATGTGGAAACTAAATCTCCTACTTTCACATTTGGGACTTTTTCATAAAACTCCAGTACAGCTTCCGCAGAAGAATCTCCTCGCAAAACACCTTTAGCAGCGGTGCGGCTAATTGTTACACCTACTTGACTTTTAAGGTCGCTGATTAACAAGACGCGGCTAGTATTGGGAGTTACACTTTCTACTAGACCCACCAATCCGCCATCTGCTTTGACTATATAGCCTTGCTGAATTCCAGAATTCGCACCTCGATTCAGGGTAACTTGTTGCCACCACTGGTCAGCACTACGTCCTACCACCCGTGCTGGAATAGGTCTTGATGCTAGTGGCTCTTTTTCCACATAACCCAATAAATTTTGTAACTTTTTATTCTCACTTTCCAAATCTACTATCCGAGTTTGCAATTCTAATGTCCGGGCATCTCTAAGACGTTCTTCTGGAGTTGGCCCTGACTGTAACATCTGCAACGGACGGGTAATTGCATAGTATGTCTCAAGCACCAATTCACCTTGAGTCTGTCGCACTATCCAAGCACTACCACCTACTAGAGCTAACAGCCCGATTTGTAACCCTTTACGATCCCACCAACGCCGCACTGTAACCATATATACCTTTCAATACTTAATAAATTAAGTTCTACCTGGATTCTATTTATATAAAACCCAAATAGAACTCAAATAGAACTCAAGTCTGATATTTTTTCGCTACATATTGCGAGAGCGAGCGCTGAAAACTCGCTCCATCTGCTTAAAGTTTTCTAGCACACGACCTGTTCCCAGCACAACACAGCTTAAAGGATCGGCGGCAATGTGAGTCACAATCCCTGTTTCATGGCTAATCAGGGTATCTATGCCTTTGAGCAAAGCACCACCACCAGCCAGCATAATACCTCTGTCAATAATGTCTGCTGCTAGTTCTGGAGGCGTGCGTTCCAGTGTCCGCTTCACAGCTTCTATAATTACCGATAACGGTTCGAGCATACTTTCACGGATTTCTGGGCTTTTAATTGTTACAGTTCGTGGCAGACCAGAAAGTAAATGTAAGCCCCGAACTTCCATCATCAGATCGTTATCATCGTTAGTGGGATAGGCAGAGCCAAGCCGAATCTTGATCTCTTCGGCAGTACGTTCACCAATCACTAAGTTGTGCATTTTCTTCAAGTACTGAACGATTGAGTCAGTGAGTTCATCCCCAGCAATGCGTACTGATTCGCTCAGCACCGTACCTTGAAGACTCAGCACTGCAACTTCTGTGGTGCCGCCGCCAATATCAATGATCATGTTACCAGTAGGTTCAGTAACAGGTAGCCCTGCACCAATTGCCGCCGCTACAGGTTCATCAATTAAGTAAACTTCTCTGGCCCCAGCTTGTTGAGCCGCATCCATCACAGCTCGCCTTTCTACTCCTGTAACACCGCTGGGAATGCCAATGACAATCCGCGGTAAAATCAGGGATCTACCTTCATTTACACGTTGAATAAAGCTTTTGAGCATCAGCTCGGCGACCTCGAAGTCAGCGATTACACCATCGCGCAGGGGGCGGAGAGCAATCACATTTCCAGGCGTCCGACCAAGCATTTTCTTGGCTTCTTCCCCAACAGCCAAGGCTACCTTTTCACTTTGATCGATGGCAACTACCGAAGGTTCTTGGAGTACAATACCTTTACCAGATACATAAACAAGGGTGTTAGCAGTACCGAGGTCGATACCCATATCCCATGATGTGCGAAAGTTCCTGAAAAGACCCACGCGTCTCTAAGCCCCCTATGTGCTACTTTTTGACTACAACAGCAAGAGTTAATAGTGTTATATGCTATTCGTTTGTATCCTGAGTCCAGTAAACTAGACTATATTTTTATATAATTCCCAGTAATATTTACTATGTCTCAGGCATTTATTTTTTGATATTCTCTCGTGAAGTTAGTATATTCGTATACTTTTATGTGTTTCTCCAAGTAGTATGTATCATTTTTCAATTCAATTATATTGTTAACTGTTTAACACATTATTTTCAATAGTTTGACAATTCGCTATGATCGGAGTCTAAACTAATCAGTACCTTTGTACTAAAAGGTAAAGCACATGAGTATCAATATTGTCACTCTTATTGGTCGTGTAGGCGGCGACCCAGAGATTAAATATTTTGAGTCTGGTAGTGTCAAGTGTAGATTGACGCTAGCTGTTAATCGTCGCACAAAAGAAGGCGAACATACCGATTGGTTTAATTTGGAACTATGGGGAAAAACGGCTGAGGTGGCAGGTAATTATGTACGTAAAGGCAGGCAAATTGCCGTCAAAGGTTCTTTAAAGTTTGATACATGGAGCGATCGCCAAACAGGAGCAAACCGTTCCTCACCAGTTATCCAAGTAGACCAATTAGATTTATTAGGTTCTAAGCGCGATGCAGAAGGGGGTGGAGATTTTTCGCCAGAGAATTTCTAATTGGTCAATAGTCATTAGTCCTTTATCCTAACCAATGACTAATGACTATTACACAGACGCAATTAATCGCGTCTCTACTAATAACTAATTTGCAACGTTACAGATGCTTCTACTTGCTGTTCACCACCAACCACAGGTGTGGAAGCATCAGCTTGTTGAGCTAATTTGGCAGCCTCAGCACGGTATAACACAGGTGGTGGTGGGGAGCTGGCATTATTAACTTGAATGCTTACCACTTCTTTGGGTGACAAACTCAAAGCAGCAAAAACAGCATTAGCTTGCTGCCTAGCGTTTTGAGTAGCTTCTGCTAATGCTTCGTTTTGTGCCCTAGCGATCGCTTCATCATTCGCAACAAAACTAATACCATCAATTTGTGTTGCACCAGCTTTCACAGCACTATCTAATAATGTACCAGTTTGCTCAACAGGAATACGAAAACTTACGGTGTTGTTGGCAGCATAACCTGTAAGCCGCTGCACGTTATTGGTATAGCTATAAACTGGGTTGAGCCGGATACCAGTAGTTTGTAATTTGTCCACATTCTGGCTTTTGAGAAACGCAACTACAGCCGATGACCTACGGGCGGCTTCTTGCTGTACCTCTTGGGCAGTTTTACCCTGAACTTCCACTCCTAAACTGACTTGCGCTATGGTTGTAGGAATTGCTTCCATTCCGCGACCATTGACAGTCAGAGTTCGCCACATTTTCTCCTTTTCTTCTGCCAAGGCAGGTACTGTAAAAGTTGTACATAAAAGCAGAGTTAAAGACAGTATTTTCCACAAATTTCCAGATGGAAATGTAGAACCGGGTAAAGCGGCTCTAATCATCAGATTTGCACTCCTCACAACAGATGTTTTAATCAGCGTATATAGCAATCCTTTGGTAACTGTTGAAAGTTAACAGCCACCACAAGTTTTTCATAATTCAAATGCGATCGCTAGATACGATTTGTATGTTTATACTTTGACACTGCCAGAATCAAAAGCGGAAATGGTTACATTTTTGGAAACTAAAAAAATTACATTCATCTTTTTGGAGATTTAGGTATGGTGTATTGGCTGCTGAAAACTGAACCTGAGAATTATTCTTACTTTGACTTGGAACGGGACAGCAGTAGAATTTGGGATGGAGTGAACAATCAATCCTTTAGCGCTTAAATATAGCAGCTAGGGAGATGGGAGGATGAGGAGGATGAGGGAGATGAGGAGATGGGCACAGAAGGTGAGAACTTGCAACAAGTCTTTCCTTGTCCTCTTTCCATGCCCAATGCCCAGTCCATAGTCCCTTTTAAAAGCTGCAAATATCATATCGAAAGACAGATGTTTTTCAGAAACACGTCAAAATCAAAGAGAAGGATTTTCACACAACCCAATGCATTTGTTAAATCCAAGCAACTTCTCTTTTCCTCTGCTGGCCAGCGCAACAGAAGCCGCAGACAGTTCAATGGTAGTAGCAGCAGTGCTACTCAGCTTAGTAGTCATTTACCTTGCCAGCAAACTTGGTGGGGAGTTATCAAACCAAGTGGGTTTTCCGCCCGTTTTAGGAGAACTTGTAGGTGGCGTGGTAGTGGGTATCTCTGTTTTGCATCTTTTGGTGTTTCCAGAAGGCGGTACAGACAGTTCTAACTCTTTAATAATGACTTTCCTGCAAACTACAGCTGGTTTATCTCCCCAAGCCACTCCAGCAGTGTTTCTAGCACAGTCCGAGGTCGTTTCCGTTTTGGCAGAATTGGGCGTGATCATCCTGCTATTTGAAATTGGTTTGGAGTCGAACTTAAAAGACTTAATGGCAGTGGGTATCCAAGCCACCGTCGTCGCAATAGTAGGGGTGGCAGTACCCTTTGCTGCTGGTACTGTGGGACTGATGACTTTGTTTGGTATCAGTGCTGTCCCCGCAATTTTTGCGGGGGCGGCTTTGACTGCGACTAGTATTGGGATTACTTCTAAAGTGCTGTCAGAACTGGGGCGACTCAATTCTAGAGAAGGGCAGATCATTCTTGGTGCTGCTGTGATTGATGATGTCCTGGGAATCATCGTCTTAGCAGTAGTAGCCAGTTTAGCTAAAGATGGTGTGGTGGATGTTGGCAAAGTGATTTATTTGATTATCAGTGCCACTGGTTTTATTTTAGGAGCAATCTTGCTAGGCAATGTTTTCAATAAATCCTTTGTGGCGATCGCTGATAAACTCAAAACACGTGGTGGATTGGTGATACCAGCATTCATCTTCGCTTTTGCAATGGCATATCTAGCTGCCGTCATCCAGTTAGAAGCAATTCTGGGAGCTTTTGCCGCAGGTTTAGTCCTAGAAGAGACAGATAAGCGCAAAGAACTGCAAAGGCAAGTCTGCCCCATTGCTGATATATTAGTGCCAATTTTCTTTGTGACTGTTGGTGCAAAGACTGATTTGGGAGTCTTAAACCCGGCGATTCCTGATAATCGCGAAGGTTTAATTATGGCAACTTTCCTGATTACAGTAGCTATTGTTGGTAAAGTAATCACAGGTTTAAGCGTATTTGGTCAACCGGAAATCAACCGTTTAGCGATCGGTGTGGGGATGATTCCTAGAGGCGAAGTCGGGTTAGTATTTGCTGGTGTCGGCGCTGCTAGCGGCGCTCTCTCGAAACCATTAGGAGCAGCAATCATCATGATGGTTATCTTGACCACCTTTTTAGCTCCTCCCTTGTTACGATTTGTATTTCCAGAACCAAAAACCGTGGATGCAGGCTCAGAGCAACTGATTTTAGACGGTGCTTCTGGGAGATCGTTGGTAATCGAACCACCTCAGTCGAAGGTATCAGTGTCAGAAGTAATTCCAGAATCTGAGGATAGTTAATCACTGGGGTATGAGGCATTGGGAGTACTGAGCAAAGCCGGAGACGCTCCGTCTCCGGTGAAAAATTGAGAGTTAGCATTTAGGAGTTTAGAGTTGTTCTCCCTGATCTCCCTATCTCCCTCATCCCCGCGTCAGAGCGTCTCTTACTCCCCTCGCTTCTGAACGTGGAAACTTCTCTTCCTAAATCTCCGTCCCGTGTGATTATAAAATTGTCGTTTGTTTGTAATTTCTACTAGTATTTGGAATGTTACTTATTTCCAGTTTTCCTCTCCTCTTCATACCAATTTGCATCCAGAAGCGTAATTTATAAATTTCTCTTGTTCGCTCCCTACCTCCCCCAAAGTGAAAGTTACGATTTAGAAAGTAGATTGGTATCAGTCTTGATTTGAAGATTTTTCAAGTAATTGGGGAGTAACATCGATAAATTTTGCTAGCTCAACTGACAGTAGTAGGAATTATTTACTTAGTGCATCAATGGCAACAAACAAACAGTTATTTGTTAAGAGTTTTCAATTATCAGTTATCTAACTTTCTTAGGAGCAGGCGCACAAGCGGCACACCACCCGCTACGAATCAAATAAACAAGTCAAATCCTCTTCCCTTCTGCCTCCTGCCTTGTTTCTTAAAAGTTAAAGTCCCCTACTTTTTAAGGTGGAAGTTTTTATACTGGCTCTAAATTCCAATATAAACCTAGCAATTGTTAATTGATAACTAGTATTGATTTTAGTGTGTCTTTATACCAAGATAACAATCAAAAAAGGCATCAAAGCTCAATTTTAGGTGGTGACGGTGTGATATACCAATGAGTTGAATATTGACTCAAGCATTGCTCAGCGACGAATCTGAGTCATAAATTAAATAAAGCAGATTAAAAACACTCATTGAGTCGCAATTTTATCTGGGGGTTACAACAAGATGAGAAGTCAAGAACTTCAAGTTCTCTAGAGCTGAACTTCTCCCAAGGGCAACTCAGAACTTGCAACTCAGCACTACTGAAGACTCCCATGAATGTGAATTAGGAGAAAGGACTGTGAAATTAGACTGGTTACTACCCAGCACTATTGGAACTATCTTTATGCTATCGTCGCCAGCAATGGCTGGGAGACTAGAATCATGGCGCTTTGATGCCAATCAAAATAAGTTGGAAATTAATACTTTGGGGGATGTTCAACCCCAAGCACAACTAATTTTCAACCCGACTCGCTTGGTAATTGATTTGCCAGGAACGACGTTTGGGCGTCCTCAGGTCACCCAGCAGGTAGGTGGTGGTATTCGTTCTATCCGTGTTGGGCAGTTTGAGACCGAAACAACGCGCATAGTCGTCGAACTGACTCCTGGTTATACTTTAGACCCCAAGAGAGTGAAATTCGTAGGCACAACTGGCGAGCGGTGGACGGTGCAATTACCTAGACCAGAAGTCGATAAAGCAGCATCACCTTCTACAAATATTTATAGTGTAGTAACTCCAGATTCTAGTCCTAGACCCAATCTTTCAAGGATCGCCACCACTCCTCAGGCGGCGACTCAAATTGAAAGCTTACAAGTCACAGGCGATGGTTTTTTCATCCGTACCAGCGGTGCTAATCCTCCGATTCAAGTAGTTCGCAGCCGCGATCGCGCTAGTATCTTCATGGATATTTCTGGCGCATCTTTATCACCACGGTTGATACAGCAAAATAATCAGTCTGTTAACAAGTTTGGGGTTAGTCGTGTTGAATTCACCCAATTACAAACTCGACCCCCTGGTGTTCGTTTAACTTTGCGGGTAAATAAAAATAGCCCAGACTGGCGAGTAACTACCAGTAGTAGTGGTGGTTTGGTGGTTCTGCCTACTCGCGTTGTCACATTGCCTAGAAGTAATAATTTTGACAATCAGCGCGAACCTGTTTCCTTTCCCAGCACACCATTAGCTAACAACTCGTCAGCCACAATTGAGTCGGTAGAACTAGCTGATAATGGCACACAACTGCTGATTAGAGCTGACCAAACTGTATCTGCTAGGGGAGTTTGGGATAGAAGCTCTGGTTTGTTCCGCCTCACAATTGGCAATGCAAAGTTAGCTCCCAGAGTTATAGGGCCTACGTTTGCTGCCAATAGCCCCATTCTCCGAGTACGCCTACAATCGCAACAACCTAATACAGTTATCGTTTTAGTTCAACCAGCACCGGGAGTCCAACTTGGCCAACCAAATCGAATTAGCGATCGGCTTTTGGCTGTACCGATACAAGGCTCTCGTCGAGTTGCCACACTTCCTGGAAGACCTCCCTATACTATACCTCCGCTACCACCAATCAACCGAGGCTCATTCCCAGACCCAAACAATCCCAACCCCCGACCTGTAATACAACCACAGCGCCGAGTCGGCAATGGGCGATTGGTAGTCATTATTGACCCCGGACACGGTGGTAAAGATTCTGGAGCAATCGGGATTGGGGGGGCACGCGAAAAGGATGTTATCTTGCCTATTGGTAGAAGGGTGGCACAGATTTTGCAGCAAAATGGTCTACAAGTTCTTATGACTAGGGATTCTGACTATTTTGTTACCCTTCCCGGACGAGTAGAAATGGCAGAAAGAGCTAATGCTGATGTGTTTGTTAGCATCCACGCTAATTCAGCTGGTGCGAGTCGTCCAGATGTTAATGGTTTGGAAGTCTATTATTATGACAGTGGTTTGAGTCTAGCTCGCGTTGTCCGCACTAGCATTCTCCAAAGTATTGGTACTCTCAAAGACAGGGGAGTGCGGCGAGCCAGATTTTATGTCCTGAGAAAAAGTTCTATGCCCTCGATTCTGGTGGAAACGGGTTATATGACTGGTCGAGAGGATATGGCTAGGCTCAGAACCTCAGCTTACCAAAATAGAATGGCAGAAGCGATCGCTCGTGGCATCCTTCAGTACCTCAAGAGAAGATAAGTAATTTGGTCTAATTTGTTGGGTAAATACATTTAAATGATTACTAAATTTATACAATTTAATAGTGATTCTCATGAGTTATTACTAATGCTGAGAACAAATTTGCCTCAGTTGGAGTCATCAAAGTATTAAACTTCCAAGTTTCATAATTCTAAATTACTCTCTTGCCACTAAGAAATTACTTATTTCTTCTCCTGCTAGAGGCTAACTGCTAGCAAGCGTCAGGGTTTACCTAAAAAATTTAGGTATTCTTGCGGCGGGACAAGAGTAGGTTGTTTGTTATTGTCATCTGATGCTTTGGAGGTCTAATTTATATAGGCTAATGGCATGGCAAAATCAGAGGAGCGTGCTATATTTTACGCCATTAGCTGTGTCTAGATCGCAGCGCAAAACTCAAGTGTGCGCGGTGACGGTGTGAGGATTTGCCAATATGTTGAGATCTTGACGGCTCCCATGAACGTGAATCAGGAGAAACGACTGTGAAATTACACTGGTTACTACCCAGTACTATTGGAACTATCTTCATGCTGTCGTCGCCAGCAATGGCTGCGAGACTAGAATCTTGGCGTTTTGATGTCAATCAAAACAAACTGGAAATTAATACTTTGGGGGATGTTCAACCCCAAGCACAACTAATTTTTAATCCGACTCGCTTGGTAATTGATTTGCCAGGAACGACATTTGGGCGTCCCGAGCTAACCCAACAAGTTGGTGGTGCAATTCGCGCTATCCGCATTGGGCAATTTGACGAACAAACAACGCGCATAGTCGTTGAATTGACCTCTGGTTATACTTTAGACCCCAAGCGAGTAAAATTTGTGGGTACAACTGGCACTCGCTGGACAGTGCAATTACCGACGCCAGAAGCAGAAAATATATCTTATACAAATACTCAAGGGCAACAAACAGCTACAGAAACTTCACCGAGAACATCTACACCAGCCCTCTCTCCGAGAAATATTTATAATGTGGTGACCACAGGCTCTAATCCATCTAACAACGGAACAGTGGTCGCCAGAGTTACTCAAATTGAAAACTTACGAATCACAGGCGATGGCTTTTTCATCGCCACCAGTGGTGGTAATCCTCAGATTAAAGTAAATCGTAGTAGCGATCGCCAGCAAATTAACATCGACATCGCTGGCGCAACTTTATCACCAAATTTAGAGCAGCGAGATTTGCCGATTAATCGCTACGGGGTCAGCCGTATCCGATTTTCCCAACCAGAAAGTAGCCCGTCTGTTGTTCGCATGACCTTACAGGTGGACAAAAATAGTTCTGACTGGCGAGCAACTACCAGTAGTGCTGGTGGTTTCATAGTTCTGCCCAGTCGTGGTATTACCCAGTTACCAAGCAATAATACTCCACGCCCCGTCCCACTTGCGAACAATTCACCTGCCACTATTGAGTCTGTGGAACTAGCTGGTAATGGCACACAACTGCTAATTAGAGCGGATCAAAACTTATCTGCTACAGCAGGCTGGGATAGAAGCTCTGGGCTATTCCGCATCACTATCAACAATGCTCGATTAGCTCCCAAAGTTAAAGGACCTAGTTTTAATAATAATAGCCCTATCCTTCGCGTTCGCCTGCAACCACAAGCGGCCAACATTGTTACCGTCTTGGTGCAACCAGCAGCCGGAGTGCAAATTGGCGAACTCAACCAAGTCGGCGACCAGCTTTTGGCTTTAGAATTACGACGCTCTACTAGCATTACACCGCCCATTGTTTTACCTCCTCTACCATCACCAAACCAAGGTCAACTTCCCAGCCCCACAGATAATCCTCGTCCTATATCTCAGCCACAGCCACGCCCCTCGGTTTCTAGAGGAAAATTGCTTGTAGTGCTTGACCCAGGACACGGTGGTAAAGACTCTGGCGCCCCTGGTTTGGGCGGACTATTAGAAAAGGATGTAGTTTTGCCTATTGGTAGAAAAGTAGCAGCAATTTTAGAGCAAAATGGCGTACAAGCAGTACTAACCCGGGACGCTGACTTTTTCGTAGAACTTCAGGGACGGGTAGATATTGCTGAGCGAGTCAACGCAACTTTGTTTGTCAGCATTCACGCTAATTCGGTTGATAATCGCCCTGATGTCAATGGCTTAGAAGTCTATTATTACGACAGCGGTTATGCTCTGGCTGAAGTAGTTCGCAATACCATACTCAATAGCATTGGTACTTTGAAAGACCGGGGAACCCGCAAAGCCAGATTCTACGTTCTTCGGAAAAGCTCCATGCCCTCGATTTTAGTCGAAACAGGTTATATGACTGGTCGAGAAGATAATCCCAGATTAGCAACACCAGAGTATCAAAATCGGATGGCAGAAGCGATCGCTAGTGGCATCCTCAAATACTTACGACAGAGGTAATATAGTACAAATTAGTTATTTAAGAGGTGATATTTAGATTTTTTTGCGTATCAGAATTTAGTGGTAAATTTGGAAATTCTCTGCTAAATTCTGTATTTTATATCCAAAAACCTCAATCAATATCTGCCTGTGTATTCATCTTCCATCTTTGAAGAAAATCTTGACGATTTTTCCAACCGAGAACCCCAACGTGCCCCAATTGGTATCTTTGATAGTGGTGTGGGAGGACTGACGGTACTACGAGAACTATATCGTCAACTTCCTAATGAATCAGTTGTCTACTTTGGGGACACAGCTCGGCTTCCTTACGGAATTCGCTCACAAGCAGAAATTTTACAATTTACGCGTGAAATCCTCACCTGGTTACAACAGCAGCAGGTAAAAATGGTGATTATGGCTTGTAACACCAGTTCTGCCCTAGCATTAGAAACTGTGCGTCAAGAATTTAGCATACCTATACTAGGAGTGATCCTACCAGGGGCAAGGGCAGCAGTACAGCAAGGAAAGCGCATCGGTGTAATTGCCACTCCCGCAACGGCTAAGAGTAATGCTTATAAGCACGCTATACTCGAAATTAATCCTAATGTCCAAGTTTGGCAAGTTGGATGTCCGGAATTTGTGCCACTGATCGAGCAAAACCGCATTCACGACCCTTACACAGCCCAAGTAGCAAGAGGCTACCTGGAGCCTTTATTAGAACAGGAAATTGACACCTTAGTCCACGGCTGTACCCATTATCCTCACCTGACACCAGTGCTGCGATCGCTCCTCCCCTCCCAAGTCCAGTTAGTAGACCCAGCTGTCCATGTTGTCGCTGCTTGTGCCCAAGAACTAGACTTACTAAACTTAAGAAATACCTACCTACCACTACCAACTCGCTTTGCCGTTAGTGGTTGTCCACAACAGTTTTCCCAGTCCGGAGTCCAGTGGCTAGGCTATACTCCTCTGGTTGAAGAGGTTTGCTTTACTGATATCCCTATTTCTCAACTTTAATAAAATTTATTTATCCCTAGTCATTGGTTATTAGTCATTTGCAAACAACAAACAACAAAGACAAATGACTATGGGTTATTGACTATTGACTGCTTGAGTCACTTTTGTCCTTACTGATATCTCCTGCTCGTGTTTTACTTCAACTGATGAAGCAAAAGCTGTCGGAACAGTCTTTGTACCTGTCCGCTTTGCTAGTGCTAATAACAGGTAGACTGTGAACAAATATCCAGACGCTAAAATAAAAATCATCATAGGTACACTTCCGTAAATCATTGTTCTACCAGCACCCTTAACAACAAAATTTCATGAAATTAGTAGAACTTCAGCCAACTAAGTACATTTTTGATGTCTATAGTTTGCTATGGTAAATCTACCTAGAGAAATAAGATTCTCTACGGACAAATAATTTATGAATGCAATTTTTTGCAGACCATATATTCCACAGAAGTTAAGTTGCCAAAAGACAACTTAATATTGCAATTCTCAGCGGTCTACTCGATCTGCCTTATTTTTGCTCACACTACTGCCAAAGGAGTAACCCTTGCGCCCAAAGCGCGCTAAAGGCGTGTAGCTTTGAGCCAACAGGGGCATAAAGGAGACCTTTAATCCTACTTGACGTTAGCCTACCGTTAGCGACGTTTATTTAGCGTCTCGCAGAGAAGGAGCGTCACCCGAAAGGCTTCCCATAGGGATATCGCATAGCTCCCAACTAGGAGTTTTGCATATCGTTAGAAAAATTAAGGGAGCTATCCCCTAAATCTTACCAACGAATAGTTATTTTATACACACAACTTCCGATTAAGCAAAATCACCTACCAGGTAACTTAACTTTTGGCGTGTGAGTATTTTAAAAATTTAAAATTCCTATATTTTAGCGTAACACAACAGCCCTGAATTTTAAGCCCACTCATCTGCTAAATTTTAAATTTTTTCAATACCTAGACTCAATCGGAAAAAATTAGTCTGAGACTAGTGAATCTGACCTAATATTTTGTCAATATTGTCAATAATCAATATTACTTAATTATGTTTTGTTGTGTTTTTAGATACGATATAAAAATAACATGCGTAAATACCCTGACATCTTGTACTAGTTGTTTGATTCCAATTTTTGTAGAATGGACACTGCTGAACCCTTATTTTTCTTTTGTTTACAGATTAATACACCATATTACAATATCTCAGTCACACGATCTTTGGCTAACACTCTTCTCATATTCTCAGAAGTCATATTCCTTTTAAGCATAATTGCTTATTTATAAAGCCAGTATTAGCTATATTTTCACCAATAGACTTATTAAGTATGGGATTAGCTAATGAAAACTTTGCGCTGGCACTGGCTTATCTTAAAATGAGTAAAGGATATGTAAACTTTCGTAACCTAAGTCAGAGTCCGCCCATCCATGACCCCAGCCACCTCCCTGTTTACCCCTGTGGAAGCAGACCTGCGACAACTAGCAGATAACCTCAAACAGCTAGTTGGAAATCGCCACCCCATTCTGTTTGCAGCAGCCGAATATTTATTCGGAGCTGGGGGAAAGCGTATCAGGCCAGCAATTGTCCTGTTAGTATCGCGGGCAACAATGTTAGATAGAGAAATTACACCGCGTCATCGCCGCTTAGCTGAAATTACTGAAATGATTCACACAGCAAGCTTAGTACACGACGATGTGGTAGATGAATCAGATATGCGGCGAGGCGTTGCCACGGTTCATAGTTTCTTTAAAAGTAACCGTATTGCCATACTAGCAGGAGACTTTCTTTTTGCCCAATCTTCTTGGTATTTAGCAAACTTAGACAATTTGGAAGTGGTAAAGCTGCTTTCAGAAGTCATTATGGATCTGGCTACTGGGGAGATTCAACAAGGATTGAATCGTTTTCGTGTTAGTCTGTCTATTGAAACTTACCTCCAAAAGAGTTATTACAAAACAGCTTCGTTAATCGCTAACAGTTCTAAAGCAGCTGGCTTACTGAGCGAAGTCTCCAGAGAAACTGTTGAGCATCTGTATAGCTATGGTCGTCATCTTGGTATAGCATTTCAAATTGTCGATGACATTTTAGATTTCACTAGTACAACAGATACCTTGGGTAAACCAGTGGGGTCGGATCTCAAAAGTGGTCATCTGACTGCGCCTGTCTTATTTGCTTTGGGGGAAAAACCATACTTGGAAGTGCTCATTGAAAGACAATTTGCTCAAGAAGGGGATTTAGAGCAAGCATTAGCACTGATTCAAGATAGTCAAGGTATACAGCAAGCCCGTGAATTAGCTGCCGATCATACTAAATTGGCAATTGAACATCTTGCAGTTTTGCCACCGTCAGAGTCCAAGCAGGCATTGATTAACATAGCTGACTACGCACTGAGTCGGCTCTATTAAATTGTTTGTCAGTCACAGAATTTTAGATTTTAAGTTTTGCGAAAAGTTGAGCCAGTTGCTTGGTGTTAGCGTAGCTCTCTTTGAGGTAGCGAAAAGTCGAGCCAGTGCTACCTCAGCGCCTTGCGTCGGAATCTTCGTTTCCTAACTTAAAGCAGCTGGCGTTGAGCGGAGGTTTCCTCCATAGATACAAGGTGCTGAGGGAGTCGCAGTCTTGTCTACGAGACACTACGCCTTCGTGTAGCGTTCCGAAGGAAAGGCGGTTCCCGTCGAGACCCCCCGAACCTGAAGGGCTTGCTACAGCGAAAAGTCACGACTCGGCGGCTTTTGCGGTTAGCGTTCGTACAGCGTTTGGTAGAAAAGCGGCAGCGAGTTTACAAGCGTCTGTGAAGTTTTCAAGACGAATTTTAGATTAAATGGTTAAAAATTCCAAATTTAAAAAAGTTCATTCGCGCAGGGTCTTGGCTATAGGTCTTGACCCGGATTACGAAAAATAGATGTCTCAGTTGCGTAAGTTCTACTTAAGTGAAACCTGCCACCTATTCTTAAGGGGTATTTTTGGCTTAGCAAAACTAAATAAAAAATTGAGAATTTGTTCGCTGCTAACTATTTTTTATCAATTTTAGATCTAGCAAAGACTTGAAAATACTAACTGTAGGTTGGGTTTCCTGTGAGAGAAGCTAACAAACCCACAAATGTTGAGTTTCGTTGCGTAATCTAATCTACGAATAATAAATAAAAAAATTGAGAATTGTTCGCTGCTAACTATTTTTTAATCAATTTTAGATATTACAAAGCGATAGTAAAAAAAATAATTTCCTAATTCAGCAAATTTTTTCAGACAGATTAAAAATCGAAAATTTTTCCAAAATTTATGAGCGCCGATTTCTGGTGCTCATAAACTTTCAAGATAGAGATTGGGTTGTATCGAAAAAATCTTACAACCAAAGCTCTTCTATGCAATATCAGGGGGTATGTCTTTAGGCGATCGCATCTGCCGTAGCTGTTGTTGCATGAGTTTTTCTAGGTCAGTTCGCCTGACTTCAAAGGTATGAGTGGTCTGACCCGGCGTTTCCAAAAAAACGATACTATCTACGGGTTCTAATGCCAGCAATTGAAACAAAATATGAGTAACCGGAACAATTTTAGTTAGCATTTGAGGGTCAAGCCCAGCAGTGGAAATTAGGGAGACATCCTGTATGGTAGGAAAAGCGTAAATCACCTGCTTTTCCAATCCTGGATTAGTACGATTGCTCAACGTAGTTAAAACCCAGTTGCCCTCCGAACTTTGGAGAATATAGTACTGGGAGCAACGTAATTTTTGAGCGATCGCTTTTAGGGCAGGAGCAATTGCTGTAATCAGATTTGGTGTTATACCATCGCGGGGTGCATTGTCAATCAGCAATTGAATTTGTGTTTGTAAATCCATAATGACTTGTATACGGCTCCTGGGTAATGGCAATAACATCTATCAAATTGTGAACAATCCCATAAAACTTGGGAATAATAAGATCAGGCACATCTTCAACGTAGGATTGGTCTGCGTTTAGCTTATACGCAAAACCCAAAAAGCCAACACCCACGGTCGTACAGGTTGTATTTAAATACGTTAGGGTCTTTTGAAAACCGAGACTATGAATTCAGCCGCAACCGCAACTATTCCATCTGCAACTATTCTGGGAGAAAATTCTATTGGTGTGGAGGCGATCTTTCAACTCCTGTCCAGGGAGTTTCAGCAGTCAACTAAAGCTTCAGAACAAAATTGCCACGATGTAGCAAGACGAATTACCACTGAAGTTTACCGGATTTGCAATGAAAGCAAACGTATCCAAGCTTCTGGGACTGTAGAAAGCTCGGCACTTACCCTCGCCCGACATCGGCTGCAACAGTGTCTCAGGTACTATCAGTTGGGTTCAAATCGGGGCAGGGTAGAATTACACAGTACTTTGAGCGCTATTATTTATCGTTACATTAATCCTCCTCATAAGCAATTAAGCTATCAAGGACGACTGACTATAATTGAAGATTTCCTACAAAGTTTTTATCTAGAAGCATTGAACGCTTTTCGGCGAGAAAATCAACTTGGTGCCACTTATCGTCCGCAAACGCTTCTGGAATTAGCTGAGTACATGGCATTTACCGAACGCTATGGTAAACGACGAATTCCCTTACCAGGCCGTCAGCAGCAGCTAATTATCCTGCGAGCGCAAACTTTCTCCCAACAGCAACCCCCCGAAACCAGCGTAGATATAGAACAAGCCGCAGAAGGTAGCAATAGTGAAGCTGACGGTTGGGAAGAACCAGCCATCCAGCAATTGCGCTCCACAATGGCAACCCAAACAGAATCTGAACCGGAAGAAGACACATTGCGCTCCGTTGTGATTACGGAATTAATGAATTATCTCGAACAACGGCAACAATCTGACTGTGCTGATTACTTTTCGCTTCGTCTCCAAGATTTATCAGCACAGGAAATTGAGTCGGTTTTGGGTTTAACCCCTCGTCAGAGAGATTACTTACAGCAGCGCTTCAAGTATCATTTAATTCGATTTGCCTTATTGCACCGTTGGGAATTAGTTCACGAGTGGCTAGAAGCTTCATTACATACCAACTTAGGCTTGACTCCCCAGCAATGGCAAGTATACACAGCACAGTTGGATAACAAACAGCGGTCTTTATTAGAGTTGAAGCAACAAGGACAAAGCGATGAAAAAATAGCTAAAACTTTAGGGCTGTCAATGGCACAACTGCAAAAACGATGGTTTAAGATTTTAGAACAAGCTTGGGAAATTCGTAACTCATTAGTGTCCGGATCGAGTGCATCTACTCATGAATAGTGACTCAGAATCTTTACAACACGAGTGTCTCTATTGGTTATTGACAGATAATGTCAAAAACAGTGAGTATCCCTCGGTAGAATGTAAGGAAAATGACGGGGTAAAAAACCTCTACAAGGAAGCCACTGCTTCAAAAAACAGTGAGCCAAAATTGAGAGCAAAGCCCCAGGCCTTTCAACTGGGAGAAATTCCTACTGTGCAAGATCGTTTCCAAGCCGTCCTTAAGCGTCGGTTACAAATCCAAATCCAAGACCACCCACCGTTGTTTCCTTGGGAAACACAATTAACTGACTATCCCGATTTTGTTGATGAGCCGTCAATAGCGCTCGTTCCTTCCTGGGGATGGATGGCACAACAGTCGAAATTGAATCTGCCAATTCCTCTGCCAGAAAGAGTTTTCCGGCAACTGCTAGAACAGTGTCAGGCGTTGGTTACATCTTCAGTGCCGCTGGGAGCAAAATTAGTTCAAGTGGTGGAGAACTTTTTTCCAAATGAGTCTCAGGCACTCAACGATATAGCGGGGTTAGTGCTAAGAAGCACGTATCGTTCAGTAAATACTCTGGATAAAATGCCTGAGATTCAGAGTAATTACTCAGATTTACAACCCCGTCAAAAGATGGCTTTGTCATTGCTGGCAGCAAAACAATTGCTGGAAAATCTGACTCTACCACTTTCAGCAACTAGTCCAGTGGTGGAAAGACAATGGCTAAGCAGTGTCGGTACTTTAAACATTAAAGTAGAGTACCAATCTGTAGGTAAACTTACGAAGTTACTTGTTCGAGCTGATTTACCTGTTAAAGGAACTTTGACATTGCGGGCAAGTGGCACTTTAGCAATGACAACATCTTCGAGTTCCGGATACCTAAGTGTAGAGTTAGGCTGCGAGCAACTTAACTCAATTTATACCCTAGAAGTTGAGTTTCCAGAAATAGACGAACAACCTTTGTTGTTTGTAATTAGTCCCACAATTTAGTCTCAATTACTACCGTTAGCACACTACGTCAATCAAGGCGATATATATTTAAGATGACTTTTCCCCTAGCTGTTGCTTTGGGGCTTTGTTTGTCTTTCGAGACTGCTAGCAACAGGGTGCTTACTTAATGTAGGTTGCCATCTCTTAGGCATGTGTAGACTCACGCGATATAGCAGGAGGCAGAAGGCAGAGGGCAGAAGGCAGAAGGTAAAACTATTACTATTCCTAGCTTTCACGCTTGTCATTATGTCCTAAAGGGTGTGACTACGGCGATAACACCAATTTTGGATTAAAAACCCTGGCAAATAGAATTCGCGGCTGTACAAATTCTTGCCCGTCTGCGCGGACTACAGAAATTTAAGTAGTCGCAAAGCCTGGGGAACAAGTTAATTCACTGTGTTATGCTGATTTCGCCACGCCTCTATTTTACCAAGCCATCAATTTTTCACTTATAGACGCTTAACAAATAGGATAAGAAAACTTCGCCCAACGGGAATACTTAAAAGTAGGCGGTCAGTTCTGTCTTTAACATTGTTTCCGTGGGATCTACACCTTTGACTCGAAATGTTTAACTTATCCAGGATAAATTGGTTTTGGCGTCTCCCTACAGAGAATTTCAGGCAACAAAATACACAGGGTTCATCTTTGACAGAAGTGGAAGATTCAATTTCCTTGCGGGTGCTGGTGCTAGCGTTGGTTATTTTGGGAATTGTGGCAACGGATATCGCTGCTGAGACTTCATTCAGTCTTTGGGCGTTACCCTTGAGTGTAGTAGGTGCGATTTGGAGTTACTATCGTCGCCGCGATCGCAATGTTGCAATAAAGTTCTGCATCGCTATCGGCATGTTAATAGCACTGGGTGCTTTCTTTGGGCGGTTAGTGACAGAGTTGAATGATACGCGCTTAGGTTTAGCAGAGTTATTGATTCAACTACAGGTATTGCACAGCTTTGATACACCCCGCCGCAAAAATTTAGGTTATTCGATTGTCATCGGATTAATTTTATTAGGTGTGGCTGCAACACTGAGTCAAACTTTAGCATTTGCACCTGTGTTGCTGTTATTTTTAGCGATCGCTCTGCCAACTTTAGTATTAGATTACCGTTCGCGTTTGGGTTTGCAGTCATTAAAAACGCAAACACAAAAGATACCCAAGGGGAAATTCTCAAGTCTAAATTTTAAGTTTTTAATTGTTAATTTTTTTGTAATTGTCGGTCTCGGACTAGCAATTTTTGCTGTTTTACCGAGGTTACCTGGCTATCAATTACGAAGTTTTCCTGTAAGTTCTCCAATTGAGATTAAAGGCAGTTTTACAGGACGTACTATTATTAATCCCGGTTATGTCCGCCAAGGTAATAGTAATAATCAAGGTAATGGTACAGGACAAAACCAAACTGGTCAACCAGGAAAAGTAGATAATAATTTTTACTACGGTTTTAATAGCCAAATCAACCAAAACCTGCGGGGCGAGATGAAACCCAAGGTTGTGATGCGAGTCCGATCGCAAGCTGAGGGTTTTTGGCGAGTGTTGGCATTTGACCGTTATACAGGCAAAGGATGGGAAGTTTCTCGTAATGAAGATGTTACCACCATCAGACGATCGCCTTGGTCTTACCAAATTTTTATTCCCCCACCTTTGATTACTGGTAAAACTCAAGAAGTCGTACAAACTTATACAGTAGTGTCGGATTTGCCGAATCTAATTCCAGCAATGGCTAATCCCAAAGAGCTTTATTTTCCCACACCAATGATTGCAGTCGATCGAGAAAACGGCTTGCGATCGCCTGTGGAATTATCAGAAGGCGTAACTTATACAGTAGTTTCCGAAGTACCATACCGCGATCGGACTTTGTTAGGTCAAACTTCTACTAAATATCCACGAGATATTAAAAACCATTATCTCCAAATCCCACCTGAAATTGCTGAAAAAGTCCAGCAACGCACCGAAGAAATCCTGGCCAACTACAATCAACACCAAGTAGGAAAGTCGTCTAAAAGTCTGGATTCAGTATATGAAAAAGCTCTTTACTTAGCTCAATACCTGAAGCAGTACTACTCTGTTCCGCAAAATCCTTTAGAACTACCTTATTTAGATGAAAAAGAAGACTTGGTAGAAGCTTTTTTATTCAAGTACAAAGGAGGCTATCCAGACCATTTTTCCACAGTTCTCACGGTGATGCTGCGTTCAATTGGTATCCCAGCGCGGTTAGTGGCAGGGTTTAGTCCGGGAGAGTTTAATCCATTCACGGGGATGTATGTTGTCCGTAATACAGATGCTTACGTGATGACGGAAGTGTATTTCCCTAAATACGGCTGGTTTGCCTTCGATCCAATTCCCAATCATCCCTTGATACCCCCCTCAATTGAAGATACTGAGACTTTTAGCGTACTGCGGCAATTTTGGCGGTGGGTTGCTGGATGGTTACCTTCTCCGGTGACAGGTTTATTGAATAATGTATTTGGGACAATATTTAGCTGGATTGGTAAAGCGATCGCTTGGTTTTTAGCTTTATTCTCTCGAGGTTGGTTCGGTGTCTTGACTGGCTTAATCTTGGGTACTAGCATAGCTTTCTTTGCTTGGCTAGGTTGGGGACAGTGGCGAGAGTGGCGTAATCGTCGATGGTTAAAGAAATTGCCAGCGATCGAAAGCCTTTATCAACAAATGCTGCAATGGACAGCGCAAAAAGGTTTAGGTAAACATCCAGCACAAACACCGCTAGAGTATGCCAGAGTTTCATACCAACATCATACGCCAACAACTGCCCAGGTAATAGATGAAATTTGTCAAGCCTATGTTAGCTGGCGTTATGGTGGTCATACGCCTAACTTGAAAGGATTACGAGAAAGTTGGCAAGGTTTGAAAAAGACTGCTAAATAATAATACGTTAGCCAATTTTGGAAAAGCCACATAGACTGGTAAGTAATACCATTTCAAAAAATCTTTGCAACGCATAAAAAATTTTTAGGAGCGCAAAGCTTTGCGCTCTTGCTCAATCCCAATCTATCTGTTGCATTCTTTTTTCAAATTGATATATTACTTACAAAAGTAGATAGAGTACAACTGCTTTCCATTCTGCTTGCTCACTACAATCAACAAGCAGTAACAATTCATTAATCGCCTGTCTGATGGGCATCCAGTCATTAACTACGAATAATCCTGACACTAGTTTTCCAACTAGCAATCGCTGGTAAACAAAGTCTAGCATTGTTGTACGGTCATGGATTAAAATAATGCGCTCATTGGTTGCTGCCCAATCTAGAATCGCAGGATCTTCTACCTGCTGTAAACCAACATCTTGAACGCGAAGTAAATCAAGATTGGGTTGACGCAGAAATAGCCCTCGAACAATATCGCCATTAAAATTTTCATCGCTTAACAAGCTCAACATCACCTTAAGATTGTTGTTGAGGCAACAAGCGAGAACGAATGAGACTTAAATCAGGTTGAACATTGGATAAACGTTGCTGCACAGATTCAGCTAATTGTTCTCTGTGATTAAGGTATGCTTCTACAGCGTTTTGATGCCGAAGATAGTAACCAATGGTGCTATAAATATCAGACAATGATGAAGTCGAATATCTTTGAAAGATAGACTCAGGGGATGCCCCATCCTGAAAAGCTCGGATTACGAACTCTAGCAAAACCTTGAATTGCCAACTCGAATTGCTCCGGTTTCATCTTCTCGAAGAGGAGGTGTCTCACGCTCTAAAACTAGGCTCATAGGCTAATTTCCCTGATTAACTTGAGGTAATGGTAAGTTCACTGAGGTGCGATCGCCCTAGTTCTAACCTTAAGTTCTGATAAAACTAAAATTACTTATGAAAATATTAGTTACTGGCAACCAAGGAATGATTGGTTCGATTGTTGAAAAAGTTTTGCGTGCCGACGGATGTGAAGTGGTCGGCTTTGATATTGTAAGTGGTGATAATATTTTAAATCCAAAGCAAATTCGTTGTGCTATTCAAGGTTGCGATGCGATCGTTCATTTAGCAGCGTTGCTTGGAAGCCCTGAAGAGTCACCAGATGAAATAATGGCAGTCAATCTTCTTGGCACTTGGCATATTCTAAGTGCAGCAGCAGAGGTAAAAGTGAAACGTATCGTTTTCTTCAGCAGCGTTGATGTATTGGGAATCTTCAAAGGTGAGAGAAAACCGGATTATCTTCCGTTGGACGACAATCATCCTTGTTATCCAGCTACTCCTTACGCTGTTTCCAAGAAGCTTGGTGAAGAAATGTGCCGATATTTTACCGATAGCACAGGTATCTCAACTATTTGTTTGCGACCACCTGGTGTGTTTAATAAAGAGACTTATAATTTTATTATTTCTAATCGGCGAGCCAATCCTGATTTTGAATGGAATCCATTTTGGGAATACGGCGCTTTTCTTGATGTGAGAGATGCAGCTGAGGCTGCACGCTGCGCCTTATACTGCCCAAATCCTGGTCATGTAACGTTGTTGTTATGTGCTGATGATATTTCTTCAGCCCATCGAACTAGTCAAGAAATGGCTCAATTGCTACTTCCTGAAGTCGATTGGCGCGGTGGTTCCGAATATGAACATCAACCTTATAAAGCTCTGATTAACAACCAACTTGCGAAAGATATTCTTGATTGGGTTCCGCGTTATAAATGGCGAATGTAAAGCATTTTATCAGAACAATAAGCTGTTTCAAATCTAAGACTTGAACAAAAATGTCTCGCCTTTTAGATATTTACTACAAAGCTTTTCAGTAACGTAGAGTATATCTTGTGACAGGGAATTATGTTCATTCGGCTGTGATGTGAGAAACGCAAAATTATCTATAATTGCTGCAATAAATAATGCCTCTAAAATATTTTGATAATCATCGGACAGGTGGCGCACGTTGTGATAGCCACTGAGAAATGATTTCCGATTTTCGGGGAATAGATGTTTGAGTGTAGAAGCAATGTCATAAAGATAGTAACCAAAGCCACACCGGGAAAAATCGATCGCTCGCGCTTCACCTGCATAAAAAATGTAATTATTTTCATTCAGATCTGCATGAATTAAGCCCCAATTAGAGCGTGTTTTTTCTAGTGCCGTCATCACATCACCAATTCGCTGCATCACAGTCTCAAGTACAGCGAAATCAGCAATAGAGATTGTACCAACATCTACTAGCGATCGCAGCTCCATCAGTGAGGCGTGTAATTGCTCCCAGTCATATTTTGGTCGTGTGAAGCCTAAAGGTAATTCCCAAAAGCTAGCGTGCTGGTGCAACCTAGCCATAAGTTCCCCGACTCGCCAAGCCTGTGTCAGTGTGGGTTGGCTGTTGAGGGGAGAACCATCTACCCAATTTAGTAGTGTACAGTTGAGCGTTTTGCTGGTTTGAGCGATTGCAACAGAGGTAACGAAAGTGCCACTTTGGTTGTGCACCGGGTATGGTACGACTAAGTCGGTATCTTCATGCAACGCGGTAAGCCACATGAGTTCTGATTCAATGACAGCCTGTTGCTGCCAAATGCGATCGCAGCACCGAGAGATTGGATAATGGATACGGAGAATAAATAATTTTTGACCGTCAAACTCTTTGGATGTAGCAGAATTTTCACTACTGGAAGTGTCAACACGAAACGTCACATTTTCGCTATGACCCAAAAATACCAATTGAGTTGCACTGATATTGTAATCAGCCAGGGCAGTTAGAGCCAAATGCTTCCAATCGATTTTGCTGGGCGTCAATTTCTGAGCCAGATACTTGTTTCAAACAATATAAATGTATGTCAATCGAATACCTTATACCAGTACAATTTTCACTATATCTTTGGGTATATTTTTAGGTAATTTAGCTAATAAATGGCTAAAAAAAGCAGACATTAATTTAAAAGCGAAGGCTGGCGTGTATTTAAGCGTTGTAACTCCTGTTTATTGGCGATAACATGTAAATAAGTTTATTACAAGCTTCTCAAATTACGTTTGTAGTTAGTTTTTTATGGACATTCAATTAATCAACATCGGCTTTGGTAACATCGTGTCTGCCAACCGAGTAGTTGCCATTGTCAGTCCAGAGTCTGCCCCAATTAAGCGGATTATTACCGATGCACGGGACAGAGGTCAACTGATTGATGCAACTTACGGTCGCCGGACTAGGGCTGTAATTATCACTGATTCCAGCCACGTAATTCTCTCAGCAATTCAGCCGGAAACGGTAGCGAATCGCTTTGTGATTTCCCGCGAGCATCAAACTGTAGATAATTGACTAGCAGTGGGTTAAAAATCCCACTATATTTGCAGTATATCGACATTACCATGTGAATTAGACGAATTTTTTGTCACCAATACTACAAATTCTGTAGTTAACGGTGGGCTTGGCCACGAATACAAGATTAATAAATAATATCTATTGATTAATTCACAGGTTAAACCGATGATCCGAGTTTTACCCATCCAGAGTAGGGCTACTACCAAAGAATCTCCTAATCCAGGCAGGTTAATTGTCTTAACTGGCCCCAGTGGGGTCGGTAAAGGCACTTTGATGCGATCGCTCTTACACCGTCATCCCCAACTATATTATTCCGTATCAGTGACAACGCGTTCTCCCCGTCCCAGGGAAATTGATGGCATAAATTATTACTTTATTAGCCGCAGTCAGTTTGAACAATTAATTGCTGAAGGTGAATTATTAGAGTGGGCAGAATTTACTGGTAATTATTACGGCACTCCCCGGGAAGCTGTACTTAAGCAAATTAATTCTGGCAAATTGGTAGTGTTAGAAATTGAGTTAGAAGGAGCAAGACAAATTCGTGCTTCCTTCCCCAGTGCCTTCAGCATTTTTGTTTTACCGCCTTCTTTCGAGGAATTGGAGAAACGGATACGCTTTCGCGGTCAAGACTCTGAAGATGCGATCGCTCGTCGTCTGCGCCGCGCCCACGAAGAAATTAAGGCCGCAAATGAATTCGATCTTCAAATCGTTAATGACGATTTTCAAACTGCTTTAAATGACATCGAAGCAGCTTTGTTTAAATAACATAGTATTTTTAACAACATACCCACCTTTAGCATTAATAAACAAAGGACACAAAGCTTTTTCTTTGTGTCCTCTTTTACAAAGTTCTCAGCGAAGGTTTCCTTTGCTCATAACTTTGTGCTTTGTCATTTGTTATGTGTCATTTGTCCTTTGTTCTTTATCATTTTTTGTTCGTAATTACTAACCAATGACTAATGACCAATGACTAATGACTAAATTAACCAAATAAACCTCGAATTAGTTCCAAATTCGCAGTCAAAAAGTAAGCAACTACTGCACCACCAATACCACCAATTAAGAAAGAACTGGCAAAGTTATTCCAGCTTTCATTAGAGTTAAAAGTGTCTGTTGGAGGATTGGGTACGGTAACACTAGGGAGTGCTTTTGGAGGATTACTATTGGCATATAAAGATAAAGCGCCGGTCAAAACAACAATTAAACCGATCGCTGATAATAACCCAGCTAAATTAGCATCACCTGTATCGCGCAGTGGACCTAATTTGGCAAAAGGACCAAACAGCCAGTAGCCATGAGCTGCTCCCACTTCTAGCGCACGTCTACCAGTACTCAGACCTGGACGATAGGCAGGTAAGTTATTAATGAACCACTTGACTAATGGAGAAGAATTAATCGGAGTTTCTAGGTTACCTAACTGTGGATTGCGGAATGCCGGAAAAACAACTTCCCGATTTCTCGGATCGCTCGGCAGATCTTTGGATGCATCTACTGCTTGCGCCATATTTTATGTTCGCCTCTCAATTAAAATAAATGGTGGCATTTTTATATTAATAATAATTGTAGCTAAAGATGTCTTTTCCTTAGTAAGTTTAGAAAAATTAATTTTGCTTATTTAAAAACTGTGAAACTCGCGATATATAAATTGGATCGCGAGTTTCAAAAAACTCTTTTTGCTGTCTATTTGGGCGATAATTTTGCTTAGTTAGTCCAAATATACTAACTAAACAATTTTAGAGAATTATCCTAAATCTCATTTCCACCTTACGGTAGTGGGTGAAAAAGTAAATCTGGGAAAAAGCGGTTGAATTCAATTACAATACCTGCTGTGATTGTCAACCATATAGTAGCTGCCACTGGCGCTGTGGAAATAAATTTAACCAAATAGGATGATTGGTCGCCTTTGTCTGCCATGAATTTAGTCTCCAAACAAATGAATTACTGAAATCGATTTAGCGTGGGGAAACGGGAATTTCTGAATCTTTGGCTGCTAATTTATTAGAGAGTAATTCTTGGACTGCTGCTAGCGGCCAAGTAAAGCCTGTGGCCATTATGGGTAGTGCCAAAGCTAGGTCAATTTGGATTTCTTTTTGTTCGGGATCGGATTCCTTTTTAATCGCTATCAGATAGGTACGACCTACCCAGCCAATCCAACCAGTAATATATAGAAATAGAATGCTGGGGATCAAGAAATCACCAGCCCGATCTAAACGGCCATCAACAATCAAGTGGGGGTAACCCTCGGGGCCGCACAGCGCTTGAGAATAACGCTCAAACCGCTTTTGTCCTGATTGTGGGTCACTAGTAGTATTACGGGCATTAGCTGCTAGCTCTTGAAAAGCGGGAGTGTCTTTGCACAGTGTCAAGTTAGCCCCTAAAGCTTTTGCTGGGGGGGCAAAATTGCACCAAAGACAAATCGCTAACATCAAAGCAAACAATCGTCGCATAGAGTGTTTCCTTTTATTACAAAACAAAAAGTTCTTTGTACAAAACGAAGCGGCTTGTACAGTCTTTATTTGCATAACTAGGAAGTCATCATACTCTTGGGTGGGAACCGAGTAAAGTTTCAGTAAATAAAAGTTAAAGCTTCTCAATCAGAACTCTCAATGACAACCGTTTTAGCAATAGAAACCAGCTGTGATGAAACTGCCGTCGCAATTGTGAACAATCGTCAAGTTTGCAGCAGCATCATCGCTTCGCAAATTCCAGTCCATCAGCAATATGGTGGGGTAGTACCAGAAGTGGCGTCCCGCCAGCACTTGGAAACGATCAACCAAGCGATCGCTCAAGCTCTACAGCAAGCCAAACTAGACTGGGAGGAAATTGATGGAATTGCTGCCACTTGTGCCCCTGGACTCGTAGGAGCACTGTTGGTAGGATTAACTGCTGCCAAAACCCTGGCAATGGTACACAACAAACCTTTTTTGGGAGTTCACCATCTCGAAGGTCACATTTACGCAACTTACTTGAGCGAGCCAAGTTTAAATCCCCCTTTCCTTAGCTTATTGGTTTCAGGCGGACATACAAGTTTAATTTATGTTAAAGATTGTGGTGTCTATGAAACGCTAGGACAAACTCGTGATGATGCTGCGGGTGAAGCCTTTGATAAAGTAGCCCGATTGTTAAAGCTAGGTTATCCCGGCGGCCCAGCGATTGACAAGCTGGCGCAACAGGGAAATCCCCAAGCTTTTGTCTTACCAGAAGGAAAAGTCTCTTTACCTAGTGGCGGGTTTCATCGTTATGATGCGAGTTTTAGCGGGTTAAAAACGGCTGTATTGCGTTTAGTACAGCAGCTAGAGAAAGATACTACACAAGTGCCAGTGGCAGATGTAGCAGCTAGCTTTCAGGATACCGTAGCGCGATCGCTAACCAAAAGAGCGATCGCCTGTGCCTTAGACTATGGTTTAGACACAATTGCTGTTGGAGGCGGTGTAGCAGCCAATAGCGGTCTGAGAAAAAATCTCCAAGCCGCCGCCATTAAACATAACCTACGCGTCCTATTTCCCCCTTTGAAATTCTGTACCGACAACGCCGCCATGATTGGCTGTGCCGCCGTTGACCATCTATCCTCTGGTCATACATCTTCCCTAACATTAGGCGTTGAATCGAGATTAGCCCTAAGTCAAGTAATGAAGTTGTATCAAACTGTTGACTAGTCATTAGTCATTGGTCATTTATTTTAGTTGTAACCACTGATAAGTAATGCCTCATAACGCCATTTGGTTAAAGTCGGGAAACAGGAAGGGCGCAATGGCTCCCTGATATTCTAAGCCCAATGACAAAGGACTACTGACTCTTAACTATTGACCGGATGTAATCAGCTACTGCATCCGGTTGCTCTAACATAGCCAAGTGTCCGCAATTAGGAATTTCCAAAACATTGTCACCACAGTATTGAAACAATCTGTGAAAGCTAGCTAAATGGCGGACATATTTGGGTTCCATAACTTTGTCTTCGGCACCAGCCAAAAAATAAACTGGCTGCTTGAGTTGGGATACCAGCTCGGGTAAACGGTTGATTTCTTCTTCAGTTGTAGAGTCTAACAGAGTTCCTAGCGCTGCTTCTGGGTCAGCCACGACGAAATCAATCACCCGCTGACGCGCCCAATAGCGGTCTAAAGGACGTGCCACACTGGCTCTGGTAAACAGTAAATCAATCAAAGGCACTTGGGAGAGCCAGCGCGGACGGATTTGTAAAAATTTCTGACCTGCTGAGCGAAACTGTTCAAAAGCTTCTTTAAGGTAAATACCACCACCGGCATTGATACAGATAACTCCCTTAACACACTCAGGTATTCGATCTGCTCCCCATAGAGCAATCGTACCTCCCAAAGAGTGACCAATTAGCCAAGCACTAGTAATATTTAGGTGTTTCAGAAGAATTGCTAAATCCTGAGCATAGCCAGCAGGAGTATAAAGAGAATCGAAAGGTGAGCCAACTCCACCAATGGAGAGCGGCGTCAAACTCACAAACGTTTGTGCCCGACTAAAATCGCTTTTTACCTGAGACTGGGATTCACCAAAACCTCGCAAATCATAGGACAGGCACTGCAAATCATCTGATAGGCGGGAAATCACAGGTTGCCAATATCCACGGCTATTAAGCCAACCGTGGATAAATACTAAAGCATCGGGGCAGGAAGTGGGAGCCGTTAGCTCGTATGCGTGTGGAACGCCTAAGATTTCAATAGTTGCCATACTTATATCGTACCCCTAAGGGTGGGTGCGACTAAATACGAAGTGTCAGGAGTTAAACGATTTTGGATTTTAGATAAACCCCACCTTATTAAAGGGCATGAGAATAAATCCAGCAGATTTCAACAAGTCTGAAGTACACCAGCTAGGTAGAGAACCTATTCTAATTCTGACTCTTGAATTCTGCTATGTAAATTGAAATTTTGGGTTTTAGATTTGTTCTAGCGTTGAAATTCCCAGCCTTGTGGAGCAAGACGCTGGGCGTGACAGTCTAACACAACTGCACTAACGGCAGTTCCCTAGGGAGAATTTTCCTCCTTCTCCTTACAAAGACCCTGCGCTAACAAAACTGGACTCACCCTACTGCCAACGCTCTCACTTCGCTAACGCTATGCTAACACCAAGCGACTGGCTCAACTTTTGTCTCCGACACGCTACGCGATGCTAACACCAAGCGACTGGCTCAACTTTTGTCTCCGACACGCTACGCGAACACAAAATCTAACGGGACTGACAAATATCCTAGTATTCACAGTCAAAAGTCAACAGTTACCAACTTCAACAAGATAATTTATTTCTTGGAGTTCTCTAAAATCTAAAATTTAGCGAGAAATCAAGAGTGTTTTCATTTCCCTAGCAACCTGTATCGTACCCCTTCAGCAATTTTGTGACCCAGATATTCAGGAATCAGGCTTTCATTGGGTCCTAACAAGTAGAGAATTAGTCGTGTACGTCCACGCCAAACGAGTAAATTGGCATTGACTACTAGCAGATCTTCTTGCCAAATGGCGTACATCACTTTGTAAAATAAGCCTGGTTGATTATCAGCTTCAATTACTAACGCAGGCAGATGAAAAACCGGATCGACATAGAACTCAGTTTGTACCTGCTCTAAGCCAGTGTCAAGATTGAATTCTACTGCCAGCATTTCTTCTACCTCAAATCGACCTCCTAAAGCCTCGCGAATAGCGCGACAGACATTTTCTGCGGTTTTATCGGTCAAGGCTTTACTACCACGAGATACCAACAGTTTGATAAAAACTAACATCGGCGGACGGATTTGACCGTATAGACTCAAACCGTGGATTGTTAATCCATAAGCTGCTAGTACACCAAAAATATCACTGAGAAGAAAAGACTGGTTGCGGTAGGCAAAATGCAAGGCACTTTTGCTACCTTCCGGTTTGAGTTCAATCACAGCGCGTCTAGTTTTATACAGACGGTAGGCTAGCCGTAAATTTTGCAGTTGAATCTCACTGCTGACAAATTGCTCATAAAACTGGGGAAACGCTCGGTTAAAGCGCTTTAGGAGTTCGAGTGTCGAAGATTTTAAACCAGAAGCCATTGTTAAGGGTAGACTCGCTTGCTTTGGTCACCTGGGGACTAAAGAGTAGGTGTTGGGAACTGGAGAGTGGGAATTTTCCCAGATATTCAAATCTCTGAGATACTATTCACTCTTAAGCTAACGTGCATTTCAGCTGCATACCAAAAATTCACAGGATCTTTGCCATAATTGGGTTTTTCTGTTTGATTTGGAGAAAAGTCACAGCGGCGGCTTGGGGCGTTTCCTATAGAGTCAGACAGAGGAATCATAACAAGGCATAATTTATGAATTACTTATATTCTTCCCTTTTGCTGAATTTTTACTAGGCTTTACAACAAAATGCTAAAGTTGAAAATGATTGGTGTGAAACATGCCTGAACTGGCTGTTACCATTACGAATCTGGCAAACAAGCCAAAAATTTTGATTGCCAAGGGTAGTAAATGAGGCTAGCTGTGTTAAGTATGAATCAACACTCAAAGAGAGTGTAAACCAATTCAGTTATATTACCCGAACCACGTTGGCATGGGTTTTTGGAAAACTTGGTTTAGTACTCCTGAGTCTGTAGCGACAACTAGAACAAACCCTTTTGAAGAACATACAGCGCAAACTGCGGGCAACTCCAGCCTTAGTAGTGTTAGCGAAGCTTCTTCAAAGGAGGCTCGCATCGTCTTCAGTACAGAGCGAGACATCGATCTGTATGAACTAGAAGAACTCTGTGATGCAGTTGGTTGGTCGCGTCGTCCTCTAAGAAAAGTCAAAAAAGCCATTGAGCATAGTTTTCTTGTCGCTTCAATGTGGCAAGTCAGAGGAAACCAAAAACGGCTCATTGGTTTTGCCCGCGCTACCTCAGATCATGCTTTTAATGCCACTATTTGGGATGTGGTGGTTCACCCAGATTTCCAAAATCAAGGACTGGGCAAGGCATTGATGAAATACGTTCTCAAAAAACTTCGGAGTGAAGAGATTAGCAATGTGACTCTGTTTGCCGATCCTCACGTTGTAGACTTCTATCGAACTATGGGATTTATGCCAGATCCAGAAGGTATCAAAGGCATGTTCTGGTATCCTCACTAGCACCTAATTCAAATAAAGCCTGATTTGCACATAAAATTAGGTACGGTAGTGAAGTCTATTATTTCGATCTGGTTTGGCAAGTTCAGCCGCCAAGCAAGCAAATTTATGTTTTGTAAAAAGAAGTTGGCAGAAAAACCTTTATTCTATATGAAGATGTATCTATCTTGTCTTTACAAAGAATAAAGAAAATTATGCATGAGCGCTATTATGTGATATGATAATGTTTAATAGCTTATGCAAAAGCGCGATCGCTTTAGTGGGAAGTTAAAACCGAACTGCAAAAAGTAGATAAATATAGCCGGGATGTAGCGCAGCTTGGTAGCGCGCCTGCTTTGGGAGCAGGATGCCGCAGGTTCAAATCCTGTCATCCCGATTTAGTTAATAATTTGATTAATTAAACCCAGACTTATTAATAAATTTGGGTTTGATTAAATGTAAAATTACAAAATTAAGTATATTAAATTGTGCTCAACCACGGAGATTGTTAGCAAATCTCCATATATGGGTATGTAGAGCCAATTATTTTCTTGAGGTTTTGGTATCTGAGCAATCAGCTAAATCTACAAAATCTCTAAAAAATTTTTGCCATTTAAAGAGAATAGATTAGAGTTTTGTTGCTAAGGTGTGCAATTAAGTTGTATATTTTTACGCAGAAAATCCAATCATCTAGTTTTGCTCTTGGACTAGCTTTTGAAACATAGTAGCTAAATTTCGTCCTTGAGAAATCAGATATTCCTGATACTGTACCTTGTATAAATTTGAGAAAATATTTGATTAATCCCAAATGGAACGATTAATAAACTCATAGCGTCACCCAATATCAGAGAAAGTTAATAAAATGGCATTTATTAGCTTTCAGCTCAAAGAAACTTTTCACTGTTTAACAAGCTAGAAAATAGACATCTACAGGATTTGGTAGTGAATAGCCTCGCAAAATCGATAAAAACACAACATTAGCACAGTCAATTCGTAAAGGTGATACTAGATCAACGCTAAATAGGTAAAATTATTCTACTTTGACTGTTGACTATTAACACTCAACTGACATACGACTTATTTACAAATAAATTTTCACAACTAAAATAGATTGCTATATAACTGAAGCTAGTTGGTGCTGTGCAAACCCAACCATTTGTTTAATTAAATTGTATTGTTGATGCGAGGAGCAGTTATGAAATCATTCGTTCGTTGGAGTGCAACATTAGGTATAGCTGGGAGTGTCTTTTTAACAGGGCTTTCAGGAATAGGCAATTTACCAGGGCTAGGCAATTTAGAGGCGGTAGCTTTACCACAAGATCAGGTAGTGAAAAAGCTACAGGAAGTACCCGTATTTACTCTCACAAATCCTAAAGGCGAATTTGTAGTTCTTTCGAGAAACAACCAATCCAAAACCATCTCTCAAGTAGGATTTTTTATTAGCAAGCAAGATGCTCAAAGATTCCTTGACAATCGGTTGAAAAAAGAAAATCCTCAACTGGCAAGCACGCTACAGGTAAGACCTTTGTCTTTGGCAGACTACTATAAGATAGTGCTAGAAAGCAAAAAGAAGTCAGATTCAGTAATTTATACTTTAGTACCGACACAACAACAGGTAGCATCAGCAACAAGTATGCTGAATCAGAATGGTCAAAAAGTGCAGCAATTCAACGGTATTCCCTTGTTTGTGCCTAAATTTAAAAAAGATAATAGCTATCTGACTATTCCCCTGGCAAAAGGCAACGAGCGCTATATTCCTTTCTTTTTTGAGAAAGAGCAAGCGGTAGCTCTGTTAGATGAATTTAAAAAAGCCGTGCCAAAGGAAGCAAACAATACTGAAATTCAGGTAGTGGATTTGTTAGGTGTTATGGAGGCTCTCAATAGTAGCAACGATCCAAGTATCAATAAAATTGTTTTATATCCATCGCGAGAGTCAATCAATTTTATTCGCTCCCTAGCGGCGAATCAATCACCTACTGGCAAGCCTTCGACTGCGCCCGCTCCCAACAAAAAATAACGGTTACGCACTCCAAGGTTGAGGCATGGGAGAGAAACATCTGATATCTGGTCTACAACTTTGGCAGTGGCGGAATGCAGCAACTCAAGCAGCGATCGCTACTGATGTTCCACCAACAGAGGTAGATTGGCTACTCCAAGAAGTTGCTGGGTTAGACCGTTTGGCACTCCGTTTGGAGTCTTTTAAAAATTGGCCGCAAATTCAGATGCAATTGCCTCTGGTAGAGTTAGACTATCTGTGGCAGAGGCGATTAAACGAACGCCTACCAGTGCAGTACATTGCCAAAGCTACACCTTGGCGTCAGTTTAAAATCGCCGTATCGAATGCGGTTTTGATTCCCCGACCAGAAACAGAGTGCTTGATTGATTTAGCTCTAGCAGCTGCTAGCAATACTTCAGGACACTGGGCGGATTTGGGTACTGGCAGTGGAGCGATCGCCATTGGACTAGCAAATGTCCTGCCAAAAGCAATAATTCATGCTGTTGATTACAGTCTGGAAGCTTTGGCGATCGCCCAAGCCAACGCCCAAAATTTGGGTTTTGCTGACCGCATTCGATTTTATCAAGGTTCTTGGTGGGAGCCACTGGCATTCCTCAAAGGTCAGTTCAGTGGTATGGTGTCGAACCCTCCTTACATACCCACCAGTACCTTACCTAGTTTGCAACCAGAAGTAGTCAACCACGAACCACATCTAGCTTTGGATGGTGGCGCTGATGGCTTAGATTGCATTCGTCATTTGATAGAAATCTCTCCTAGCTATTTGCAATCTGGTGGTGTGTGGCTGATTGAGATGATGGCAGGACAGGCACATACAGTGCGAGAACTTTTACAAAATCAAGGTAACTATTGTAAAATCCAAATTCACACTGATTTAGCTGGAATTGAACGCTTCGCCCTAGCTTATAAAAGTTAGGAATTATAAGTTTAGCAATTGCTCAAAACTTATGTTATTTAGGATGACTGGATAATTACTAATTCGTAATTCGTAATTTATGGTACTTTACCAGACGCGATGCTAAGCAAGTGGCGCTCGTCAGTCCGTTTGCTGTTTTCTCGCGCTTCGTCCGCAACAATAGTAAAAGTTGTGGACGAATATTGTCAGCAAACATGACTCAAGTTTCTCTAGAAAATCTAATAGTTGGCGCACGCAGTGGCTTTTTGGTGAGCTTTCCTACAGACACGGTTCCCGCACTGGCAACGATACCAGAAAAAGCCGGATTAATTTTTACAACTAAGCAACGCAGTCAGGACAAACCTCTAATTCTCATGGGTGCTAGTGCTGAGGATTTGTGGCCTTATGTCCAAGGTAGCGATAATGAGTATAAAATTTGGCAAAAAATAACTGATAAATATTGGCCAGGAGCTATGACGTTAGTTTTGCCAGCAAGTCAGCGCTTGCCAAAAATCATGAATCCTGGCGATCCGAGTACAATTGGTATTCGAGTACCAAACAGTGCGATCGCTCAAACTATTTTGGCGCAAACAGGCCCTCTTGCCACTACTAGCGCTAATTTCTCTGGTCAGCCGCCTTTGCAAAAAATGACTGAAATTACGGCTCAGTTCCCTAACGTTCTGACTCTGGTAACCACAGAATCCCAAGATGAAATGTCAGGACTGGGTATTCCTTCCACCGTTGCCAAATGGACAGGGATTAATTGGCAGATTTTGCGGCAAGGTGCAATAAAGTTAGATTCATCGAATGATAACCAGATATAGATAGCTATAATGTTGTTTCCCTGGTTTCAACAATTGAAAATCCGGAAGTTTAATTTGCGCTGTTGTGGTCAATTAACAACTTAATAATTGCCAAAATATGAATTGGAGTAACTGGATATATTTAGGAGCAGGAATCGCACTAGCTCTAGGTTTTCGTCAACTATTTGCGCGGTCGCCAAACACTTCATCTAGCTCATCCCCACTAGCACCATTAAACCAGCAGCAGACACCAGCAATATCACAACAGATGCAGCAAACGCAGCTGGCATATTTTATGGCAAGGGAAATGAGCCAGTTTAAAGCTGGTTTTTTGGCGCGGACGACTCATGAATTGCGATCGCCTCTCAATGGTTTAATTGGCTTACATCAGTTAATTTTGTCAGATCTGTGTGAAAATCCAGCCGAAGAGCGAGAATTTCTTGTCCAAGCTCATGAGCGAACGCTGAAATTGCTAAAGCTAATGGATGAAATTCTCAACGTTGCCAGAATTGAGCATGGTACAAATAAACTAGATATTCAGCCCAGACCCTTAGCCGATATTTTGCACGAAGTTTATAACTTAACTTATATGCTGGCGGCAAATCGCAATTTTCCCTTGCAATTGTTACCCGCAGACCCAGAAATTTATGTTTTAGCTGATTATCTTTGGCTGCGCCAAATATTAATCAGTTTAATAGACACTGCAATTACTCGGATGGAAGAAGGCAGCATTTATATTTCTAGTAGCACCGTCTCTACAAGTAATTTTGTTAATATTTGGCTGGATGTACCAACACATGCCATATCCTGGAGTGAGCCAATTGACTCGATTAAATCTGAAGAGCTACTAAACCAAGTTAACTTAGAGAATGTTACTCTTTCTCCAGGAATGAGGCTATTAATCAATCAAACTCTGGTGCAAGTTCTTGGAGGAAAACTAGAAATCCTACCTTCTCCAATTGTCAAGGAACCACTTGAGCAAATGAGCAGATTACAAATTTCTATTCCTTTATTCAGTAGTGCCCAGTGTTGAGTGGAGAATAGTGACTAAGTAAAAATGAGGAGAATAACTCTTAACTCCTAACTCAGCACTGAGAACTATTTTGGTAACTGTTGAAGTTCAACTTCTGTATCAGGAAGGAAACTAAGGTTAGCTAAGTTATACAATACCATCGTAGTAGTAGTGTTGGGCTGGAAACCAATCTTTTTGTAGAATTCCTGTTGGTGAGTAGTCATCAAATAAACGCGTTCAACCCATCTCATGCGGGGATGACTCAAAACGGTTTCCACTAAATTGCTTCCCAGACCACTACTTCGATACTCTGGATGAATGACAACATCCCAAATCGTTGCCCGATATATGCCATCAGATGTTGCTCTAGCAAAGCCAATGAGCCGCTCACTATCCCACACGGAAATCACTGGCTCACTGTTGGCAATGGCTATACTTAAATCCTCAATACTGCGGCCTTTTGCCCAAAAAGCTGATATGTTTAACAATTCTTGGAGTTGGTAAAGGTCAATTTCAGACTTGCGATCGCTAAATTGAATTTGAGGATTATTCATGTATGGCACTCACTTTGGCTGTGTCTTAGCTATTGCTAAATCATATTTTGCTAGAAATTGCCGAATGTGTATATGTATATGCAACGCCAGAAAATTTATTCACCTAAGGCAATATTCAATAACAAACCCACTTCCATAAAGGATGAGTTGGTCCTTGTTGACGTATTCGATAGACTTGTTTTTCTAAACGTTGTTTTTCCTGCTCTGGTAATCCCAGTAAAATATTACGACTTTGCCAAACTAATACAGCAGCGGTCATTCCGATACAAAAAGCTAAACCAAAAGTAGACAGCGGATGATAGAAAAGTCCATATCGCACTGCAACCCAAGTAAAATATTGGTGCCACAAAGAAATTTCTGTACGTAAATTCCACAAGCAAACAGGGGCAATGGTAAGCCATAAACAGCCGACAAACAGCCACCGACCATATACTGTTAGTTGATGTAGCCTTTGTACTTGCTGAGCAAAAGATGGGTCAGATTTCTCGAAGTCTGAGACAGTAGTTAATGGTTCTTCTGGTTGATCCATAGGGAATAAAATTGCAAGGGGTGAGTGAGCAATTCAAAATTCTTTCACCCAATTCTCAAATATATACAAGTTTAAGTATCCTGGGAAGCAGATGTATCAATCGACTCACCGCTAACTACGACCTGGTATTGACCCTTGCGTTCTCGCCACCAAGTAAGGAGAGTACTGGCAATGAAAATACTTGAATAAGCCCCCATCGTGAAGCCAACAATCAGAGCTAGGGAAAAGTTTTTCAGTGTTTCTCCGCCGAATAAAAAGATAGCCGCTAATGTGAGTAATACGGTTAAGGTAGTGTTGATTGACCGTGTCAAGGTTTGGTTAACTGCATCGTCTACAATCTCAGCAATCGGGCGTTCAGGATTGGTTTTAATGGTTTCTCGAATGCGATCGTAAATCACTACTGTATCGTTGACTGAAAAACCTGTAATCGTAAGTAAGGCAACAATAAAAAGGCTATCTACTTCAATGCCCGCCACCAAACCCAAAATTGAAAAAGCCCCTACCGTAATCAAGATATCGTGGAATAGAGCAACGATCGCAAATACGGCATAATCTAACTGAAAGCGGATGCTCATATAGATAGTAATACCGATGAAGGAAACTATCAGAGCTAATAGTCCAGACCTCAACAGTTCTTTACCCAAGGTAGGACCAACAGAGTCTATTTGGTTTTTTTGCGGATCGAAAACACCAATTTGTTCGCTTAAAGTATTTTGTAACTTGGTACGTTGATCGACACTTAAATCTTTTGTGCGAATTAATACGCCATTTTCTGCACCATTTTCTGAAATAAGTTGGATGCTACTATCACCTAATCCCTGTGCTTTTGCTACTTCCCGCACAGCGTTGATATCAATTGGTTTGTCGCAATTGCCGGATTTAGTGCAATCTCGGACAAACTGCAACCTCGTACCACCGATAAAATCTAAACCGAGGCGTAGAGGTGCGTGAATATTCGGTTGTTGCCAAGAAATCACCATTGAGATGATACCGGCGAGGATAATAACGGTAGAAACAGTCCACCAAAGCGATCGCGATTTATTAATACTCAGTTTCATCGAGCCACCTCTGCCTTATTCGACGCTGGCAGGTTTGGACAGAAAAGTTCTGTCTTCCGCAACGAGGGAATTGCAATTGCCAAAAACAGCAATGTCCGACTACAGGTAATCGCCGTAAACATACTTACAGCTACCCCTAAAGCTAAGGTAAGAGCAAAGCCTTTGACTAAACCAGACCCCAACCAAAACAGGGCAGCACAAGCAATCCATGTAGTGACGTTGCTATCTAAAATACTAGAAAATGCTCGGTAAAAACCAGATTCCACAGAACGATATAAAGATTTACCAACCCGCAATTCTTCTCGTGTCCTTTCAAAAATTAGCACGTTGGCATCAACCGCCATCCCAATACTGAGAATAAAACCAGCAATTCCTGGCAAAGTTAGGGTGACACCCAATAAAGCAAAGGTTGCCCAAGTCAACAGGGAGTAGATTACTAGTGACACGTCCGCAATCAATCCTGGTAGTCGATAGTAAACCACCATGAATATTAATACTAAAGTTAAACCACCGACCCCAGCATAAATACTGCTTTGAATGCTATCTTTACCCAAGGTTGCACCTACTGTCCGCCTTTCTGCAATTTCTACTGGTACAGGTAATGCCCCACCGCGTAGCTGTACACCTAAGTCATTAGCTTCTTGGGCAGTAAACCGACCTGTAATGACAGCAGAGCCTCCAGTAATACCAGTAGAGGCAAATTCAATACCAACTGTAGGAGCGCTGATCAATTCATTGTCGAGAAAAACACCAATACTACGCCCAGTACCGGCAAGGTTTTTCGTTAGTTGAGCAAAAAGTTCACCACCCTTTTGGTCGAAGCGAATGGCAACATTCCAATTGTTACCTTGAGTGGGTTCGCCATAGGCATCCTTAAGGTATTTACCAATTAGCGGGGGATTGGTGCTTTCAAACAATTGGGCGATCGCTTGATTATTTTTCTGTAAATCTTCTTGATTTTTGGCAATTGCTGCTTTATCGTTGCCCTTTCTCAACTCTTCTTGCTTTGTCTTCAATTGATTTCGCGATGCTTGGAAAGCTAACAGTTGAGTTTCTGTATTCGGCTTTTGCGTGCGGAATTCTAACTGCGCCGTACCTCCTAGCACCCGTTCTGCTTGCTCAGGATCGTTGACACCTGGTAGTTGCACCAATATCTTATCTGTGCCGACTGTTTGGATCACTGGCTCAGAAACACCCAAACCATTAATCCGGCCCTCGACAACTTTCTTCACACCTTCCAATTCTCGTTCAGTGATTTTGGGAATTTCCGCTGATGGTTTCACCTGAATTGTTAGCTGTGAGCCTCCCCGCAAGTCAAGTCCAAGAGGTATCGGAATTGTAGTAATCACCGTTATCGCGGCGATTACCAGAACCAAAATCAAGATTAATAGCGATCGCTGTCTTTGCATACCATAACTCGCAACTGACAAAGGCTATAATAGCGCTCTTTTGTAGAGTTATGAATGGGGATTGGGGATTGGGCAAACAGGAAGTGTGGGAGGGGTGGGAGGTGTGGGAGGATGGGGAAGAAATGCAGGTGTGGAGGAAAACGAGGTGTGGGAGGATGGGGAGGAAAAGGAAGTGTGGGAAGGGTGGGAGGTGTGGGGGGAAAGATTTCTTCTTCATCTTCCTCATCTCCCCACCTCCCCTCTCTCCCCTCTCTCCCCTCTCTCCCCACACTCCCCCATATCCCCAGTCCTTAGTCTCTACACCTGCAAAGCTACCATTTTTTCTACAGCTTCCACTATTTGCTCTGGTTGGACAATTGTTAATCGCTCCAGATTACCGTTATATGGTGTGGGGATATCTTGGGAAGAAAGCCGCAGTACTGGTGCATCCAATTCATCGAATAAGCGATCGTTAATTGAAGCGATGACTTCTGCTCCTATACCCGCAGTTCGCATGGATTCTTCCACCACAATGACTTTATGGGTTTTTCTTACTGATGCACCAATGGTATCAAAATCTAATGGTTTGAGGGATATTAAATCAATAACTTCTGGATCGTATCCTTGTTTTTCCAAAGTTTTTACTGCTTGCAGCACATGATGCCGCATCCGGGAATAAGTTATAATTGTGACATCTTTACCTTGACGCACAACTTCTGCTTTATCTAGGGGCAGCAGGTATTCTTCTTCTGGTAAGTCTTCTTTTAAGTTGTAAAGCAGAACGTGTTCAAAGAACAACACTGGGTTATCATCGCGGATCGCAGATTTTAGTAGTCCTTTAGCATTTCTAGGTGTGGAACAGGCAACAATCTTCAACCCTGGCACAGCTTGGAAGTAAGTTTCTAGTCGCTGGGAATGTTCAGCCCCTAGCTGCCGTCCTACACCTCCAGGACCGCGAATGACCATCGGAATTTTGAAGTTACCGCCAGAAGTATAGCGCAGCATTCCAGCGTTATTGGATATTTGATTGAAGGCTAAGAGTAAAAAGCCCATATTCATACCTTCGATGATCGGGCGCAACCCAGTCATGGCTGCTCCTACTGCCAAGCCGGTAAAGCTGTTTTCAGCGATGGGGGTGTCTAGAATTCGGAGTTCGCCATACTTTTGGTACAGGTCTTTGGTAACTTTGTAGGAGCCGCCGTAGTGTCCCACGTCTTCACCAAGAACAAATACGCTGGAGTCACGCGCCATTTCTTCGTCAATGGCTTCACGCAAGGCGTTGAAGAATAGTGTTTCTGCCATTTAGACCTTTTAGTACGACTATGGTTTTAGAATTTTATCGTGTGGCTGTGGCAAATACCGTGAGCGATCGCACTAGTTGGAGTTTGGTTGTCTAAATGAACCGCCCCAGGCATAGACCTAAGAATTGCTAAAAAGTTGCTTTGATGATTATTTGTAATTTTTCATCTCCTGTAGTGTCTGTTTAATTGCTATTTTCCCCCTAAACAGAGATAAATAGCCGAGACAACTATATCAAAGTTGCTACTAAACTCTCTATTGTACGTAAATACACGGTAGTCTAGGTCTCCTCAGCTATCAAACAGATTCGGAGAACTTTGCTGATTTTTTAGACTTCAAGTGCGAGAAATTTGTCAATCAAGAGCAAAGTTCTATCTTTCAAGCAGTGGTAGAAGCGGAACTCTCTTCACTAAAGCAAAATTAAACTTTTAACTTTAGCTCCATAACACAGGCACAGTAAGTAGTTGATGGTTAAATATCTAACTAGTATTGGGTTCCTATTAGCTTAATCCCTCTTTTGTTACTACAGGGAGATAAAAATCATACCCAACTCTGAACGCTAAACAAAATAATGAACTGGGCGATCGTATATCCACTTTGTCATTTAAACCCCTTTGTTGAAAAAAGACGTAAAAATATGGGTTTCAGATTATTCTCTGCCGAAGGTAACAAAAGAGGGTTAATATACTAATACCTGAGAAACATAGGTTACAAAGACAGCTAGCGAATTTAAAATATAAATTGCAAATCAATAAATCTACATTCTTAAGTTAGATTTTTATAAGTTTTTTTTAAGTCTTTACCCCAAACAAGCCCTAAACTCAACTTTTACCGAGCAAGTTTATGAGCTACAAACTGGAGAATCAGTTACTTGAGATACTTGAGTCTGTGCAAAGCGTCTCGGTCTACTTGGTTTGCGTTTATGTCGCTGATTAATTGACTTTTCACTTGCCATTGCCAACTCTTCAGGTGTACATTTGAACAGATGCAAAGCATCTAAATATTTTTTTGGCGTCATTGTAGGTTCACTACGCCCAGCTTCCTAGTTGTCAACACTGGTTTCACTGATTGTAAGCCTGAAGGCAACCCCTGCACGGCTAAGACTAGCACGCTCTCTCAGGACTTGCATATCCATATCCCATGCTCCCCGCGAAAATATCGAATCCTTTTGTTAAATCAATTGACATTAAATGCCAACAGAGAAGAATTTATTAACTATCTTCTTTTATAAGCGATCGCGTCTCCCTCTGGCAAATGAGGCAACATTCTATTTATGTACTATCATAGAAAAAATATAAATATGTAGGTTGGGTTGAGGAACGAAACCCAACATTTTGTGGGGTTTGTTGGGTAACGCTTAAGCTCAACCTAACCTACAAATCTAAACCTATCTAATTTACCCGCAAAGCCTACTCGATGGTAGAAATTTTTACAGCCAGATTGACGATATCCTGTCCAGTGCTAAGATTTTTTACTTCAGCATTATTCAGAGCCACAATATAAGGATCGCCATTAATTACGCCAACAATGGGGCTACCGGAAGAACCGCCAGCAGTAGCGCAATCATGTAGTAAGAAATTACTTTCTTCCTTGATAATGCTGCATCCTGCTTCATAACTTGCCGTCCATCCTGGGCCTGCACTGAAATATTTTTGATACTTTTCGGTAGGAAAATCTCCAGAATAACCCACGAAAAAGAAACCTTTTTGGTTACGAATAAGTGTATCAGAAGGTATCGCTTTCAATCCCAAATGACCATATTTTCGACCTAAAGGCTGATTAATTTTCATAATCGCCCAATCATTAGAACTAATTTTGTTACTTTTCTTGAAATCTGTACCGTAAATAACTTGCTCGACTTCTGCTATATCTTCGTAGTTCTTATCGATTACGTTTGGGATAAACTGAATTTTTGTGCTGAATTTGCCAGTTTCAGAATCGATAACGCAGTGAGCATTAGTCAATACCAAATTATCGCCAATTAACGTTCCTGTGCAATGATAATTTTTGGCATCGTCTGTAGTTCCTTGAACTCGACCAATTGCTAACCAAGGATATTTATGACTCAACATTGGGGTGCGGTTATCTATACCAGTAGGAATTCCTCTGCTATCATTTTCATCAGGTTTTGATGTTCCCAAACCAGAAGGTATAAAAGGTTTTCCATCGACTTGCAGCTTGAGTTTACCAGCTTCTTTGGAACTGATAAATTTGGGTGTGATGGTTTGCTGTAGTTCAGTCGCAGCTTGAGTAATTTCTTGAAAATCTTTGGCTTTTTGCTCTGCGGGTAACTTCTGGCAGTCAATACCTGGTTTTTGACATTTTCTCAATAGTTCCTTGAACTTTGCTGCTGATGTTTCTATCGCTTCACGTCCAGGGAGTTCGTAGCTATTGATGGAATTAGGAGTGACACCCCAAAGATAGCTGCGTTTTTCACTCAAGGAATATTGCAGCAACAGAGTATCTTTATCTAATTGTCGCTGAATCTGGGGTAACTTTAGGATGTCCCGTTCCGGGTCTGGATACTGTAATCCAGCAAATTTAGGGCTACTAATGCGGATTTTTGTTTGTAGTTCTTTTTGTTGACTTAGGAGGTTATCAATTTCCTTTTGGGCTGATGCTTGCGCTTCTTTGTTACTAGATAGCTCTTGAAGCAGTTTCTCTTGAGCATCAAGTTTCCACCGCAAACGCTTTTCCTCTGCCAAAAGTTTCGGGTCAACGCCTTTACGAATATCCTGTGTTCACCTTAGCCTTTACAGAGGGTGTTGCTTGCTCTACTTTTTTTAGTTCTTCTGGCGACAGTCCATCCTTTATTGAGTTAGGTTTAGCAGGGGTTTGCGGCTGCTGTGCTATCAACAAACTTCTACTCAAAGGTATTGCGACAATATCTTTCTTTGTTTGTGTAACCGCACTCTTGTTGGTCATAGATGTTGACCTATAAGTGCTTGCTGTTACCCCCATCGACTCAGACAACAAAACCGTACTGACCAGCAACGTGAAACTACAACGGGTAAAATTTTGCAGGAATTTGTGAGAGATACACTGATCTGACTTTTGCCGTTAAGTCTTGAAAGGCTTACAGGTAAAGGATTTAAGCAACAG
>JAQYWR010000087.1 GCA_029379225.1 Nostoc sp. S4 | reverse complement strand
TTTGCGCTTTTTATTTACTTTTTACGGGTTTATTCGGTTAGGTGCAAGATGTGAGTAATGCTGCAACCTACACTAGCAACACTCAAAAATTAACAAATGAAATCAGCCAAATAGATACCTGGATTAAATCAGAGATTGCCACGATTCCACCCAAGCAACGAAAATTAGTCACTACCCATGATGCTTTTGGTTACTATTCCAAAGCTTATGGAATTCCTCTTGATGAGGCGCTAGGGGGCATTAGTACGGAAGAAGCACCGACACCTGCACGAGTAGGTACATTAGCGAAGGATATTAAAAAAGAGGGTGTACCGACGATTTTTGCAGAGACAACGATTAACCCGAAACTCATACAAGCGGTTGCAAAAGAGGCAAAAGTAAAGGTTTCAGACCGAGAATTGTTTGCTGATGGTTTAGGCGAAAAAGGAACAGAGGGTGAGACTTATCAGGGAATGCTGATTGCCAATACACGCACCATTGTTGAAGGTTTAGGAGGCAAGTATACCCAGTTTCAGCCTAAATAATTGTAGTTAAGGATTGTTTGTTTTTCTCTGGAGAGAGTAATGAAACAGCATTAACACTATACAAATCCTGCCATCAGCAATCAATATAGTCACATTTTTGTCATAGATTTGTCATGTCTTTGTCAAACAAATGTGCAACTTTTAGCTCAATATCAAAGCTATCACTTTGTCACATCCCCTAACATCTAGAAATCCAAGCTCAACAGCAAATATCTGATTACAGCAACATTATCTATAGTCAAAAATCATCAAATACCGAGTCTTCATCAATGATTTTCTGCTCAATAATCACTGATAAAGACCAAAATAAAGTTTTTAAAAGTTGTTGATGTTTTGAGTAATTTAAAATCCCAAAGGACTAGTCGGGGCAGAACCATTTTGCTGGAGCATTTGACGTGCCAAGTTCATACAATTGACACAGGTACAGCCAAACTTTGTCTGAGCATACTGTTTAACCATACTGTCTAAAATTTGGGATTGCTGAGGAAAATCTGATTGTGAGTCAGTGCGACTCACATTCACCGTTGGAACAGGTACAACTCCTGGTATTTTGTTTGGCATTAGAGCTTGAGCAGAGTGAGGAGCTAGGAGTAATGTAGCCAAAGAACCAGAGCAACCAAGCAGTGTTAAAAGATTCTTGTTCATAATCACGTATTTCTAGTTGTTTACAGCTATTACTCAATAGTTTACTCTTGAGTAATAACATAGTTTATACTAATGCTAAACTTTCACTTAATAAACTACAAGCTAATTTTTATGATGAATAAAACAACGTTAACACTGCTTAGTACTTCTTGCGTAATGTCTTTGTTAGTCTTAATGAATCATACTGCTGTTGCAGAAACTAGACCAACTCTAACTATAACCGCAAGTACGCCACAAAACCAACAAATTGGCACTGTTGCTTCACCAACAGATACTTCTGCTACAAAAACCACCGATACAGCAGTTGGCGTGCAAGTAAATCCACGAGTTTTTTCTTTAGATCCCAATAGTGATACTATTGGGGATGTAGCGATCACTAAATTTGGTTGTGACTGCTCTAGTTGTCGTGCTTTAGCTCTGAGGATGCTACAAACTGGTCAGTTGACTCTTTGATCGTAATTCTCACAGATGCAAATATTATCTGTAGTATTTTTTGTGTAACTTATTTAACGTGATATAGCCATTGCGTAAACCCATATAAATTACTCTTGGCTACTATACAAATAAGAAATAGACTGCGACGCTAAAAAGTGGTGTAAGAGGAAAGTTGCAAGTCGCAGTACATTTATATGATAATTATAATCATTATTAAACAAACGATCTGATTTATGCAAGTTTGAGCGATTAGCATTGCAGGTCGCTGCATCTAACTCCCGAAAAATGGGCGAATTGGGAGTTAATAGTTCCGTGTAGTAGTACTACTCTTAATCTGTTAGCAATCTGGCTTTACGGAAAATAAATTTAATTACGGTTTCTTGTCGAGAAATAATATCTGCTGTCACTTCCATTCCCGGTTGAAGGGGATACTTTTGAAAATCTTTTTCTATGTATATTTTTATCGGTTCGATACTTACTTCATAGTAGGGTGTGACTGTATTGTTGGCGTTAGTTAACGGTGCAATGGTGTCAGCTGATATGGCTCTCACAGCACCACTGAGCGTACCGTAATCGGGGTAGGGATAAGAAGAAATACGTAATTCTACTTTACCTTGAGTACAATCTTTGACTAATTCTTGATTGCAGACTTGTACTTTACTAATATCTTGAGCAGCAACGCGAGCTTTGATAATTATCGGCGCTTTACTTGGTGCTATTTGGGCTACAGCATCCCCAGCACTCACCACTTGGCCGGAGTTTCGTAGTTCAAGTTTCAAGATAGTTCCAGCTTGCGTTGTCCGAATAATGGTTTTTCTTAGTTCATTTTCACCTTGTTTTAGCTCTTTTTGGGCGTTGTAGATTTGGTTTTGCAGTTCGGCTTGCTGTTGTAACAAACTTTCTTTTTCTTGTTTTAACTTTGCCAAACTTACTACTTGTGTGGCACTCTCTTGGGCGATTTTCTCCTTTGCGATTGATAGCACAGCATTGCTAGGGTTTAACATCGCTAATGCTCGCTTTTGTCTAGCGTAAGTAGCTGCGATCGCTTTTTGTTGTCTTTGCACCACTTGTCTTTGACTTTCCACAGTCGCTTTTTGAGACTCCAAAACTTGCTGCTGTTGGGTTACTGCTAACTGTACTTCTTCTAATTGATTTTGAGAAATGGAGCCAGATTGAGCTATGGTTTGATAACGATTTCGTCTAACGATCGCAGCTTGTAATGCCGCTTGAGTGGCTCTTACTTGTGCTTGAGTTGACTTCAACTCAGCTTGGGCTTTTTGCAGTTCATCTTGGGCAATTTTAATATTGGCTACAGCTTCTTGTACATCACTACTTGCAGTCTCTTGCTTTTGTTCATATTCGCGTTGTGTATTGGCAAGTTCTGCATTTGCTGAAGCTACAGCACGGTTAGAACGATTGATTTCTGCGGCTGTTTGACTATCTAAAGTACGAATTTGGGCATTTAGTTGGATTAATTGCTGTTGATTTTGTTGGATATTTCCCAAAAATTGACTTTTTTTGGTTTGCAATTCCCAAGCATTAAGAATGGCGATCGCATCCCCCGATTTGACTTGCTGATTTTCTTTGACTGCAATGCGTTCCACTGTTCCAGCGGTAGTTGCTTGGACAATACGCACTTCCCCCAACGGACGGACTACACCGCTAGTTCTCACTATCACTGGATATTTAATCACAGCCGCCAGCAATATTCCCACCGCCACAGTTGCAAATAAAAATAACCCCCCGCAAGTTTCCCAAGCACTGATGGGAGGGAGAAATTCGTTACTTTTAACTGGGCGTAGAGAGTCGGGGTTACTTTCATCAAGCATAACTAATACTAATTCGTAATTAAGAAAGTTAAGTATGGTCTGGGGTTTGGGGTTTGAATGTGTTAATGGATTTTAGAGAAAAGGTATCTTCCCTTGTGTGTTCTGCCTTTCTCAAGTTAGAAAGCCGCAAAACGCTCTAATTTTTACTTGTTTACAACTTTTGATAATCATAATCATTATTAGAATTATATAATCTTGACGATCATCTAAGTAAGCTTTTTTACTCGGAGGTAAATACCATGTCGAATTTAGATATCGTCCGCGCTTGGAAAGACGAAGAGTATCGTGCTAATCTCAGCCCTGAGCAAAAGGCACAATTACCAGAAAACCCAGCTGGGTTAATTGAACTAACAGATGAGGATATGTCTTCGCTAGGAGGTGGACTTGAGGCTGACCCAACCCATACCAAAACCTGTAAACATTGTTGCCCGAAAAACTATGAAACTAGTATTGACTTAGCTAGCTAAATGGCAGGGACTAGGTAACTCGGGGCCCCCTGTGGGGTTAGGGGGCAATGGGGACTAGGGACTGGGTTTTAATCCATATACCTAATCCCCGATCCCCAGTTCCTTTTACTGCATGGGGATTACTTCAGTAGTTTGCTGTAATTTCGTTTACGCCTAACCACTAAGCTAGTCCCCAGAACACCAAAGGCTAATAAACTCCCAATTGTTGTAGTAGGTTCAGGTACTTTCGTGGCCACAAACCCATGCTTGGTACCCGCAGTATCAAAGTAATAACCAGCAATCTCGCCAGAATCATTAATTGAGGAAACAAATGTTTGAGTTGCTTTGGGTGCTTTTATTTCCGTGAATATACCATTATTCCAAACAAAACCATATAAACTCCGACCAGTTTCTTCACGGAAGAAGTTACCAACAATTGTACCTGCATCATTGACTCCATAGGCAGCAGTTAAACTAGAACCAGGAAACTCAAGTTTAGTAATCTTGCCTTGGTCTAAAAAATAACCGTAAAAACCTTTGTCGCTGCGATAGGAACCAACTACTTGATTCAATTCATTGTTACCCCAAGCATAAGTACGGTCTGTGGCTTCGGGAATAGTAATTGGTGTGAAAGTATTAGTGTTTGTATCTAAATAAAATGCACGAGAAATTTTAAAGTCCTCATCGAAATAGTATCCCACTGCAACTCCAGAATTATTAATATCTGATATTCCGGTTTCACCTACTGTGACGGCTGGAGGAGTGGCAGGGTAATTGATAATTTTGTACGTATCACCTTTTTTAATATAGCCGCGAGGAATGTCTTGTGCATCAAAAAAACTACCAACAATTTGACCTACATCGTTAGTACCAGGAATATAAACTTCACCCGCACCAGCAGGTTTGAAGGCAGTAAATTTTTTACCATCAAATAAGAACACGCTCTCGCCATCATTGAAAGTCCCGACCATTTGACCTGAGTTATTAATACTACTAACGGCTGTTTCCGTTTCTCCCGGAAAATCTATGGTCTTGAAGTTATATAAAATACCTGCATTTGCAGGTAAAGATACAGAGAAGGAAAAAGCGACGATCGCAATTACCTTTAGACTTTGATTCCTCACAACCGAACAGATTTTTGACTTGCTTCTATCAAATACTAAGTCAGATAAATGCAAGTCTTTTTTAAAATGGATACTCATGCCACTCCGTAACTAGGCTTGACTATTGTCAGCATTTTAAATAACGATAATCATTATTATAATATCTGGAGTAGCATGGCTAGTATTTTTACGGTAGTTTTACATAAATACATCTCTTTGTCGGCTAAGTAACAGCGAAATTATGTAAGGAAAACTTGATAACCATTCTGATTATCAAACAAGAGTACTTTTATGAATCAATTATTTTGGGAAGCAGCGGCTTGGTATCAAGGACAGACTTTGCGTGATCGCATTACATCTTGGCATCACGTAGGTTCCCCTATAGATGAATTTAATGTTGAACTAGGAAGATCCAGAGAGGAACGCTGGCGTAAGCAAGCTGGTTTTGAAAATGATTTACACTTTGTTCAGCGTTTAGCATTGGATGGAATAAATTTATGTGATTTCCGCTACTTTTTGTCAGAATCGCCACAAGTTGTACAACAGCGCAGTACAGTGTCTCCAGAATGGTTGATAGCACTAAAAGAAGCTTTTTCTCATTCTCAGCCACCAAACATTAAAGTAATTCCACCAACGCAGTTATTGTTGGGGAAACAGACAGACGGCTTTTTGTACAGCTTGGAACCATTAATCAGTCAAGGAATATATCGGCTAAATACTGGAATTCAAGCATTGGTGGAAAAACAACCACCAGAAAAACCCTTACCTTTTACAGCCAGCAAAATTAAAGCCATACTGTTTGGTGCTTTACCAGAAAAATTATTTGAAATGTTGACTCCAACGATGGTGTTGGAATTGAATGTGGCGCGTTTACTTGGGTTATTATCTGGGGAAACACCAACAGAAAGGTTTTTGAGTTTTTTAGAGCGTTTATATCAAAAAGATATAGTTCTAACACTTTTGCAGGAATACCCGGTGCTAGCTCGTCAATTAGTAATTTGTATTGAGAACTGGGTTAATTCGAGTTTAGAATTTCTCCAACGATTGTGTGCAGATTGGGATGCAATTTGTAATACTTTTAGTCCTGATATTTATCCAGGAATGTTAGTAGAAGTTAAAGGTAATCTTAGTGACAGTCATCGCGGCGGAAGTTCTGTAATGATTGCCAAATTTAGCTCTGGTTTGCAGGTGGTATATAAGCCAAAATCGCTAACAGTGGACGTTCATTTTCAGGAACTCTTGAGTTGGGTGAATCAGAGAAAGTTAAACATTAAATTACACAGACATGATGAATCTGAAAATTGGTTGTTTTCTAGATTGCAAATTATTCCACGAGATACTTATGGTTGGGTGGAATTTGTAAATTACCAAAGTTGTAATTCTCAACTAGAAGTGCAACGTTTTTATCGTCGGCTGGGTGGGTATTTAGCACTACTATATGTGTTAGAAGCAACAGATTTTCACTCAGAAAACTTGATTGCTTGTGGTGAAAATCCAGTGCTAGTAGATTTAGAATCGCTGTTTCACCCACGCTTAAGCCGGAATTATTTAGAAGAATCGATCAAAATTGCGACAGAATATCTAACTGATTCAGTTTTGCGTGTTGGTTTATTACCTCAACGTTTGTGGGCAAATTCTGAGTTTGAAGGAGTAGATATTAGTGGGATAGGCGGTGAAGCTAGTCAAGTTTTACCTAAACCTACTCGTACTTGGGAAGGAATCGCTACAGATGAAATGCGATTGACAACAGAAGAAAGTCAGCTAGAAGGCGACCAAAATCAACCGCGCTTGAATGATGTAACTGTGAATATTCTCAATTATGTTGAAGATATTACTAATGGATTTAGTAATATTTATCAGTTACTTTTAAAACATAAAGATGAATTGTTAACCGCAAACAGATTACTAACTCAGTTTGCAGAAGATGAAGTCAGAGTGGTTTTGCGTCCGACTAGGACTTATGCTTTATTATTGCAAGAGAGTTATCATCCTGATGTTTTGCGAAATGCTTTAGACCGCGATCGCCACTTCGACCGATTATGGATGGCTGTAAAACATCAACCCTATCTTATAGAAGCGATCGCTGCTGAACAAGTTGCTTTATGGCGCGGTGATATCCCCATATTTACAACCCGTCCGACTTCCCGCGATCTAGTTGCTTGTAATGGTCAATGCATTACGAATTTTTTTGCTCTATCAGGAATGGAACTGGTGCAAAACCGTCTACAAAAGTTAGATGAGCAAGACTTACAGCGTCAACTCTGGATTATTCGTGCTTCTTTAACAACAGTCGCACTCAAAAATGATGCAGGTGGATGGAAAAGCTACCGTTTCTCTACACCGCAGACCGTTCCTGATCGTGAGCAAATACTCTCTGCTGCATCTGCTGTAGGAAATTATTTAGAGTTACTAGCTTTAGGCAACCAACAACAAGCAACTTGGATTGGTTTAACGTTAGTAGGAGGACGGCGTTGGTCGCTGCTTCCCTTGGGTTGGAGTCTTTACGATGGCTTGCCGGGAGTAATTTTATTTTTAGCCTATTTAGGTGAAATTACACAAGATTTACGTTATGCCGAACTAGCTCAAGCAGGATTGAATACTCTACAAAATCAGCTACAACAGCATCAAGCTGCAATTAAACTAATTGGAGGTTTCAGCGGTTGGGGGGGAGTAATATACACGCTGACGCACTTAGGTATGTTATGGGAACAACCAGAATTACTGCAAGTAGCAGTGAGTTGGGTGGAAAAAATTCGCCCATTGATAGCTAAAGATAAATATTTTGATATTGTTGATGGTGCAGCTGGTTGTCTTGGTAGTTTATTAAGTTTGTATCGCTGCACTCGGTGCGATTTAATATTAGATACTGCCATAGAATGTGGTGTGCAATTGCTGAAAAAGCCTTGGGACGATACACTACCACAAATTGGCTTTGCTCATGGTGCAGCAGGTATAGCTTGGGCGTTACTAGAATTAGCCCGAATTAGCAAAGATGTACGTTTTAGTACTGCTGCATTACAGATAATTACTTACGAGCGCAGTCACTTTTCCTCTAGTGTGAGTAACTGTTTCGATGTGCGAGATTTTGCTGAAGTCGTGGAAGCGGGAGAAAGTCGCAATCAAGTTTCTTTAAGGACAACTTGGTGTAATGGTGCGCCGGGAATTGGTCTAGGGCGGTTAGGTTCATTAAGATATGGGGATGATGCCCAAACCCGAACAGAAATATACACTACTATTAACAGTACTTTGAAACAGGGATTTGGTTTAAATCACTGTCTGTGTCATGGTGATTTAGGAAATTTAGAATTATTATTACAAGCCCGTGAAATTCTTGGCGATCAACAGTGGAATCCGCAAATTCAGAGTATTTCTGGCAGCATCATTGAAAGTATCAACAAATACGGCTGGCTTTGTGGAGTTCCTTTAGCGGTAGAAACACCAGGACTAATGACTGGTTTAGCTGGTATCGGTTACGGACTGTTGCGAGTAGCCGAACCCAAACGTATTCCTTCTGTGTTAATGCTGGAATCTCCAATAAAAGTAACTTCTTCCTCATTGGTTGTCAGATGAAATATCAACTAATTTTACAGCACAACACCGAAGACTGTGGTGCGGCTTGTTTAGCGTCTATTGCCAAATATTACGGGCGAATTTTTACTATTAATCGTACTCGTGAAGCTACGGGAACAGGACAATTAGGAACAACCTTACTCAATCTCAAACAGGGCGCACAAATTTTGGGTTTCAATGCACGGGGAGTGAAAGCACCTTTAGAACTTGTGGATGAGAAAAGTTTACCTCTACCAGGAATTATTCATTGGAAAGGTAATCATTGGGTAGTGTTGTATGGACGACGGGGTAAAAAGTATATAGTTGCTGACCCGGCTGTTGGTTTGCAGTTTTTAACTAAGACCGAGTTGCTAACTGGTTGGAGTAATGGTGCAATGCTGTTAGTGGAACCAGCACCAGACTTTTACCAAGCACCAGACGATAGAGATAAACCCAACGGTTTTATCAGACTACTGGGACGGGTTTGGGGATATCGCACCCTTATCGTTGAGGTTTTACTGCTAAATTTGGCGTTGGGCGTACTTTCTTTAACCTCTCCGTTTTTAATTCAAATCCTTACCGATGATGTATTGATTCGCCGCGATCGCCAATTATTAACTAGTGTAATTATAGCTGTTTTAACATTCAATTTTATTAGCAGCGGACTGCGATATGTGCAATCAAATTTGATTGCACATTTTGCTCAACGTTTAGAATTAGATATGATTTTGGAATTTGGTAGAACCATTTTACGTTTACCACTTCCCTATTATGAAGCTCGCCGCAGTGGTGAAGTTGTTAGCAGAGTCCGGGATATTCAAGAAATCAATCAGTTAATTTCGCAAGTTGGGGTAACTTTACCAAGTCAATTTTTTATTGCCATAGTTTCCCTAAGTTTTATGTGCTTTTATAGTTGGAAACTTACCGCAATCCCGATAATCATGGCTGGGATACTGGTAGTAGCAACTCTGGCTTTATTACCAAGCATCCGCAAAAAAATTCAAAATGTTTTAGTAGTAGGTAGTGAAAATCAAGCTGTGTTGGTAGAAACCTTTAAAGGTGCGATCGTTCTCAAAACTACTAATTCAGCTCCCTATTTTTGGGAAGAATTGCAAAGTCGTTATGGACAACTTGCCCATGCTAGTTTTCGAGCGACGCAAATGGCAATTATCAATAATAATTTTTCGAGTTTTTTATCTAATACTGGGAAAATTGCTTTACTCTGGTTTGGGAGTTCATTAGTCATTGACCAAGAATTGACTATTGGACAATTACTCGCTTTTAATACCTTAATTGGAAATTTTTTAACTTTAATTATTACTATCCTCAGCTATATCAATCCATTGACACGCGCCCAAATGGCTACAGTGAGACTTGTAGAGGTAATAGACTCTACCCCAGAAGTTGCAGATGATAGTCAAAAACCAACTGCTGAAATTACTCCTGATGCCAATATTGTTTGTAGTCATCTAAACTTTCATCACCCAGGAAGACCAGAATTACTCAAAGATTTTTCTCTCTTTATTCCAGGTGGCAAAGTGACAGCAATTATCGGTGAATCAGGTTGCGGTAAAAGTACTTTAGCAAAGTTAATTGCTGGTTTATATAAATTACAGTCAGGTAATATTAGTATTGGTTTGTATAATCTTGACGACCTTTCTTTGAGTTGCTGGCGACAACAAGTGATGTTAATTGCCCAAGAAGCTCACTTTTGGAGTCGGACTATTCTAGCGAATTTTCGTTTAGCTTGTCCTCAAGTAACATTTACCGAAATAGTACAGGCTTGCCAAATCGCTAAAGCTGATGAGTTTATTAATAAATTACCGAATAAATATGAAACAGTTTTGGGAGAATTCGGTACGAATCTGTCTGGTGGACAGCGACAAAGACTGGCGATTGCCCGTGCAATAATTATAAATCCACCTATACTAATTTTAGATGAATCGACTGCTAGTTTAGACCCGATAAGTGAGGCACAAGTTCTTGATAGATTGTTACAATATCGGCAGTATCAGACTACTATTTTAATTAGTCATCGTCCCAGAGTTATTAGTCGTGCTAATTGGATTGTATTCTTAGAGCAAGGTAGAGTCAAATTACAAGGCAGTTTCCAAGAGTTACAAGCACAACCTGGAGAACATTTAGATTTTTTAAATCCTTGAGACGCAATGTATTTAAAGCAGAGATAGTGAGATTCAACAAAGCTTCTATAAATAATCCAAAAAATTTATCAATTCATATAATGAATAATGAGTATAAACAGTCTTATTGTTTGTGATTTGCCATAAAATTCGTTCATGGTTGGATATTACCTCTACTAAGATTGGTAAACCATTTTCACTTTGATGAACTTGGAAGCCTGCACGTTTTAAAGCACGAATCGTCCACACAGACGCAATACCCTTACCTATCAAATTAATTTCTCCTTTGTAGGATGTATGGAGATTAAATTCACCAGAAGCAATATCAAACTCTACGCCTTCACTACGAAAAGTATCAGCAAATGCACCACTCAACACTAAATCTTCCGGTGCGCCAACGTGTAAAATACCATTAGTTGATAATAGCCAAACTTTATCCGCCAGACGCAAAGCTAAATCTAAATCGTGGGTGGAAAGGAGAATTGCCTGATTGGTTTCTCGCGCTAACTGACGCAACAATTGCATAATTTCTACCCGTCGCGGTAAATCGAGAAATGCTGTTGGTTCATCCAGCAACATCACAATAGGCGACTGAGCCAAAGCACGCGCAATCATAATTTTTTGGCGTTCACCGTCGCTTAATTCGCTAACTTGGCGTGGTGCTAAGTGTACTGCGCCTACAGATTTTATCGCCCAATGTACTATTGCTTCATCTTCAAGTGTCAAATTTCCCCACCAGTCAGTGTAAGGATGTCGCCCTAACGTCACCAAGGTGTAGGCTGATAGCATTCCTACATCAACTTTTTCGGTAAGTACCAAACTTAGATGTTTGGCTAATTCTTGCGGTGCTAAGTTATAGACATTATCTCCCAAAAGTCGCACTTCACCTGCAATTGGGGGTTGCATTCCAGCAAGCGATCGCAGTAATGTAGATTTACCTGCACCATTAGGGCCGAGTAAACAAACCAGTTCCCCCGCTTGCAAAGATACAGAAATATCCGATGCAACACACCGCACATTTTTTCGGGATGTTTTATAGCCGATACTTAAACTATGAGTTGTTAAAATTGCATCATTCATGACGGAAAAGATTTTTGGGAATTACGCCGCAGAATTACCCAAGTCACAACAGGAGTACCAATCAAAGCGGTGACAGCATTTAAAGGTAAAACCATTTGACTTACCGCAAGTTGAGAAAACAAATCTGCAATTAATGCTAAAATTGCACCCATGATTATTACACTAGGAATTAACATCCGATGGTCGGAAGTATTGAAAAGACTGCGACACAAATGGGGAATAGCCACACCTAGAAACGCTATAGGGCCACAAAAAGCGGTAATTGCGCCTGCTAATATAGACGCAATAGTAATAATAGAAAATCTAGCTTTCTCCACTGTTAAACCTAAACTACGAGCATAAGATTCACCCAGTAAAAGTGCATTCAAAGATTTTGATTGCAATAATGCTCCCAATAAACTCAAAAGTATCACTGGAATTAAAACAACTAACTGTTTCCAAGTCACGCCAGCAAAACTACCAAAAGTCCACATGATGTAACTTTGAATACGTTCCTTTGAGCTAAACTGCAATAAAATACTAACAATTGCACTAATAGCATAGCCAAACAATAAACCTAAAATTAGCAGTGTCATTGTGTCTTGCACTCGGCGAGAAACAACTAACATCATTCCTAACACTGATGCTGCACCAAGACTTGCAGCTATGACTAAACCAAAATCACTAATGATTCCCAAATCTGCTAACAACGTTGGTGTTGTAGCACTTGCTGTTAATACAACTAACGCCACACCTAAACTTGCGCCGGAACTAATACCCAATACAAAAGGCCCCGCTAAGGGATTTTTAAATAAAGTTTGCATTTGCAAGCCACTCACACCTAAAGCTGCACCCGCTAAAGTTGCAGTTAAAGCTTTAGGTAGGCGAAATTTAAGAATAATATGAGTCCATGTCACTTTTTCTGGTTCTTGTCCGAGTAAAATTTTTATTACTTCATTAATAGGGATATCAACTGAACCTAAAGCTAAGTCTAATAATAATGAAAAGATTAAACTTATGATTAAAATTACAAAAACTAAGGTTTTTATAACTGTAGCTTTTGGGTATAAAGAAAAAGTTTTCTTTTTATCTTGATCGCTTAACATTATTAACTAAGTTGGCGGTAATAAAATAGTTGATGATTAGGTAATATCTCTGGATGCAGTATTTTAATCAAGTCAGATAGAACTATATCTGGATTACTAATACCACTTTCCCAGTAATCGTTACCTCCAGTTTCATTCACGCGAGCATTGTTATTATAAAGATTGCCTGTTTTCACAGCCTTAAAATCAGCATAGCGATTATCTTCTGCGACTAAATCTTTTAAATTCTGACAAGATTGACTAAAATTTAACCAGTAATCAGCATTGGTTACACGTTCCAAAACGACTTCAAAAGATAAAGGTAAACTACCAGAAGATTTATCATCATTCCAGAGATAGTTTGCTCCGGCATCAGCTAAATATTTAGCTACATAACTTTTGCCACCTGGCATATACCAAGTACCTTTAAAGTTGAAACCAAGAAATACTGTCGGACGGTTTTTTACAGATTTGGCTTTTTGAGCTACTTGTTGATATTTATTAGTAATTTCTTGAAATATCTTTTCTGCTTGTGATTCTTTATTAAAAAATAAAGCAGTAAATTTCAGCCATTCACTTTGTCCCAAGGGTGTGTCTTCCATGTATTCAGCATTTATCCCAACTTTCAAACCCGCTTCTGTAAGTTTCGCATAGCTATCAGTTTGGGAACTGCCTGTACCAAAAGTTGTTACTAAATCAGGATTTAATTCTAATAACTTCTCTATATCTACATTGGAATTATTACCTATTTGTGCCACCTTTCCGGCTTTGATTTTCTCTATTACATCAGGAGTATTTACTTGCTTACTATTACTAATGCCAATTAATTTATCAACTACTCCTAACTTAGCTAAGTGCGGTAAATGAGTAGTAGATAAAGAGACTATGGAATTTATCGGTACTGTAATTACCTGTGTCTGATTAAATCTTTGTGGCGTAGGAGTTCCACATTGGACTAAAACATATTGAAACGTTGTTTTTGCATTCTGCCAAGGATTTTTGATAGTGACAACTTTATAGTGTTTGTGATATTCTACTACCAAACCTGTTGCATGAGTAATTTTAATTTTTTTAGGAAAGTAATCAGTATTGAGGTCATAATTTTGAACGCAGCCGTTATTTGTAGTCTGAGTAGATGTGTTAATTTTTGTACTATGACAGGCAATGATTAAAATTGCTATTAATAATAATTGGCAGAAGAAAATAATAAATTTTGAATAAGAGGATTTTCTCAAGTTCATGGATTTTAAACACATAAAATTTATCTTACATAAAGACAATCCAGATAAAATAGTAACGTGAAGACAGTTAGTTTAACAAAAAGAAAACAGTTTGTATCTTGGCGAGAGATTTTATCAAGAATAAATTAAACAGACTCTGGTGGATATATATTTTCAGACACTTTATTTCCTTTCACCAAATGTTCATTGACAATAGTTTCAGCTACATTTGAATTAACGCGAGTGTACCAAGTTCTATCATCTGAATAAAATACAACTGGCCCTAGTTGACATACTTCTAAACAACCAGATGTTCTCACTTCCACATCTACACCTGCTTTTTCAACTGCTGATTTCAAAGCATCAAATGTGGGTTGCCATTTGCGTGACGGAAGACAGCGAGTAGAAGTACAAACGGAAATATAAGAATGCTTAAGAGGATTTTTAGTGAACGGTATAGGTTTATTTCCCAATACATAAGTCTCTCGTAGTTCTTCATAAAGAGCTAACTTTGATAAATTAGGCTTACCTTCTGGTAATAAATTTTCACCTTCTACATACGGATTTGGCAAGAAAATAGTCATGAGGTTTTCATCTGCACCATTCCAAAAATCGATACCCCAACTTCTAGGAATACCTTCTGCATTAAACCGTCGATAAAATGCAGCGCGACTAACTTGACGTTGTTGCCTTAATTCCAAAGGTGTCTTACAATGAGGGCCGCCTAAATTCGCCTCTATACATAGGTGCAAATGCCAGCCTTCTGTAACTACTGTGAGATATCCATCATAGAGAATACAAATTTTAGGTGGAGCATTAAATTCTAATTCTAATACACCACCTTGGACAATATGCCCTACCCCTACCTGTTGCCAATTTTGCTGAAATAAAGTGTAGAGTAGTGACGATAAAACATCGGTACTAGAATCAAAATATTCATATTCAATAGACCCTCCCGTAGATAAAATCTCAGTTACAATCTTATTTACTGGAGTTACCCAACAATTAAACTCAGTCATTTAATACTCTCCTCTGCATCTGTGCGTGAGAAAAAATTACTTCTATTAAAACGTAGAACTCAACCCAACCTGAAAAACCCTCCCCCCATCAGGATAACCCGGAAACAACTGATAACGCTGGTCAAAGAGATTATCTACACTACCTGTAAGTATTAAGTTATCACTCAGAGGTACGCGCATTTTGAAATCAAAAGTAGTGTACCCAGGCAAAGATTCAGTATTGGTGTTGTTTATGGGATACGCACCCAAAGAATGCATCAGTATTCCAGCATATAAACCTTGACGAGTTTCATAGGAAAGTCCTGCATTAAAACTATCTGCACCAGCAAATCTTAATTCTTTATCAACTTCGGCAGAGTTTGTACTTTTTAAAATCTGCGGGTCGTTTGCCGTATAACTAACAAAAGCATAGATATTCTTTGCTAGCTGCAAATTCAAAACTGCTTCAATTCCTGTTGTACGAACTTTCCCAATATTTTCGTAAGTAGCTACCGGAACAGCAAAGTTATAAGCGATTAAATCTGATATTGTATTGTTGAAATAGGTCAAACGCAAAAGACCAAAATCACCTAGCTTTTGGTCTATTCCAACATCATAACTATCGCCTTTTTCTGGACGAAGATTAGGATTACCGACGTAAGTACCGCCATTGGCATATAAGTTGAAAAGATTCGGCTCACGGAAATTCTTGATATAATTAGCTCTCAGGGTGGTAGAATCTGTAAGTGCAAATTTTGCTCCTATACTCGGTGATGTAAAAGAGCCATTTGTTAAGCTACTAAAATCCTGGCGTAAACCTAAGTTGGCAGTGAAACTAGGGGTAAAGTTAATTTCATATCTAGCGAATAGCGCTCCTTGACTAATACTATCGTCGTAAGTGACTGTTTTTGTATTAGCAGAAAAATCGAATGTACTGTTAGTAGCTGAGACATTGCGGTAATCAAAGCCATAAACTAAGGTTTGATTATTAGCAAATTTCCAACTGTGTTGTGCTTGCAATCCATAAGAAGCTTGCCTGTTATCATATCGTGCTTGGGATGAATTGCGACTATCAAAACGAGTGTTGAGGAAATCTGCATAAACTCTTGCTGTTAGCAGCGAATCATTTCCACTTCCTAGTTTTGAATTCCAGGTTAAATCGGTGAGAACTTGGTCTGTGTATTTGCGATCGCTATCAGTCAACGAGTTAAAATAACCTTGACCGTACAATGGTTCGGGAATCGGGACTCCTCCTGGTACTCCTTGGTCTTTACCTAAGTATAGGGTTGAAAGGGTTAGAGTATCGCGCTTTCCTAAATTCGCCGACAACTTGACATTAAAGTTGTTGTAGAGAACATCATTATTTTCCCTGGTTCCCTCGAAGTTCGCCTCTGGGATAGAAAAAGGATAATTATTTTCTGCTTGGGTACGGTTATATCCCACAACCCAACCAATATTTCCTATTTTTCCGCTACTATTGATAGTCTGCTGATTTAACCCATACGCGCCAAAATTAATACCCGCTTGCGTTGTCACTTTCTCTGTAGGACGACGAGTGATAATATTAATCACTCCTCCAATTGCATCGGAACCATAAAGGGTAGAACCACCACCTGGTAATACTTCGATTCTTTCAACAATATTGGTAGTAAATTCTGAAAGGTCAAAACCACCAGAACCAAGTTCGTTAATTGGCCTACCATCAAGCAAAATCAAGACTTGTGCAGAGTTAGAACCTCG
>JAQYWR010000033.1 GCA_029379225.1 Nostoc sp. S4 | reverse complement strand
GAATAATTAGAGTTTTGAATTCTCAGTTTTGTACCTCATAAACCTGCAATACGCTATATAGCTGTAGTCATATAGATTAGGGCATAATAACAAGCGTGAAAGCTAGGAATAGTAATAGTTTTACCTCCTGCCCTCTGCCCCCTGCCTCCTGCCTCCTGCTATATTTTTTGATTCTGATATTAAGAATACAAAAAAATGGGGCACTCTCAAAAGTACCCCTGCTAAACTTTGACACAAACACTGCTGCTTTACACCTGAATTGCTAACTTTGCTTCCTTAGCTGTCAACTGCTCATAAGCAGCACGCATTTTCAAACCCGTAAGCACTTGGAACAAACCAGTTCCATTATTGGAACCTGGATATTCACGGTGCTGGAGTAACAAGTGAGTTAACTCACCTTGATATTTGGTGGATGTATTGCTGAGATGGGTTTCGATGTAAATTACTTCTTCTAGGTTGTCAAATTGACCATCGACTTCTAATACTGAGACGTAACGTCCATAGTAGACATCCGAACCATAGTAAACTTGCATACCAGGATACGAACAGGTAAGCTTACGTCCACAGGGAGTCCAGTTAATTGTTGACCCTTCATCAAATAGGTAGGTTGGTTCAAAGCCTTCCTTACCTTCGCGCTGGAGCATACGTACCCGTAAGACTCGACGCTCAGTGTCGTTTTTGATCAAGTTGGTGGGCAATACCTGAAGAACTACATCAGCAAATTCTCTTTGTGGTTCGATAAACTTTTCAAAATCAGGTTTGCGGGAATTGATTTGTGCTAAGACATCATCGTAGCCATGACCACGCTCAGCCATATCTCGCTGGATTTTCCAGGCAATTTTGACTTCATCACTAATATCAAAATAAACGCTGAAGTCAATTAGCGATCGCACCCGCTCATCATATAAAGGATGCAGTCCTTCAACCACTAAAATATGATTCGGCTCCACCCGCTCTGGTGGGTCGATCAAGCCGGTTTCGTGGTTGTAAATCGGCTTATCAATCGCTTGACCATTTTTGAGCGCTTTAATTTGCTCATACATCAGGTCAAAATTGTTCGCCCTGGGGTCTAGTGCAGTTATCCCCGTTTCTTTACGTTGTTTGCGATCCAAAGAGTGATAGTCATCCAAGCAGATGACTGTCATTAAATCTTCACCAAACAAATCTATCAAACGACGCAAAAACGTAGATTTACCGCAACCAGAGTCTCCGGCTACTCCAATCAGTACCACGCGTTCCGGCTTACTTGTCATAAATCTCCTCTAAATACTAAATTTGTGTCAATAATTTTTCACACAGCAGATTTTGAAGCCAGGAGTTTACCCCTTTGGTTTGTCCTGCGTTCTTGCTACCCAGCACAGCTATAAGACATCAACAGGTAGACAACATCAAAACTAATAAGTTGCTAATCGTTGGACTAGCCTGAATCTTAGTGCCGGTAAGTATTTAATCCTAGTGGTATATTTGATTTTAACAGAATGGGGTATCCCATACAAGATTTGCCTTTTAGAAGAATTAGTTGTGGTTCACCAATAATTTTGATGATTCAGTTATTAATTTTCAATGAGAATTCGGCAGCACCCGTAAGTGTTGTACTGCTATCAGTCTGCGACTTCTGACTTTATATAATGATTTGTAATAGTATAATATATTTCATTGGCAAAATTTTTGATATTCTTCTAATTGCAGACCAAAATCTATCCAACGAATGACTTACTAACTTGCATGAGGAAAATTATTACTTGTAAATTTATGGATATGGTCAAATAGGAGTGTAGGTGTTGTAAACATTCAACGATTCCATTGGCAAAAATAGTAAAATTTAACCAGACATTTCAAAGGCGATCGCCTTTTATCAATAGGGAAAAATCTTGCTAATACAAGCTTTTGTATTAAATATCTGCAAGAATCAAGCACAGCCAAAAGAGTAAGTAAATTTAGCAGTAATAGCGAGGGAATTACCAAAGATACAGTAAGGAGATACTTTTGTTCAAAAAAATAGTGGAATTAGTAACAATTCCATTCAGGTTTACACTTGGAAGTAAAATTACAAACTGTAATCACAAGCCATTGGTGGAGGTTGACAGATTTTTGATATCAAGTGAAACTGATTATACTTACCTAAATCGCAGTTCTCTGTATCGTTATATTTATAACTAAAGTTGTAATACTAATGTAGTAATCTACGTTTGAGCAATAAATATAGCTAAGAATATTTCGAGGCAGTACTAGATTTCGTCAAGTAAAACCAAGCAGAACATGCTTTTAAGTGCATCGGTTGATATGGCTTATGCTGTATCATGCAGCATGATATATTTGTAGACAAAAGTTAGCAAATAAAGTATCGGTGGTAGTTAACGAAGAAAAGATTAAATTGATTCATTATTAACATTCTCCAAAAGACTTATCCTTTACCTTAGAAGGTGAACAGGTGTGTTTTTTACTATGCCTGCATGTCTTCGGTGAGTGTACTTAGCAAGGCATCAATTAATGATGCCGTTTTTCCAGAAAGCCAGTTTTGTGAAACGAAAATCCGGTAAACTAAAGCTGGCAAGGTATGGGAATAGTTTTTTTGAAAAACGGTTAAGTAAATATCGGAGTGGTAGAACGAATGTACAATCAAGGTGCTGTTGAGGGTGCTGCCAACACACAATTAGGTAGCCGCGTCTTCCTCTATGAAGTGGTAGGTCTGCGTCAGAGCGAAGAAACCGATCAAACGAACTACCCAATTCGTAAAAGTGGCAGTGTGTTCATCAGAGTGCCTTACAACCGCATGAATCAAGAAATGCGACGTATCACTCGTCTAGGCGGCACAATTGTTAGCATCCAGCCTATAACTGCACTACAGCAAGTTAATGGCAAAGCCTCACTTGGGAATGCTAGCAGCGAAGAGAGTGAGTTAGCTAAATCTGGGGAAACTGCTAACGGTGAAGGAAATGGTAAAGCCACACCTGTGAATACTAACAGTGAAGTTAAAGCTGAAGAACAGCTCAAGAACAAGGACAAGAAAGGCAACACCATGACTCAAGCGAAAGCCAAAAAAGGTGACGTTCCTGTTAATACTTACCGTCCCAATGCTCCGTTTATTGGCAAGGTAATATCTAATGAGCCATTAGTCAAAGAAGGCGGAATTGGTATTGTTCAACATATTAAGTTTGACCTATCTGGTAGTGATTTGAAGTACATAGAAGGTCAAAGTATCGGCATTATTCCACCAGGATCGGACAAGAACGGCAAGCCCGAAAAACTCAGACTGTATTCCATTGCCTCAACTCGTCATGGCGATGATGTAGATGATAAGACGGTATCATTGTGTGTCCGCCAGTTGGAGTACAAGCACCCAGAAACAGGCGAAACGGTGTACGGTGTTTGCTCTACTCACTTGTGTTTCCTCAAACCTGGGGAAGATGTGAAAATTACAGGGCCAGTGGGTAAGGAAATGTTGTTACCCGAAGACCCGGATGCCAATATAATCATGATGGCAACCGGAACAGGTATTGCGCCGATGCGGGCTTACCTGTGGCGTCAGTTTAAAGATGCTGAAAAAGCAGCTAATCCAGAATACGAATTTAAGGGATTTTCTTGGCTAATATTTGGTGTACCTACAACTCCAAATCTCTTATATAAGGAAGAACTGGAAGAAATTCAAGAAAAATATCCTAATAACTTCCGCCTGACTCCTGCTATTAGTCGCGAACAGAAAAATCCCCAAGGCGGTAGAATGTATATCCAAGACCGCGTAGCGGAACATGCTGATGAATTGTGGCAATTGATTAAAAATGAAAAAACCCACACCTACATCTGCGGTTTGCGAGGTATGGAAGAAGGTATTGATGCAGCCTTAACAGCAGCAGCAGCCAAAGAAGGCATTACTTGGAGTGATTACCAGAAGGAACTCAAGAAAGCCCATCGCTGGCACGTAGAAACATACTAAGTTAGTCATTAGTCATTAGTCATTGGTCATTAGTTTTAGACAAAGCGCAAAGTCGAGCCACTGCGTTCCTGTCCCTCTGCGTCGGAAAGCAAGTGGCGTTGAGCGACGGCTTCCGGCGCTAGGACGGCAGTTCCTTTAAGCGGGGAAACCCCGCCAACGGACTGCCTCAACTTTGTAACAGAGGACGAATGACTAAAAACAAATGACAAATGAAGAAGGATAATCAGTAGGTAGGGCATTAATATGCTCTACCTACAATTGTTGTTGGTGAAATTAGGTACAAAATTTGTGGGTGTGAAACTGGGAATACTGGGATTAGGAACCGTAGGAACGGGTACAGTGCAGTTGTTGCAAGATAAAACTGGGCGTCACCCGTTGTTGCAAGAGATAGAAATCTACCGAGTAGGAGTACGATCGCTAGATAAACCCCGTGCAGTAGAATTGCCCACAGATATGTTGACTACAGATTTGGAAGCTATTGTCAACGATCCGGCAGTGGATATAATAGTCGAAGTTATGGGTGGATTAGAACCAGCGCGATCGCTAATCCTCAAAGCTTTAAGTAATGGCAAGCACGTAGTCAGCGCAAATAAAGCGGCAATTGCTCGCTTTGGGGCTGAAATTTTCACAACTGCCAATCAATCCGGCGTATACGTCATGTTAGAAGCTGCTGTGGGTGGTGGAATTCCGGTAATTCAACCGCTCAAGCAGTCCTTAAGCGTTAACCGCATTCATGCTGTAACTGGTATTGTTAACGGTACAACTAACTACATCCTCACACGGATGCAAACAGAAGGCAGCAACTTCAGCGATGTCTTAGCTGATGCTCAGCGCTTGGGTTATGCTGAAGCTGACCCCACAGCCGATGTTGATGGCTTAGACGCAGCTGATAAAATTGCTATTTTGGCATCATTAGGCTTTGGTGGACGTATCAACCTCAAAGATGTGTATACTGAGGGGATTCGGCAAGTCAGCAAAACAGATATTGCCTACGCCGAAAAATTGGGATTCACGATCAAATTGTTAGCGATCGCCAAAAGAATCACTCCCCCAGAAAAGGACGCGGGGACTCTGGGACACGGGGACGCGGCGGGGTCTCCTCTTTCGTTGAGAGTTCATCCGACTTTAGTACCCCAAGCGCATCCTTTAGCTAGCATCAACGGTGTTTACAATGCCATTCTTGTGGAAGGAGAACCCATTGGGCAGGTAATGTTTTTTGGCCCTGGTGCTGGTGCTGGTGCAACCGCTAGTGCTGTAACCTCAGATATCTTGAATTTAGCTGCTACTTTAAAAACGCAAAGAGTCACCACTGAGAAACTACATCAATCCGCAATAGGTTCGCTCAATCCTTTATTAGCTTGTGGACATGATGAATACTGCCAAATTGCACCAATGGCAGAACTGATAACTCGGTTTTACGCCCGTTTTCTCACGAACGACCAACCTGGAGTTATCGGTAAATTGGGTACTTGCTTTGGTAATTATGGCGTCAGCTTAGAGTCAATCGTCCAAACTGGCTTTCAAGGGGAACTAGCAGAGATTGTAGTTGTTACCCATAATGTGCGGGAAGGCAACTTTCGGCAAGCTTTGGCAGAAATTGAGAATCTAGAAGCGATAGAAAGCATTCCCAGCTTACTGCGCGTACTTTGAGATTAGATGAATAGTGTAGACACGAAGTGGCTTGTCGTCAGACATCGCTCGGCACAAGAAGCCTAGCTGTTGAGAAAGCCTTAGCCTAATGGCAAGCTACACTGAAAAACAACCCTTAATCCTGCTCTCGGTAGTCTTATGACCTCTGTAACCGACCTATCTACAGATCTGACTCCTTTTCCTGACCATACGCAGCTACCAGAGTCTAACGGTACCTTTGTAAGCCAGTCGCTTGCGGGGGTTCCCCCCATTGTACGAACTGGCGTAAAGAATTGGCAAGAGCATCCCCATTGTATTAAGTGAGCAAAAATAGCTTATCTGTGTAACCAGTCTTTTAAATTAAAAGATTAAAGCTCAGAGATATTTATCTGTGTATCCGCTGAACACCTATTTGCAGTTTTGAGGAAAGTCTGATGAAGTCCTACAAAAAAATTGTTTCAGAACAGATAAAACAGCAGCGTAAGAGAGACGGCCAAAAGGAACTAAGAGTTGATAGACTGTACGCAATGGTCTCTACCTTGGGAGGAATAGGACTATTAATTTATGCTTTGTTAAGCTATCAAGCAGTGGCTAACTTAGAGAAGAAAGGTTTTTCAACCGCAGGTAGCGTTACTGAGACTACAACTGAGAAATCAGGATATATCTCAGGGGGAGGTTTGGGCGCTTATGTAGAAACCGAACATTACGTGTCTATTATTGAGTTTAAAACTAAACAAGAAAAAATAGTTAAGTTAAAAGCTAATGATATTTGTTGCTGGGGAAGAAAGGTAGAGATATTATATAATCCTGATAATCCTCAGCAGGCAATAGTTAAAGGAAAGCTTAGTAGTCTTGATAGAGTTAAGCAGCCAATTGGATGGGGATTATTTCTTACGCTTGCTGGAATAGGATTTTTTAAAGTAGCACAGATCAAGTATGAATTGCACGTAAGATAAGCCCAAAAGTTTATTCTGTTAAGTATTTACTGGCGCTTGACAGATCCTCTCGAAAAAGGTGCTGAAGCACCAGATTGGTTTTATGTAGGAAATGTACTGCCTTTGCTGGATGGACAAACGCGCAGGTCTTATGTATTTTCGTGAGAATTTATTGTCCCATTAATTGCCTTAGAATTTGTCTGTGGAGATGGTAGTGAAGAACGAGATAAAACCCCTTTCTAAGGTAAATTTTGGATTTATAAACAGTAATTCATCCGGCTTTTATGGCATTTATGAAGTGAAGCAAGCCAGTGTAGAAATGTATGAATTAATTGGTGGACAATATCAGTTATTAATAGCAAATGAGCGCGGACATTATCCGATTACGCGCTTGGGAGTTGAATTAGGTATTTGGCAAGGAGTTGATCAAAACGTCGAATTGCCTCGGTTGCGCTGGTGGGATTTACAAGGTAATTTGTTGTTGACTGGTGATGAAAGAGCAGAACAAGAAAGTCAAAGGGCAAAATTAGAAAGCCAAAGAGCCGATCGCTTGACTATACAATTGCGTAGACGCGGAGCGGCTTGTCGTTAGACATCGCTCGGTATTGAACCAGAAGTCTAAGTATTTGGCAATAGCTACTAAAAAAGTCCTCTAAGAAGAGGACTCACAAAAGGATTATCGAGGCTAGTGAAAAAATTAGTCTGCTAACAAGTCCATAACTTGCTCTAGCAGCAGTTTAGCTTTGTACAGGTTAAGCAGTTTCTCCTGCTCCCAGCGACTAGGTGCGCTTAAATGTTTGCCTTCTAAGCTTGCCTTGATTAATGCTGCTTGTTCGGCGGTTGGAGAATTCATCTCATCTAGTGCTGCACCGATGCACTGAAGGCTAGCAAACGATAATCTTCGTAATCCTTTCCCTTCTTGTAACTGGTTAAGTGCGATCGCCCCAAATGCAATTAATGATGTGATATAGCTTACCTTTTGCACTGATTTCCCAGTCGGTCGTAATCCATAACGCTCGCACAGCAAGCGTAGTTCGGCAATCGTTTTGATTTCAAGTTCCGATCGTGTAAACATAGAATTGTCTCATTTTGATTGGGATATCGGTAGGTAACAAGTTTTCCAGACAGATTGCCTACCGATTAAATACTCTAATTATTTGTACACAGACAATTCAAGCTATATTTACTTTTCTCAATAATGCCTAATCCGAAGGGTAAACCTGAAAATTTAGAACCGATACAATCTAAAAACGAAGAACCAATGACAGCTAGCATCAGTTTCAGGTGTACTGACGAGATGAAAGAGGCGGTGAAATCTAAGGACGACCCTGCACAATTCTGTAGAGATGCTATCCAAGAGAAGCTAAATAGAGAGAAGTAGTCTAATCTAGTTGGAGTATTACCTGAGTAATGTCAACATTAATTTTTACATAATTAAAGCCTAAAGATTTGAAGCCTAGTTTTACACAAACAGCGCCATGTCTCAAAACAATCCTGTTTGTATCTACACTTGCTAAACTAATTTCAAATCTCGAATCAAAGCAGCGAAAAAGCGATCGCGGGGAATCTTCATCAGCGAAGCGAGATAAAGACGCACTGAGCTTCGCAAAAATTAAATAGGAATTCGATATTGCAATCAAGTGAGAAGTACGATATTAAATTTGGACAGTCGTTTCTTGAATTCGGGCGATTGTTTCTTGAATTCGGGCGGTCGTTTCTTGAATTCGGGCGGTCGTTTATTAAATTTGGGTGATTGTTTATTGAATTCGGGCGGTCGTTTATTGAATTCGGATAAATGCCAATAGATTCACGTAATCAATACAATATATTTTGTATTAAATATTTTGTACAATACTGAATTTTGCGGGTGTTAATCAACCAGATTTTGTTTATCCTAATGGTGTCAAGACAAGGATATAAGTCAATTCTTATCCTAGTACATAATTAAAAAAGGAAAGTTATTTATGTCACGTCCAAAACGTGGATCTAAAGTACTTGATAAAGCACAGCGTCGGATTGCGGCTTTGAAGTCGATTAGTCTCACCTTAGATTTAGGTAATGGAGTCACTATTGACAGCTTTGCCACCGCCATCAAAAAAACACAAGACAAGTTGGAAGCTTATAACTCTAGCCTCTCCACCGTGGATCTAACTCAGGGAGCTTTAGAATTAGCTGAAAAGTCGCTGATGGAACTAACAGAACATGTGTTAGTCAGCGTAGCTGCAAAGTATGGCAAGAATAGCGATGAGTACAAAATGGCAGGGGGCGTTCGTCGCAGCGAACGCAAGCGTCCAGTGCGGAAGCCTAAGCAAGAGGTTGTTATTTAATAAAGCCAATACATTTGGGTTTTTTGACACTCTCCCGAATTCAAATCGGGAGATTCTTGGTTAGGTGGTGAACCAATAGAAAAAAGATAACATTTAAATAGCGATCGCTTGAGTTTTAGAGAAATATGGCGTAGACGCATAGCTGGTTGTCGTCAGACATCGCTCGGCGTTGAACCAGAAGCTATAAATGAAAAATGACCCGTACTTTTAATCCAGAATCTTATGGTAAATTGCTAGCCGAGTATCAGCCAAAAATCATTACCACAGATGCAGAAAACGAACAAGCGATCGCACTCGCATTAACCTTAGAACATCGTCCCAATCGTACACCAGAAGAAGAAATGCTGTTGCAACTGTTGGTGACTTTAATTGAGCAGTTTGAAGAAACCCATTACCCAATTCTCCAAGGTACACCCAATTCGATGTTACTACATCTAATGGACGCACGCGATACTACAACCGAAGCATTAGCTGAGGTAATTGGTTCATTGGAAATTGCCTTGCAAATTGTTAATGGTCGCACCATTACTAAAACTCAAGCAGAAGCGTTGGCGGACTATTTTAATGTAGATATCAGTTTATTTACCTAGCTTATTTTCCATAACAACGCTCTTAAAACCAGCGCTTGGTATTGAACCAGAAGCCTAAGTCTTTGGCTGATTGGTATGAGAAAAACTTCTGAAAAGCTTGAGCCTAGCTTTACAGAACTAATGCATACGCAGCCACTAAATGACGGCACTTTTGTAAGCCAGTTGCTTGCGGCAGTTCCCCCGTTGTGCAAACTGGCGCAAAAACTGGCAAGAGCATTTCTAATTACATTGGTTTCCAAGTATTTAAAGATGCTTGTATAGGAGCCAATTCATTCAAATATTCATTAAGTTTTGCTTTCTGAGCTTCAAGGATAGCAAAAATTTGTTCCTTTTCAGTTTCTCTCGTTTCCCGTTCTTTCAACAAGCAGTCAAACTGCTCTTGAAATCTATTTATGTAGTCATTAATTTGCTGTTCTGCATCTCTAAAATCCTTGGAGACTTGTTTATTAATAACTCGCTCTAGTAGAAACTGGTTTCTTATAACTTGCTCATCTATTTTCTGCTGAATTAACCTTGCTGTTTCTTTGAGGTCAATATCATACACATCCCCTATAATTGGAACATCAATATAATAATCAGGTTGGCAGCAAGAGCCACTTCTCTTTTCTAGTTTATTTCCTATAATGACATCTTGTTGATACTGAATTACTGCGTCAATACCTTTAAACTTAAATTTTGGAAATTGAATTGTGTTAATATGAAATTTAACTTCTAAACTATTTCCAAGATAATCAGATAGTTGATTGGATATTATTTGAATATCACTTTGGATTTTTTGTACTAATTTATCTCTAATTTCATTTCCATTTCTCACTAATATATCTTGCGTTTCTAACCACAATTTCTGGATATGCGGAGCGCAAAATTCATTAATTGTTAGTTTAAGTGTTTCAGCCTCTTTTTTAGATTTAACCCTAATGATGTACGGATCAGCAATTTTTGTTTTACCTATTTCTACAAAGGAATCTTTAGTATCCAAATATTCTGGAAAAGATTTACTCAAAGAACTTAGTAACGATTCCCCAACTTTAACACCTGCTCTAAATATTTTACTTAAACCTTTTAAGCCAGGAAAAAATTCTAGTATACCTTCACTAAACTCCTCTATTATTCCTCCCAAATTATCTATATTAAATTCCTGTATTTTTATATTTTGAGTATTATTTGGCAGTTTAATTGTTTCATATTTTACAGACCTTGATTGAGCAATTTGATCAATTTCTTTTTGAATACTAGCTTTAGCACCATCAGCAAACATATTAATTCCTTTGCTAAAGCCCTTCATTAACTTCTGTTTTTGTTGCTCTACGGAGTCCTTGACATCTTCAACCTTTTTTTTAGCAGAATTAGCACGTTTTCTGTACTCTTCTACTTTTTGCTTGAGGCTTTCAATTTCCATCTCCCAACCTATGAACCGTGTGTTAAGAGTATCTTCAATTGCTTTGCCTGACTTAATAAGGCTTGCCAAAACATCACTTAGAAGATTCCAACCAGAGTTTTGAACAACAGTTTGAATCACTGATTCTTCAATAGTCGGAATAAAACTATCTTTTAAAGCTTGTGGTGCAATTTTCTTTGGAGCAGGAGTTACAGAGTCACCTTCCTCATTCTCTATTGCATACTTAGCACTGAAGAATCTTTTAAAATTTTTTAAATGGCTATCATTGGCTGTACCTTGCTGGATTAATTTAGCTAAAAGTCCTTGCCATGCACTTGTAGGGTAAATTGTGGGATCTGGAATGCCAAATCCTATCAAAGCCCGCTTCAAATCTGCTATTACATCATCAATGGCTCGATCTCCTTCTGCTTTTCGATCAACTTTGTTGAGAATGAAGTAGATTTTCCTAGTGTTCTTTGCAAGAAATTCTCCACGCTGTTCTATTAAATCTTGAAGCAACTCTAAATTAGTATTGTCTCTAAAGGATGAGTAATCTAAAACAAACAAAATAGCATCACACGTCCGTAGCGCTTCCAAAGCTGTTTGCTTGAGTGCAACTGTACTGAAGCCTGCTGATTCCCACTCGTTGGGGCCTGGAGTATCAACTAAAGTTAAACCAGTTAGTGATGAAAGTTTGCTGATTGCTTCTATGGGATGCTCTAATTCAAAGCGCGTGATATTGTCTTGATTAGCTGTAGCTCGGAGCTTGTGGGTACGATCTAAAAATTTTTGTCGAATTACACTAGCATCACCCTCAGCAATAACAACAGGTTTCTTTTCCCCCTGCCGATACTCTAACAATCTTGGTGTAGCTATAGTATAAATTGGTCGGATATCGGTACGGCAAATCGTACAGGCTTCTCCTTCACTTGCCAGAACATCAGCACCAATCACAGCATTGAGAAAAGTACTTTTACCCGCCTTCATCGCCGCAATAACAGCAACTTGATACTTCTGTTCTTTTAAGGCAGTAAGAGCTTTAGTGATATCATTTTCAACGCTCTGCAACCCTTTAGTATCATCTCCTTTACTCAGCCAATCTTGGCGAATTTCCTGAAGGTACTGTAAAAGATGTGTACCAATGTTGTAAATGCTGTCGTGTGCTGCTTGAAACTGTTCAGAAAACATAGTTTGACTAAAGCTTGAGGAAAACATTAGCTAAATCACGTACAGCTTAAATGACCAGCATAAAGATTGGCGGCAGTAATTACACGGAGGTAAAGCTGTGATCGCTGCTTGGGGTCTAGCTTCATTCCTGTTAAAATTGCGCGGTTTGTGCGATCGCTAATCTGAGGATTGAGGTCTTTATAAGTAACGCCAAAGCGTCCTCTTCCCAACTCTTTTTCAATGGTGTATTTTCCACCTTGCAAGCGATCGCCAGCTACCCAAGCCATCTTTGCAACTCCCAAAATGCTTAGATTAATTCTCACACAAGAGAGCCTTAATAACCTGAGCCTAGCTTTGTAGAAAGACTGCGATGTCTACGACAGGCTACGCCTACGCTTTTTTCTTCCTCTATTGCTAAACTAAAAACAACCTTTAGCTTGTGCAAAGGTAACTTATGACCTCTGCAACCAACCTCGATACCGACCTCACCCCATTTCCTGACCACACGCAGCTACCGGACTCTGACGGCACCTTTGTGAAAAATTGGCAAGAGCATCCCCAAAGTATCTTACTAACCGACTCAATTACACCCATTCTTCAGCAATTACATCTAGAAGGTCAATATTGTATAGGTCAGGACTTAGGTATTTACTGGCGGTTGACAGATCCTCCAGAGAAAGGAGCAGCAGCACCGGATTGGTTTTATGTAGGAAATGTCCCGCCCTTACTAGATGGATTGACGCGCCGTTCTTATGTATTTTGGCGAGAACACATCGCTCCATTAATTGTCTTAGAATTCGTCTCTAGTGATGGGAGTGAGGAACGAGATACAACCCCTTGGAAGGGCAAATTTTGGATTTATGAGCAAGTAATTCGTCCTCCGTTTTATGGCATTTATGAAGTGAATAAAGCCAGTGTAGAAGTTTATGAATTGATTGGTGGACAATACCAGTTATTAGCAGCAAATGAACGCGGACATTATCCTATACCTCCTTTAGGAGTGGAGTTAGGCATAAGGCTTGGAATTTATCAAAATGTGGAATTGCCCTGGTTACGTTGGTGGGATTTGCAAGGTAATTTGTTGTTGACTGGCGATGAAAGAGCCGCACAAGAACGCCAACGAGCCGATCGCTTAGCTGCTCAATTGCGCTCTCTTGGTATTGACCCAGACGCATGAATTTGACCCAAAGTCAACTATTTATTCACATCTAGCAACCGGGAAGTTTCTAAGCGACTCATCCACTTTGCGAAATAAACTCGATTCGCTTTTTCCTCGGACGGGTCTTTAGTATCTATTGGATAAGGCGCCAGTCCCAAAATCGCTGCTGTGGTCACGCAAAACATCGATTTTTGGAAAGTCATGCAAATTTGCACTCGCAAATCATCTTCTCCCCGAAGACTGTGACGATAAATTTCATGCAAGTACTCTGGCAGATAATGACGCATATCTTGCATCAACAAGGTGGGGGGAATACCTGCGCCGCCGATGGGTAAAGGATCGGCGTATAATGCGCCATATTGGAATCGACTTTGATCTGGGGAGATTTGATAAGCTTGGGCGTTGTATGAAACTGTGCCGTGGAAAGGTGTTCCTCTAAAGAAAACTGCTTCTACATAAGGTATTGCTGTGTCTGCTAAGAAAGTCAAACCAACGTCTTCGGGAATGATATCATAAAGTTTTTCCCGAACTTTGACTGTGTAGGTAATTGGCTTGGATGCATTTTCTACTAACCCTGCTTTAATATGGTCTACAACTTGGGGAATCGATTTGATTTCGCCTTTGTCATAGCGGTCTGATAAGCTGAGGAAAATATCAGCCATGACTCGCCAAAATTGACCTAAACCAGTGTAATAAGCAGAAACGCGTAACTGTTCGGTTAAAAAGTCTGGAAACAGTTGGTTAATGCCTAAAATTAAAGGATTATTTTTAAATTTAGCTGTGATGACAGCTTGCGCTCTTTCTTGAAATTCTTTTGTATCTAAATATGTATCTAAACCGCCGCCACCGTGCCACATCATGCCTTTCATGCAATACTCGGCATATTCAAAATTAATGCGATCGTGCCACCAGTGACGAAGTAATTTCTGAAAAGATACTTTTCCATTAAAGTATTTAAAAAATGGAAAAAATACTAAAAACTGATGCTCGGCAATGTAATTCAGATTTATTGAATAGGCATCTATAACTACGCCATAGCTTTTGAGAATACCAACTACTTCCACGACATTTTCTGGAGTATCGGTAAGTAATGCCTGTCCTGTTTGCAAGCGTTCAATAAACTCAGGTAAAGGTTCGTTAGTGAATTTATTTCTAATAGTTACCATTGCTAGTTCTCCATAAAGTATTGGGCATGGGGCAGCAGGCAAACAGGGAGTGTGGAAGGAAAAGGAGGTGTGGGAGGATGGGGAAGATGGGGAAGAAATCTTTCCCCCCACACTCCCCCATCTCCTCATCTCCCTATCTCCCTACTCCCTAGTTTCCATTCCCCATTTTCTTATCCAAGGACACCGTTGCTACTACGTTTTGAGTATTTACCATTGCTGTAATTGTTGGTTCAGTCCAGCGTGCTAACCAAGACGGCTGGATGCCAAAAATTACAATTAGCAAAGCTAAAATTGCAGCTGGGATGCGATCGCTCCAATACACGCGTGGTAAATTAACAACAGGTGAAGATAAGCGGCCAAAAAAGGCGCGGTTCATAAGTAATAGGAAGTAAACTGCTGTTAAACCCGTACCAATCATGCACAGCAGTGTTTGTACTGGAAAAACTGCAAAACTACCCCGATACACTACGAATTCGGAAATAAACCCTAACATTCCCGGTATACCTGCGCTGGCCATGACTCCCACAATCATCAGGCTACCGATTACTGGCATCCCGCGTTCTGGGTTCAGCAGTCCTCTAATGATTTCTAAATCCCGACTTCCGGCTTTTTTATACACAACTCCCACCAGCAAAAACAGCATTGCAGAAATCAAGCCGTGGCTAATCATTTGCATGACAGCACCCAACACACTTAAAGGTGTAGCTGCCGCCGCTGCTATCAGTACGTAGCCCATGTGTCCAATAGAACTGTACGCCACCATTTTTTTCATATCTGTTTGGGCGATCGCACAGGATGAACCATACAATACACTTATAACTGCCCAAATTGCTAACCAAGGAGCCAGATAACTCCAAGCTTCTGGTAACAAGTTCATGCCAAATCGCAGTAAGCCGTAAGTTCCCAACTTCAACAGTACCCCAGCCAAAAGTACGGAAATCGGTGTGGAAGCTTCAACGTGAGCATCTGGCAACCAAGTATGGAAGGGAACTAAGGGAATTTTTATCCCAAAACCTACCAAAATTCCCACTAGCAATAAAAGTTGTGTTGCTAAAGGTAAAGTTGTGGTGTTCAAGCCTGCTAGTGCAAAGTTAGAGGAACCACTCAGCCAAACCATGCCTAAGAAACTTGCTAAAATCAGGATTCCGGAAACAGCAGTATAAATGAGAAATTTTGTTGCAGCATAACCCCGTCTTGTACCACCCCAAATAGCTATCAACAGATATAGCGGAATTAACTCCAACTCGTAAAACAGGAAAAATAGCAGTAAATCCTGTGCTAAAAAAGCTCCAGTCACCCCAACACTTAACAGTAGTATCAAAGAGTAATACAATTTAGGACGCCCAAGGGATTCATCGCTACTGTAGATGGCAATGCAAGTTAACAGTCCATTTAAAACCAGCAATGGCAAAGATAAACCATCTACTCCCAGGTTATAGTTCAAGCCTAAAACATCTATCCAAGGAACAGACTCGGCAAATTGTTGACTCACTTCCCCAGGACGGAACTGAATTGTTAATACAACTGTCAAAAACAAAACAGTAATTGCAAAGCCCAAAGCTACATTCCGGGCAAGTTTTCCACTAATACCAGAGGGCCAGAAACCAATTAAAGCCGCGCCAATCAACGGCACTACAATTAAAGCACTAAGCATAGACTTTAGGTAAGGGGGATGGGGAGATGGGGAGATGGGGAGTGTGGGAGGCACTGAGGCGAAAAATAACTCCTCAGTCAACAGTTAACACTCAACAGTCAACATTGCTAAAAAGGCAATTTATCTAATAAACCCAATGACCAGCTGATAAAAAAGCCCAGGATGCTGACGACTGCGAGGATGGTTAACATATAACCTTGGGATTGTCCAGAAATGCTGTACTTTAAACTTTGTCCGCCAAAAATTGTAGCAAAGCCAACTAAGTTCACTATACCGTCAACCAAATAGCGATCGCTCCAAGCAGAAATTTTAGATAGCAGCGCTACGGCACTTACTACGGTAGCCCGATAAATTTGATCGATGTAAAAGTCATAACCTAACAAATCTTGGAAAAATCTCCATGCCAAAATTCTAGATCTTGACCAAGCTTTGTGTAGATAAACTGTAGAACCTACAACTACTCCTAGTACTGTAGAAGCAAACAACGCTAATGCTACATACCAATTGATACTTTCCCAATCAGGTAGCAAATACCATTGCTGTAGCATCAGGGGTAGAAATAAAGTTAATGCTGTTAAAGTCACCATTGGCAATGCCATCGACCAACCAACTTCTGGGGTGCGGCGGGTCTTCGGTTGCGGTTTACCCCAAAAGATTAATCTAAATACTCTAGTCAAGTTCAATGCTGTTAAGCCATTGACTAATAATAAAACTCCAATCACCCAAGGGCTAATAGTCACAAAACCGTCAGCCCATGCTAACATTGCCCAGAAGCTTCCTAGTGGTAAAAGCGTAACCATTCCTGCCGAACCGACAACGTAGGCAGTGGTGGTAGCTGGCATCCTTGACCATAAACCGCCCATTTCTGTCAAGTCTTGACTTTGGGTAGTTAAGATCACTGAACCAGAACTCATAAATAATAATGCTTTAGCGATCGCATGGGTTAACAGCAACATCAAGGCTACACCCCCTTGCTGCAAGCCCACTGCCAAAAACGCTAACCCCATGTATGCACTGGTAGAATGAGATAAGGCTCGCTTAATATCTATTTGAGCTATCGATACTAATGTTGCACCAATGGCCGTTACCGTGCCCATAACTACTAAAACATTCAAGGCAACTGGCGAGAGGGCTAACAATGGTTGCAGTTTAAATAGTAAATAAGCACCACCAGCTACTACCAAGGAATTTCGCATTACTGAAGCGGGGTTCGGCCCTTCCATCGCTTCATCTAACCACAGGTGTAGGGGAAACTGGGCACATTTACCCGCAGGGCCAGCAATTAAAGCCAACCCCAATAATGTGGATGTGACTGGGCTTAAATTAGCTGTTTGCGCCCACTCATATAAATCGGAAAAGTTCAAACTGCCGGCCAAGGTGGAAAGCGTTACCACAGCCATCAGCAGTAATAAGTCTCCCACCCGTTTAGTTAAAAATGCATCTCGCGCTGCTGTCACCACTAACGGTTGAGCATACCAGAACCCAACCAGCAAATAAGTTGAAAGTGTCAGGACTTCCAATAGAGCATAGCTAAAAAATAAAGAATCACTGATTGCTAGAGCACTCAGCGCCGCTTCAAAAAATCCCAGCAACGCAAAAAAACGCGCTAACGACCAGTCTTTTTCCATATAACCCAAGGCGTAAACTTGTGCCAGTAAGCTTAAGCCTGTAATTAAAACTGTTGCCCCGATACTTACTGGTGAGAGTTCCAAGGCAAAGGATAAATCTAAATCCGCAGCTTTGAACCAGTTAACCAACAAAGTTTCTGGTTCTCTATCCCAAATATCTTTAAATACAAACAAGCTATGCACAAAAGCCAAAATTGTCGTCAACAAGTTGATGTATGCCGCAGGTCTTGGCCCTGTCCGCCGAATTATTCCCAACCCCCACGGTAAGGTCAAAATTGCGCCGGATAAGCTATATAACGGCACAAACCAACTTGTTAAAAATAAAAATTGACTCATTTAAATTTTCCTTGACGACTTAGCCTTGATTTTAAAAAGCTTTCAGACAATTATTTGTTTTATAAAATTAATTTGCCAAAACCTCAATCTTTCTTTACTATTGTTTCTAATATAACCTCGGAGTATTTTTACTTACTTTTACCCTATTAAACTTCAGTAAAATATAACTTCATATAAGCAAAAGCATTTACTTGCCTTAACATCTTCCCTGTTTTTACATTTGTATTTCTACTTTGACTAAAGTAATTTATAGGATATATTTGAAAAAATTATATATTTTTCACCTAGTCCTTGTAGATGTACCAAAAACTGAGGAAAGATAGAAGCAGCACAGCATACAGCGACTGCTCGTCCCTTACCAGATCGAATTAGCCTTGGCTATGAATCTCATTTTGTAAATGTCATAAAGAAATTATAAAGCATAAGTGGCTGCTCTAGGAATCAGGGAACTTTAATTGCTCATAGACACAGATAAATTTTTGTTAAGTTTTTTAAAACTTTTTTATCATAAACTATTATAGTGATTTATATTGCCAGGGACGCCAAGCTTTCCTATGCTTAATTTGGAAGTGTTTTCTTAGCTCTAAGATCAAGCTCTCCCCGTCAAAATTTTCAAAGAACAGTACCGATTGGATTAATTTTGTAGGAGTTCTGCGATGCCAATTGCAGTTGGAATGATTGAAACGAAGGGCTTTCCAGCAGTCGTGGAAGCTGCTGATGCGATGGTAAAAGCTGCCCGTGTCACTTTAGTAGGATACGAGAAAATTGGTAGCGCTCGCGTCACCGTGATAGTTAGGGGAGATGTATCGGAAGTTCAAGCTTCCGTAGCTGCTGGGGTGGAAGCGGCCAGAAGAGTCAATGGTGGTGAAGTGTTATCCACACACATTATTGCTCGTCCTCACGAAAACCTTGAGTACGTCTTGCCGATACGTTACACGGAAGCTGTGGAACAGTTCCGTACCTAAAAGCCGTTTAAACAAAGTAATTAACGCTTTCTAGTTTTTTGAGCATCATTTGTGTCCAAGGCTAAAACTTTAAATAAGGATTAAAACTAATGTCGATCGCAGTAGGAATGGTTGAAACACTAGGCTTTCCAGCGGTAGTGGAAGCTGCTGATGCAATGGTGAAAGCAGCCCGCGTGACTCTAGTAGGTTATGAAAAAATCGGTAGTGGTCGAGTGACAGTGATTGTGCGGGGAGATGTATCGGAAGTTCAAGCTTCGGTAGCCGCAGGAGTTGAATCGGTTAAGCGAGTTAACGGCGGACAAGTACTGTCTACTCACATCATTGCTCGTCCCCACGAAAACTTAGAATACGTCCTGCCGATTCGTTATACAGAAGACGTAGAACAATTCCGGGAAAATGTGAATGCAATTCGTCCTTTTGGTAGAAGACCATAATTTGTAATGCAAGTTGCCAAAGTTCGCGGCACAGTAGTTAGCACGCAAAAAGACCCAAGTCTTAGAGGTGTAAAGCTACTGTTGTTACAATTAGTGGATGAAGACGGAAATATCCTACCACAGTACGAAGTAGCAGCAGATACTGTGGGAGCGGGAGTAGATGAGTGGGTACTTGTCACTCGTGGGAGTGCAGCTCGTCAAGTTGTTGGCAATGAACAGCGTCCATTAGATGCAGCAGTGGTGGCAATTATAGACACCATTCACCTAGCAGATCGCCTAATTTACAGCAAAAAAGATCAATATAGGTAGTCATTAGTCATTGGTCATTGGTCATTGGTCATTAGTCATTAGTTATTAGTCATTAGTAAGTAACAAAGGACAACTGACAAATGACAAAAGACAACGGACAAAAGACAAATGACAAATGACAAAAGACAAATGACATAGAGGAGGAATCTAGCAATGGTAGTCCGCAGCACGGCGGCACCCCCAACCCCGTGGTCAAGGAATTTAGCTGAACCCGAAATCCATCAAACTGCCTTTGTACACAAATTCTCCAATTTGATTGGAGATGTACGCTTAGGTGCAAATGTAATCGTTGCTCCGGGGACTACGATTAGAGCGGATGAAGGTACACCCTTTTATCTTGGTGAAAACACTAATGTCCAAGATGGTGTTGTAATTCATGGGTTGGAGCAAGGTCGAGTACTTGGCGACGACGAAAATAAATACTCGGTGTGGATAGGCAAAAATGCTTGCATTACTCACATGGCTCTAATTCACGGACCAGCTTATGTAGGAGATAATTCCTTCATCGGCTTTCGCTCTACAGTGTTTAATGCCAGGGTAGGTGCAGGTTGCATCGTGATGATGCACGCTTTAATTCAAGATGTAGAAATTCCTCCAGGAAAGTATGTACCTTCAGGAGCAATAATTACTAGCCAGCAGCAAGCTGACCGCTTGCCAGATGTGCAAGATCGAGATAAAGAATTCGCTCATCATGTGGTTGGGATTAATCAGGCACTACGAGCTGGTTATCTTTGTGCTGAGGATACCAAATGTATAACGCCTATTCGGAATGAAATTACTAAGTCTTATACAGGTAATGGTATTACTGTTTTAGAGTTGGAAAGGAGTAGTAACGTGTCGAGTAATAACTTAAGTACAGAAACAATAGAGCAGTTGCGCTATTTATTACAGCAAGGGTATAAAATTGGCACGGAGCATGTAGACCAAAGACGGTTCCGGACGGGTTCTTGGACTAGTTGCCAGCCAATCGAACCGAAATCTTTAAATGAAGCGATCGGCGCTTTGGAAACTTGTGTCAGAAACCACAGTGGTGAATATGTCCGGCTGTTTGGCATTGATAAAGGTAGACGAAGGGTGTTAGAGACAATCATCCAACGTCCCGATGGTGAAGTGAGACCAGCTACCAGCTTTAGAGCTCCTGCTAGTTCTAGTAATGGCAATTACAGCAGCAATAATGGCTATGGTAATAATAGCTATGGTAACAGCTATAGTGACAGCTATAGTAACGGCTCTGGCAGCGGCAAAATTGATAACGAAACCGTAGAGCAAATTCGCCAACTTTTGGCTGGTGGTTATAAAGTTGGTACCGAACACGTGGATGAGCGCCGCTTCCGGACTGGTTCTTGGAGTAGTTGCAAGTCAATTGAAGCAACTTCGACAAATGCAGTGATTTCAGCTGTAGAAGAGTGTATAGGCAACCATCAAGGCGAGTATGTACGTTTAATTGGCATTGACACCAAAGCTAAACGGCGGGTGCTAGAAACTATCATCCAACGTCCTAATGGTCAAGTAAGTTCCTCTAATAGTGGTAGTCAAAAATCATATAGCAGTAGTGGTCAAAAATCATATAGCAGTAGTGGTCAAAAATCATATAGCAGTGAGTCTTCTTATTCAGGGAGGGCAACAGCTACCAGTACACGTTTAGATTCTGAAGTGGTAGACCAGTTAAGACAATTATTGGCTGGAGGATATAAAATCAGCATTGAACATGTGGATCAGCGACGCTTCCGTACAGGTTCGTGGACTAGTAGCGGGCCAATTAAAGGGTCTTCAGAAAGAGAAGCCATAGCAGCTGTAGAAGCGCACCTCGCGGAATACCAAGGAGAATATGTACGCTTAATTGGTATTGACCCCAAAGCCAAGCGTCGGGTATTGGAAACTATTATTCAACGTCCTTAAGAGTTAGGAGTTAGGAGCCTCGCCAAAGACGTTTGGGGTGCTTTGGTTAGGAGTTAGGAGTTAGAAGTTGAAAAAGATTTTGAATTCATAACTCTAAACTAAAAATTTATAACTCCTCACTTTGAACTAATTCCTCACTCTTGACTTCTAACTCCGAAATCTCTAATTTCTTGTGCCTTTCGAGGTTAAAATTTCCATGTCTGTGCCGCCACTGCGCCTCAGCAATAACTTTGATTCTTACATTAGTGGTGAGGTAAGTGTCGATCCAAGCGCGGTACTCGCACCTGGGGTAATACTCCAAGCAGCTGCAAACAGCAAGATCGTCATTGGCCCAGGGGTTTGTATTGGTATGGGGTCAATTCTCCAAGTCCATGAAGGAACCCTAGAGGTAGAAGCAGGCGCAAACCTGGGAGCCGGTTTTTTGATGGTTGGCAAGGGCAAAATTGGAGCAAATGCTTGCATTGGTTCAGCAACAACGATTTTCAATTGTTCAGTTGAACCTGGACAAGTAATTCCACCTGGTTCGATTTTGGGAGATACCAGTCGTCAAATTAGTCAAACACAACAACTCAATCCATCCCCAAATAATCCAGCTTCGACAACTGCCCAAAACAATAATGGTTTAGGGGAAGGCGAACAAAAGGTAATTTCCTCAACTAACTTATCAGCTTCAGGTTTTGTAGAGTTAAAAGGGCGGTCAATTTCCTTCTTTAAATCTCCCGCCACTGCACAAACCCAGTCTCCTCCACCAGAGAAGCCTGTGAATGATGCTGACTCTAATTTGCAACCACCCGCCCAAGAAGACCCAACTGAGCCAATCACAGAATCCCCTAACAATTTCGGGACTCAAATTTATGGGCAAGGCAGTATACAAAGACTGTTGACCACATTGTTTCCCCATAGACAATCCTTGAACGACCAAAACTCTGACGATTAGTCTGAGTAAGTGTTAATTGTAAGTTGTCGGCCTTTTCCGTATCTTGGAAAATTCACATGGAAACATTTAATCAACGGTCTATGAGTACTATGCATTCATCAGGTCAATTCGACGACCTTAAGGATACTGCTTTGGGCTTAGTTTCTACCCTCAGCTTCCCAGCAATCGTTGGGACAGCAGATATGATGCTAAAATCTGCTGGGGTTCACCTAGTTGGTTATGAAAAAATTGGTAGCGGTCATTGTACGGCGATCGTCCGGGGTGGAATTGCGGATGTACGTCTTGCGGTAGAATCAGGTGTGCAAACTGCTGAACAGTTTGGTCAGTTGGTTTCTAGCTTGGTAATTCCCCGACCTTATCCCAACTTAGATATAGTACTTCCGATCACAGCCCGTTTTACTAAATTGATGGAGGAAGGCAATTCCAGTCGTCTGAGTAATCAGGCAATTGGTTTGGTAGAAACGCGAGGATTTCCGGCGATGGTAGGGGCGTGTGATGCCATGCTTAAAGCTGCTGATGTCCATTTGGCAGCTTATGAGAAAATTGGTGCGGGTTTGTGTACAGCGATTATTCGTGGTTCTGTAGCCAATGTTGCCGTAGCAGTGGAAGCTGGGATGTTTGAGGCAGAACGCATTGGGGAGTTAAATGCAGTGATGGTGATTCCTCGACCTTTAGACGAAATGGAACAAACTTTGCCCTTGGCAAGCTGCTGGATAGAAGAAAATCAACCGTTAAATTTGCCAGTGAATATCAAAGAGCAAGTTGCCGAAATCGAAATGCTAAGATTACCAGATTTAACTAAACTACCAACAAAAGTTGCAGAAGAATTATGGAATGATGAATGAAGAACAATGAATTGTGAGTCCACATTCAGCATTCAACATTCACCGTCAACTAGAAGGCATCTTACGCTTTTCTTATTGTTCTGATGATAGCTTCTTCAATTCAAAAATCAAATATTTTTCTTTGAATAGCGATAATAGAGTTTTATCTATAATAAATAAAACTCCTGACTTTCTATAAGCATCGCTATATAAAATTGCAACTGTTCAGTAATACTAGATATATATTGATGAATTGCTATTTACAGGAGAATCTCCCTTGAATCAAGCGACGCTGCACCAGTTAAAAGTGTTCGAGGCAGCGGCACGGCACAGTAGCTTTACTCGTGCTGCTGAGGAATTGTTTCTCACTCAACCTACTGTTTCCATGCAAATTAAGCAACTGACAAAATCTGTAGGGTTGCCATTATTTGAGCAGGTAGGGAAGCGGTTGTATTTGACAGAGGCAGGAAGAGAATTATATGCTACTTGTCGGCAGATATTTGATAATATAGCCCAGTTTGAAATGAAGGTAGCAGATTTAAAAGGGCTAAAACAAGGACAACTACGGTTGGCAGTGATTACAACGGCCAAATATTTTATCCCTCGTTTGTTAGGGCGGTTTTGCGAACTTTATCCAGGAATAGATATCTCGTTACAAGTCACAAATCACGAACAAATTTTGGAACGGATGACTCAAAATTTGGATGACTTGTATATTATGAGCCAAATTCCAGAGAATATGGATATAACTTGCCAACCATTTTTAGAAAACCCTTTAATAGTCTTTGCACCGATTAATCATCGTTTATCGAGAGAAAAAAATATTCCCATACAACGTCTGGCTGAAGAACCTTTTATTATGCGGGAACCAGGTTCAGGAACCCGTCGCGCTGTCCAAAGCTTATTTGATGAACAACAAGTGAAGGTAAAAGTCAAGCTGGAATTAGGAAGTAATGAAGCAATTAAACAAGCGATTGTAGGTGGTTTAGGAATTTCTGTTTTATCTCGTCATACCTTACTATTAGACGCAGCAGAGTTCAGCATTTTAGATGTTCAATATTTTCCAATTCAGCGAAATTGGTACATGGTTTACCCATCAGGAAAACAGCTATCTATCGTCGCTCGTGCCTATTATGATTATCTGCTGGCTACGGCGAAAAGTATTGTAGAGCAAAACGCTACTTATAGCTATAGTACGGTTGAAGCAATTCCCGGATAAACTTAGCTGATTTGGGATTTGGGATTGGGTACTCTTGGGAAGATGTTTGAATTTTAATTTATTAATTTTGAATTCCTTAAAGGGGTTGACGGTTACAGTCGGAAACATTAACAATTAACCAGCAGAACCATTAAAAATGGGAGAAAACTGGCAGTGATTAACCCGGAAATTCACTCTTGGCGCAAAATAATAGAAAGCGAGATTGTAGCTGTTACAGTCTACGCTGATAGAGCATTGGTGACACGACGGGGTGTAGTTTATTTAACAGGAGTTGAACGGGAATTAATAATTACTCCAGTGCCAATAACTCTAGAAACTGAGTCTGTCAAGGTTTGGGGTAGGGGTACGGTAGGGGTAAGGTTGCAAGGAGTGAGTAGCGATCGCATTTACACTACTGAACCTGTGGCAGAACGAGTAGCACATTTGACAAGGCAAATTCAGCAATTAGAAGCAGAAAAACGCCATTTGCAAGCCCAAGTGGATGCTTTAGCTTTGCAATTTAGTTTTATCGAAGGTTTACGCGAAAAAACAGAGGAACCTTTTGCACAGAGTTTGTCGCGAAAAAATCTGAGTCTGAGCGAAACTTTGGATTTTCTTAACTTTCTTGGAAGCCAGTATAGTGAATATGCGATCGCATCTGGAGAATGCAAAACTCAACAGCAGGAATTAGACAAACAACTGCAAGCACTTTACGCCTCACTGCAAAAAATCCAAACACCGCATCCCAAAGAAAGTTTGAGCTTAGTTGTAGCAGTTGAAGTTACGGGTGAAGGTGAGTTTGAACTAGAGCTTTCATACTTGGTGAATCGCGCCAGTTGGACTCCGCTATATGATTTGCGTTTTAGCACTACAAGCGATATCGTACATTTGAGTTACCTTGCAGAAATTACTCAAAGCAGCGGCGAAGATTGGATTGGTGCAAATCTTACCCTTTCTACCGCGAAACCCGGTTTAGGTACACTCCCACCCAAACTTGAACCTTGGTATATTGATACCCCACGTCTACAAATAGCGCGACAACGACGAGCTAGATTTGCTGCACAGCCACCGCTGCTGCCTAGCATAGCAGCAGCTCCAGCCAGTGAAGAAAATTGGCAAGAACAAGACGAAGTTACAGAGGATAATCTCATCACAGCGGAAATTGTTGCAGCAGAAGTATCCAAACAAGGGAGTGTAGTTACCTTTAAATTAAATGGTGGTGGTAACATTCCCAGTGATGGCGCACCCCATAAAACGACTATTTTTAATGATGATTATGCTTGTAACTTTGATTATGTGGCAATACCGCGCTTGGTAAGTTTTGCTTATCTGCAAGCAAATGTAAAAAATAGTGCCAATGGTGCAACTTTGTTACCAGGTAAAGCAAATATTTTTCGCAACAATATTTTTATCGGTAGCACTGGGTTAGAAAATATTGCACCAGGACAAGAATTTAAATTAAATTTAGGAATTGATGAAGGTTTAAAAATTGAGCGTGATTTAGTTGAACGTCTGGTAGACAAAAGACTTATTAGCAACCTGCGCCGGATTACTTATAGTTATCGGTTGATAATTACTAACTTACTCGATAAACAAGTAAATCTGAAAGTAATTGAACAATTGCCAGTTAGTCGCAACGAGCAAATCAAAGTGCGTTTGATTCGTACTAACCCACAAATTCAACTTGGTGAAATGGGTATTTTAGAATGGCAGTTAAGTCTTGCACTACAAGAGCGGCGAGAGATTTATTACCAGTTTACTGTTGAACATCCGCCAGAGTTAACGGTGTTTGGATTAGATATTTAGAGCAACTTTGGCTGTTGAAAAAAGGCTAAGAGGTAAACCCTTGGTATCAGTAAGTATACCCGTGATTAGGATCAATTCTTATATTTGGTTTTGCTCGGACATAACTAAAGCAATTATGTCTTAGTTGTTCGCTTGTCTAAAAACATTCATGTTATCTAAACTTTCAACCATTATTGGCATTTTATTAATGTTTTAGTTTTTGCTTGCAATTTAATCCAATAGAATCTTTAATGTCTCATTGCGAGAAAAGAATAGTTTTATCCTATTATTTTCGATTAATTTGGAAAATATCAATTATTTTGTCGATAAAATCTCTTTATTGCTAATTTTAATCTCAGGATGAAAATTTGTAAAGACAAAACTCTCTTAATTATGTCTAACTAAGGAATTATTAAGTCTTGATTTACTAAGTTCAATTTGCAAATATCAAATTTAAGGTTAGATTTTATCTAACTGATTTGCTTTTGAGTGCAATACATCTGTATAAAAGAGGAACCATAATGGCTAATATCAAAATCTTCAAACTGGATTCTGTTGGTTACGAACTGTTTGACAATTCTGAAAGTTTTCTCAATGAAATAGACAATGAGAAAATAAACATGCTCTATGGAGGTGGCTATGGTGGCTATGGCTATGGTGGCTATGGCTGTGGTGGCTATGGCTGTGGTGGCTATGGTTATCGTGGCTATGGCTGCGGTAACTATGGTTATGGTATTTTCTGTTAGCTAATAGTTTATTTGCTTTTTGAGATATGTTGCTTGTTTGCGAGTGAGACAAGCAGGGCTGAATTTTTGAGCAGTTTGAAAAAGGCTTTTATTTCCTGCCAAAGACATTCCATTCCAAACCACCATTCCAAAGCTTGATTTTTTCAAGGGTAATTCTAATTACCTCAGTTTTATTATCAGAAAAATATCGAGCAAAAACTAGCTAGTAATGAGGTTATCAGAACATCTGGGAAAAGTCATAATAACTAACAGCTTAATCAAGTATCTGGAAAAGTAATTAAAACTACTTTTCCAGTTTTTTGTTAGTAGATGGCAAATTATTGAAGAAAGTTCAAAACTCCTATATTTTTAATCAGTAAATGTATAACTGAAGAGCAATTTTAATTGTCGGAAAAATGCTAAAATGCTGATTAATATCAATGCTGAACGCTAAGGATCTTCAGGAAAAACCCATTTTGGCGGTTCCATCATTTTTCTTCGCAAACGTTCTTCAGCCATTTCCAACATTTTATCTAAAGAAGTGTCTTCAACAAATTTGGCAGTTGCTTCTCTGAACTCAAGATTGGGGCATTTATCCCCTAAAACGCAGCCGTTGACACAGGCTACAGCACAATTAATTTTTTGTTCCACAGTGAATTCCTCTCTTTAAAAGTTATGAGTTATAATTTCAACTCCTAACTTTTTAACTCTCAAACATCAGCTTCTAGATAAATTTTACCTTGCCCGTTGCCATGCCAACCGTCCAAATACTTACTATTTAGAAAGTTAGTGGTTATGAGTTATAGTTTTTACTCCTGACTCCTAACTTTCTACCCTCATGAAAAGCGCTTATGTCCGAATTATTTGCCACTAGCGGAACTATAGCTGCGATCGCCACTGCTGTTGTCCCCCAACAAGGTAGTGTTGGCATTGTCCGGGTGTCTGGTGACCAAGCGATGTCCATCGCCCAAATTTTGTTTCACACGCCAGGACAACAAGTTTGGCAAACTCACCGGATTCTCTACGGTTATATTCGCCATCCCCAGACGCAACAACTTATAGATGAAGCTCTGTTGTTAATTATGAAAGCACCTCGTTCTTACACCCGTGAAGATGTGGTGGAATTCCATTGTCACGGGGGAATTATGGCAGTGCAGCAAGTATTGCAATTGTGTTTGGAAAGCGGTGCAAGATTAGCCCAACCCGGAGAATTCACTCTCCGCGCCTTTTTGAATGGGCGATTGGATTTAACTCAAGCCGAAGGGATTGCCGATTTGGTGGGAGCTAAATCCCCCCAAGCAGCCCAAACTGCTTTAGCTGGTTTACAGGGAAAATTAGCTCATCCGATCCGGCAGTTACGCGCTAACTGTTTGGATATTTTGGCAGAAATCGAAGCTCAAATCGATTTTGAAGAAGACCTGACTCCGCTGGATGATAAAGCGATTATATCAGAAATTGAGAAAATTGCCGCAGAAATTTCTCGGTTGTTGGCAACCAAAGACAAAGGTGAGTTGTTACGCACTGGTTTAAAAGTGGCAATTGTTGGGCGTCCGAATGTGGGCAAATCGAGTTTATTGAACGCTTGGAGCCGGAGCGATCGCGCGATTGTCACAGACTTACCCGGTACAACCCGCGATGTGGTGGAATCTCAGCTAGTTGTGGCAGGAATTCCCGTGCAAGTGCTAGATACTGCGGGGATTCGGGAAACAACAGACCAAGTAGAAAAAATTGGCGTCGAGCGATCGCTCCGTGCGGCAAATGCAGCTGATTTAGTCTTGCTCACCATCGACGCTTCGGCTGGGTGGACTCAAGGCGATGAAGAAATTTACCAAAAAGTGCAGCACCGTCCTTTAATTTTAGTAATTAATAAAATCGATTTAGTAGAAGAAAACCAAAGAAAAACTCTTCAATCCAAAATCCCAGGTGTAAAATTTAAAATTTTCACCTCTGCGTCACAAAATCAAGGAATTAATGCTTTAGAAACAGCGATTTTAGAAATAATTCAAACTGGAAAAGTCCAAGCTGCTGATATGGATTTAGCAATCAATCAAAGGCAAGCAGCAGCGTTAACTCAAGCTAAAATTTCTTTGGAACAAGTACAAGCAACTATTGAGCAGCAGTTACCTCTTGATTTTTGGACTATTGATTTACGAGGTGCAATTCAAGCGCTAGGAGAAATTACTGGAGAAGAAGTTACAGAATCAGTTTTAGATAGAATTTTCAGTAAATTTTGCATAGGAAAATAAAATAAAATAAAAAATTTTTGAAAAATAAGGAAAATCCAAAAATTTGTGCAGCTTGACAAATAAATGGTATTAATGGATGCACCAACTGTAGAGAAGCTACAGAGCTTTTTGAGCATTGGAGTTAGTGGACAGAATAAATTTAGGTGGATTTGCTGAAATTTGTTGAGAATCACAGGTTTATACCAGTTTTCCAAAAGATGGCTAAAGATAATGACGTGGGGACACGGAGACGCTGAGATTGATTTGTTGCGATATTTTAGAGAATTGGTATTACAACTTCAAAACCTGATTTAGAACTCCAAAACTTGATTTACAACTTCAAAACCTGATTTAGAAGTCCAAAACTTGATTTACAACTCCAAAATCTGATTTACAACTCCAAAACTTGATTTAGAAGCTAGAATCGATAGTGCGTTACGCTGGTGCTAAGTAAGTTGGCACAAGAAAATCAAACTATGTTAAGAAAAACAAACTAGACTAAAACCTTTATTCTTATTTTAAGAGTGCCTATTGCCTTATTCCAATGATAAATAATTATCTACGCTGATTTACTTAATACAATATGTTACTTATAACCAAAGCTTATGAAGTTTTTTGTCCCGGCAGCCAAGGATGATGTAAAAGCGGAACAGGTGTATAATGCTCTGGCTCAGTCTGTCCAAGCACCAGTAACTCAAAAGCGTATTTGGAAATTACAGTGGTGTGACAATGAGACTGAGATGAAATGTGAGGTAGGTAAACGTTTACCATCCTCCTACCAAACAGGAAAAGAGCTAGTTCTGGCAATCTTTGAGTGTGAAAACCTCTATAAAATTTGTACTCTTACCCGTGGAGGAGTAAAGGGAGAACCTATCTTTGTTGTAAAAAACTCTCAATCCTCAGCAACATATTTTTCAGATAATGTAAATAATTGATTCTAGTGTTTACATCAAACTAAATGCGTAGGCGTTGCCCGTCGTAGATATCGCCTTGGTAACATAGTAAATAAAATTGGTTCACCCAAACTCTCAAGATATGACCAACTTTGAGATTTCCTTACCTGAGTTGATGAAAGCTTTTATCGAGGAACAAATTGTTGAAGGCGGTTATGTTCCGCCAGTGAATATCTTCAAAAACTAGTTCTTTAAGACTAATAGTAAAAAGGTCAAGAACAAAAACACACTCTGTTAATAGTGAAGGCTTACACATAATGTCAACTCAAGAATGAAGAGTTTGAAGAAGTTGCAGATAAATTAGCTGACGTATTTGCATTTTGTCTATATGTAAGAGTTTAAAATTTACTTTTCCTTAAAAATATTTAAGTTCTGTTATCAACTAGTTGTAAAAAAATGAGATGATTTTTCAATAAATTTGAGAAAAATTTAATCAATTGCAACAATGACAATTACCCTTTCAGCCTCAGATTATGATGAACTATGGGAGCAGAGCTGGCAGAATACCCATCGTTTATACCAATCAGACGACTTCGACGATATCTTTGATTACCCTAAACAGTTAGGCACAGGATACAGGCGATTAATTTGGCTTCAGGATGGGTTCTGGCTTCGCGTTCGAGAATTTGAATGCCGAGAATTTATTCGTTGTGATGATTATGAAGAAGGATGGACAGCATCAGTCTTAACATTTTTTATTTCCGGCGATGCTGGAGTAGTGATTCACAAGACAAACGACTACTTTCACGAAATTAACGGACAGAATTGTTTCGGATTTGGGTGTGCTATGGAGACAGAAGAGTGGCCTGCCAACCAACGAATTTTCAGAGTCCAGATTTGCATGGAGCCTTCTTTCCTCAAATCATACGGCAGCAATCAGCTTGACTCTCTACCATTGCAGTTAAAAAATTTGATTGAGGGAAACAAGCAGGAGGATTTTAATCTGCTGGGAACAACTACTCCAGCAATGCAGCTAGCAATTAGGCAAATTCTAACTTGCCCTTATCGAGGATGGATTAAACAGCGGTATCTGGAAAGCAAAGCCTTAGAATTATTAGTTTTGTACTTAGAGCAAACCGTCAAACGCGAACAGGGTTTAAATTTGGTCACAACCCTCAAGTCTACTGATATTGACCGCATTTATAATGCTAAAGAAATTTTACTGCGGCATTTGGATAATCCACCGTCTTTAATAGACTTAGCAAAGCAAGCCGGAATTAATCACAACAAGCTTAAGCGAGGCTTTCGTGAGATTTTTGGCACAACTGTATTTGGCTACCTACACGATTACCGTATGGAGAAAGCGCGGCAGTTGCTCTGTGAAGGTAAGTTGAGCGTAGCGACAGTGGCAAATATAGTGGGCTACGTCAATACTGGACATTTTGCTGTCGCTTTCAAACGCAAGTATAGCATTAGTCCTAGCGCCTGTCGCTTAGGAGAAAAGCCTGCTACTTGAAATTTATCAAACATTTGGTCTTCTTTGAGTTGCAAGCAGTCTTTTGGGAGCGGAAATAGTCATTGAAATCCTGTATGCTCCGTATAACTTAATTAATTGCCAATAAATTTCAACAACTTTGTGAGTCAAAGAGGAAGTTCTCTAGATGACTTGCTGCTGGAGAGTGTTGGCTTTTTTGTGTGTGAGGAGCTATGAAGGTTCAGCGATCGCCTAGTTTGTTATGCTTTATTGTCAGTGGATGCATCACGAGTGTCTTCATGCCACTTGTTGCTCAACCTGTTTGGGCACAAAGTACAAGAGCCGATCCTGTTACAGTATCCACTAAGGCTAGTGTAGACTCTACTCAACTGAGTAGCAAAAAACAGATTATTGAACCGATTAAAAAGCAGCAACTCAAGCAGATAAAGCTTCCTATTAGCAGCGCCCAGCAGTTAGTGCAGTCGCCAACTCCTGAATTAGTGCAAGTGACAGGAGTTAAAGCAAATCCTACCTCTAAGGGTGTGGAGGTGATTTTACAGACTAGCAAAGCGCAAGAGTTACAAATCACAAATCGCAGTGCTGGCAATAATTTTATTGCTGATATTCCCAATGCTCAACTGCGTTTACTTAATGGTGAGGCGTTCACATTCCGCTCTGAAAAACCAATTCAAGGGGTCACAGAAATCACAGTCACAAATTTTGATACTAATACTATCCGGGTGACAGTGATAGGTGAGGCAAACTTGCCTGCTGTTGAGTTGTATGACAGTCCAGATGAGGGTCTTATTTTCTCTGTAGCAACTGCTGTATCATCAGCACAACAACCTCAAACGCAACCAAGTCAGCCGGAGAATCAGACACCGCCAAATCAACCATCAGCACAAAATGATGAACCAATTGAATTGGTGGTAACGGGTGAACAAGATGGATATGGTGCAACTGATGCTTCTTCTGCAACTAGAACTGACACACCCATCCGCGATATTCCTCAATCCATTCAGGTGGTTCCTCGACAAGTGATTGAAGACCGAGTGATCACCGACCCGGATGATGCAGTGAGAACAGTTAGCGGTGTGATTCCTTCTAATCCTTCCTATGAAGGAGGGTTAAGTGCTTTTTCTATTCGGGGCTTTGATTATAGCTCGAATGTTCTCAGAAATGGTGTCAGAGACGTCGATTTCGGCTCAGTTTCTAGAAACGATCTCACGAACATTGAGCGCGTTGAAATTTTGAAAGGCCCGGCTTCTGTGTTATATGGTCAGGGATCTTTAGGTGGTACAGTGAATATTGTCACCAAACAGCCATTGCGCGACCCTTTCTATAACCTTGAGTTTCTCGCCGGGAGTTACGACCTCTACCGAGGTGCAGTGGATTTTTCCGGTCCACTCAACGATAGCCGAACTGTGCTATATCGCTTAAATGCTTTTTATCAAGACTCAGATACCTTCATTGACTTTAGTCGTAATAATCGTTGGTTGGTTAATCCGGTTGTTAGCTGGCAGATTAGCTCTAATACGAAACTTACCATTGAAGGAGATGTGTCGAAAACAGTAAGTCAAACTTCTGCCGGCTTACCTGCTGTGGGTACGGTGCTGCCTAATCCCAATGGTAAGATTCCCATCAATCGCTTTATAGGTGAACCAAATGATTTCGAGACTGGCTCGTATGCCAGAATTGGGTATGACTTGCAGCATCAGTTCAGCAAAGATTGGTCAGTAAGAAATGTCTTTCGGTACGCAGTTTTAAAAAGAGGAGGGGGTGGATTTACTGCTGGTAGTAGCCTTGACCCTGATGGTCGAACTCTCAGCCGCTTTTACTTCGACGATCCAAACCCAAAAACAGATGATACCGTAAACGGCTTTATCGTAGCGACTGACTTAACTGGTAAATTCCAAACTGGATCGATTAAGCATACACTTCTGTTTGGGACAGAGATATATAACACCAAACGAACAGGTTTTGAGTATATCTCTGGCGAAGTTGCACCACTTGACCTGTTCAACCCGGTGTATGGCTCTCCCAGAGGTGCTGTTGAAGATAGAGGTAATAGTACTCAATCAAGCGGGTTTGTTGGGGTTTATCTTCAAGATCAGATTGCTTTAGCAGATAACTTGAAATTAGTGCTAGGTGGACGTTATGACTGGGCTAATCAGGACTCGAAGGATTTGATCGCAGACACAAAAACTAGCCAATCTGATGAAGCATTTAGCCCACGGGTGGGAATTGTCTATCAACCTATTGAGCCGATTTCTCTCTATGCTAGCTACAGTCGCTCGTTTAACCCCAACAGTGGTATAGATGCGAATGGTAATTTATTCGATCCAGAAACTGGAACTCAGTATGAAGTGGGCATCAAGGGAGATTTAAGTAACAAACTGTCTGCGACTTTAGCATTGTTTGACTTAACTCGCTCTAACGTGCTGACGACCGATCCCAATAATTCTAATTTTTCTATCCAAACTGGAAAACAACGCAGTCGCGGCATTGAGTTGGATATTAGTGGTGAAATCTTGCCCGGATGGAGCATTGCCGCGGGCTACGCCTACATTGATGCTCGCATCAGCCAGGACACAGATTATCCTGAAGGCAACCGCTTAGTTAATGCGCCAGAAAATTCCTTCGGCTTGTTCACATCCTACAAATTTCAATCTGGCAGTTTAGAAGGATGGGGTTTAGGCTTGGGTTTCTTCTATGTTGGGGAACGAGAAGGAGATTTGGATAATAGTTTTACCTTACCAAGCTATTTTCGCACCGATGCTTCTATTTTCTACAAACGCGATCGCTTGCGAACTGCTGTCAGCATCAAAAATCTCTTCAACGTTGATTACTACGAATCATCTTCTGACATTCTCAGAGTCTTTCCAGGCGAACCGCTAACGGTGCAGGGAACAATTTCGTGGCAGTTTTAACCCCAATAGAATACAAAGGAGTATTCTTTATGCACTCCAAAAAACTCCGAGACTTTGTATTCAGACTACACCGTTATATCGGGTTAGCTGTAGGTTTGATTGCAATTATTATCGGTCTAACAGGTAGTTTGTTAGTCTTTCACGATGAAATTAGTGAATTTTTATTGCATCGTCAAATTGGAACGATTACTCCACAAGGCGTTCGCTTACCTGTGGAAGTTATCCTCAATCAGGTGAAAACAGCTTATACAAATCAACCAGATGTCACAATCGATCGGATTTATATATCTGCCAAGCCAAATGCTCCCGCAGTCGTTGTTCCCAGGAAACAGGACACCGATTTTGCTGAACTCTACGTTAACCCTTACAACGGAGCAATTATTGGTAATAGTCAGAAAATTTTTTCTGAGCGCTTTTTCTCTGTTGTCTACGAACTCCACTACAGTTTATTAGCAGGCAAAACTGGATATGCGATCGCCGGGATTGCTGCCCTATTGATGTGTATCCTCAGTATTACAGGCATTCTGCTTTGGCCTGGTTGGAGAAAATTGCTCAACGGCTTCAAAATCAAGTGGAATGCTCATCCCAAACGAGTTAATTTTGATATTCACAAAGTTGCAGGTATTGTTACAGCTATATTTATTGCTCTTACAGGCTTTACTGGTTTCTGCTGGAATTTCTCTGATTTCACTAACCCGATAATTTATGCAGTGACATTTACTAATAAGTCAGCATCGGAACCAGTCTCTAAGCTGATTCCAGGTAAAACCCCACTGCAACTAACAGACCAATTAGAAACTGCTCGTGCTACATTTCCAAATGCAATGCTGGGGACGATTTATTTTCCTCGTAAACCAGAAGATGCTTTGAGTATTCGCTTTAAATTGCCCCAGGATGATGATGAGAATGGGCAAAGCTATGTTTATCTCGACCAGTACAGTGGTAAAGTGTTGCGAGTGGATAATATATTAAAGATACCATTGGGCGATCGCGTCCTCAACTCTTTTGAACCACTCCACTACGGCACTTTTGGCGGATTACCTACGCGCATCCTCTATATCTTTGTTGGACTTGCACCGTTAATCTTGTTCATCACTGGCTTTGTAATGTGGTGGTATCGTAGAAAATCTACAAGCAAATTACTTAAAGAAGCGATATTTATGGAAACCTTAAGCAAAAACGCTCAAAAGTAGAACAGCGATGTTTCGCACTCTTGACTAATCTAAACTCCAGTCATGTACTCAAACCTAAGAACTGGGAAACTCCAAATTAGGGCTTTCTCCTCCGAGTTGCGCTGTCTGAGTTGGCAAATGTCGCTCCAACCAATTTTCTAAATCAGTCATTACCTCTTGATAATTCAGGTCACTCTGAAGCTCGTGATAAGCACCTGGATACTCGATTCTCAGTTTATCTGGACAACTCACCCGTTGAGAAAAAATTTTCCCTCCCTCAGGTAGAGTTACTCGGTCTGCTCCTCCGTGGAGAATCAACAATGGTAATTGCCAATCAGCAGCATGGGCATTTACCCAATCAACGCTAGCAAAGAATTCTGTAGCTAGACGGGCACTGCCTCTAGTATGGCGCAAAGAATCTTGGGCATAAGCGGCTAAAATTTTTTCATCGCGCGAACCAGCAGACAGATCTAGTCCGGTATTCAAAGTAAAACGCGGCCAAACTCGTGAGAGCAGCTTTCCTATGAGTAACCGGGTTTTTGACACTCCAACCTTTCCTAAAGCTGGTGCTAAGGTAATTACACCTTGTAATCTAGATGCTTCTTGGGGACAACGCAGAGCATAATCCAAGACAATCACCGAGCCTAAGCTATGACCTAAAAGAAAAATTGGGCTTCCTGGCTGTTGAGTTTTAATTAACTCTAAAAATGCTCGCAAATCTTCACGAAACTCACTCCAACGATTAATGTAGCCTTGCTGACCTGGCGAACGTCCATGACCGCGCAAATCAAAACCGTAGACAGCGTATTGCTTGGGTATTAAATGTTGAATTACGTTATCGTAGCGCTCGCTATGCGCTCCCAATCCATGTACGATCGCTAATATTCCCTTAACTTTACCCTCTGGATACCAGCTTTGGTAATACAGTTCAAGCTTGCCAACACCTTTGAATGTACCTTCTTGATGGTGCATCAGATTAATTTGTTACGCCTTTTCTCATTTTCTGACTAACTTATTAAGGTACATTGTAAAGAAAATTGCTTCCAACTTGGCAATAATTACTGCTTATTAAACACTGGCTACTGGGGATTGCAGATTGGAGAGAATTATACAGGACTTACTCAACAGTCAACACTCCCAATCCCACCTTATAACTGCGGGTTGTTTTATACTAGGCGAACAAGAACTATGATTTGTTTATGAATTCAAAGAGGTTGCAATCCGAAAGTTCTTCTGGCGACTCTGTTCGGGAAGACCTAGCTGATGGGGTAACTTCCCAAGTTCATACCAATGAAAAAACACCTGACTCAAAATCCACTCATCAGCAGGAAGATAGTAGACAATTAGAAATTCCATTACTGACTGATGCTAGCATCCAGCGAGTAAAAGAGGGTATAGCTGCGGCTGGCGATGGTGCTGTTCGCCAGATTGTTGAGGAAACTCTCAATCGTCTTCAAGCCATTAATCAACAGGATTCTCAACCGAGAGTTAATCCTTGGCTGCGTCGGTTTGTTATGCGATCGTTTATTCATACTCTTTTCCGAGTCCGGGTTGAACACCTCGAAAGGATACCTCAGCAACCAGCAATCTTAGCAGTTAACCATCTCCACCATATCGATCCATTACTTTTGTTAGCCGAACTTCCCACCCAACCGTGTTACTACATCTTGGGCGACGCTCGTACTCTTTATAATAAGTGGTGGAAGCGCTTCATTCTCGGTTTTACAGGAGGTGTAATTCCTTTAAAACGGGTGTGGAAAGAAGAAGTAGCTGTCATCAAAGCCGCTAAAGCCGGAAGAGAAGATTTAGTTGGCCTAGCCGCAGCAATTGAACAGACAGTAGCCACAGGGGAAGATATACAGACATTGCGCCAGATAGACCGGATTATTCTTGCAATTTTGGCTCGTGGCGATGGGATGATTATCTTTCCTGAAGGACGATTGGGAACCACTGAGGCTCAATTGCATCTGCCGTTAAAGCGTGGGACGATAATTTATGCCTTGCGTGCTAACGTACCAATTATTCCAGTTGCGGTAATTGGAACTCATGACCTATATTTAGGAAAAAAGTTAACTGTAAAAGTGGGTGAACCGTTACACTTTGCCTCAACAACTAGACCAAAGCGACAAGAAGTAAATGTAGCTTTGGAAACTCTACAAAAAGCAATGCTTGCTTTGTTACCAACTAATTATCAGGAACCAACAGGCTTTAAACTGTTACGTTATTTCCTCAATCACATGTTGTGGTAACAAATTATTTTTCTAAAAAGTTCGTAATTTTGAAATTTGATGTTCCTTCCCAACAGTGGTTTAAAAATGCGCTTACTTGAGCATCTGCTGAATCAGCCGATTTTTTAGAAGCATTAAATTGAACTGCTGTAACTATGTACTCAAAAATAATTACAAACTGCTTTTGGGGTGAAATTCTTTCGACTACAATTGTTTCACCCACTTGAGGAATTTGAGACACATCCACTACAAACGTTTCAATTTTTGGTTTATCTAGTGGATTTTTGAAATTGAAATATTTACAGTAAACAATAATTTTCACTTCAGTAAACCACCAATAACACTAAACAATTCAAAATTTAAAACCTCAATTATCGATTTTTTGAAAGTTTAATGCTTACCAGTTTATACTAACAATCGAAATTAGAGCGACAAATTTAAACCTAAAACCCTCATGAAATCTGAATTTATTAATTACGAATCACGATTTTTTATTTAGCTTGCCACACTCTTTGTAATGACTGAAAAATTTTTACAAATATTTCTTCTAACCAAAGCATAACATAATCGAGCCATTCCAGAATTTTCTCTAGAGGGTGCTTCTCATAACCTGTTACAGTTGCTTTGATTTCTATCCAGTCTGGCTGTGCTTCAACTTCAGTGCTTTGAGAAAATTGCTGTTGAAAAATTTCTCCTTTATGAGTTTCGCTATCAGATTGCAAAATGGCTGCTTGAGTTTGTTGAACAGCAGTAACTTTTGCAGATGTTTTGGAAACAAAGGCGAGATGACGACTTGTTTTTTTCCTTTGTACTAAACTAGACTTTGCTTTCGGCTGTTGTAGAGTTAAATTCTTTGACCAAGAAAGTTTTGCTGATAAACTTGAAGCTAGAGCAGGAGTTGTGTTTTCAGAAAGTGTAACTGACTTTTCAGTAACCGTATCGGTGTTACCAAACAAATCATTCCATGTTAACCAAGGATCGTCTGTTAAATCTTGGTTTTGCAACTTAGGGCTTTCAGATAAAGCTTTTGTCGGGTAACTAGATAATATTTTATTTGGCTGTTCATCAGTGGTTGTTTGGTTAAGTTTTTTTCTATTACCAACACCAAAAAAGTAATTAAGTGCCGCTTCAATTATAGCCTGAAAATTCCGTGTAGAAGTTTTTAAATCATCAGGCGTGACTGCAATTTCTCCTTTAGCAGGTAACTGTTCTTTTCGATAAAGAAATATATTTAACTGATTTTGGGCAGCTTGGACAATTTCTTGGCTACGTTGTTGAACGGGTACTAAAGCATTTGATTCTAATTTGGCAATAGCTACATCTAAAAATGTTAACAATTTATTGGATTCAGGTAATTTATTTGATATTGCCTCAGCTAAAATTGGAATCTTAGCTGGATTCTCTCCAGTAAGTTTTGCCAATAAACTGTCAATTTTTGGGAATAATTCTTTTTGTTTTCTAGCTTCAGCCAATCGCCAATACTGCCAGTAATCACTAACTTCGCTAATAATTCGGTCTTCTAATTTTGCCTGCTGATCGGGTGTCAAAATATCGAGAATTTCATTCTCAGTCGTGACAAGTACCAAATTTCGATTCAGTAAATTTGTTGCGATTCCCTGGATGATTGCAAGATGCTGTTTAAGAGCATTTTCTGAATGTGAAGATTCGATAGCAAAATTGTCTGTAATAGTTGAGGAATGAATAATATTAGTATTATTTGTTGAGTTCTTCGAGATAGGTTTTTGCCAAAAAACTCTTAAAAAACTCAAAGGATTGAAAGGTTTAGAGGTTTTCTCAGGAGTAGCGTAGGTATAGCCCGTAGACATCGCCTCTGGAGATGACAGATAATAAACTGTCTCTAATACATGTTCAATGGGAGTATCAACATTTAAATAAGTTTCCGGTTGAAAATCGGTATCAGAGGATGGTAACTGGAGCGTAGATTGTGCTTCTTGGCTACGTAGCGTTTTAGAATCGGATTCAGATGAGCGAAACAGTAGATACACTGGATAAAGTAGTAATTCTACACCCCACTTAGTAGCAACTTGCAAATGCCGGAAGGTGTCTTCCCACTGATGTGTCAACCGCCGAGATTGCTGTCGAACAAAATTAAATAGTCTGCTTTGATAATGACTAGAAGAACCAGAAGCCATAGTAGTAATTTTTGAGTTTGAGTCTTGTTTAGTTGTGAGACTCCCGCCAAATAAAAATCACAAACTGTTAATGATTGTGTGCCCTCATTTTAGCGAAAATATGAGCCAAATTATCTCTCAATCCCAGACCGATTTAATCTCACAAGCCATTGAGCAACTACGCTCTTTTTCTCAAATTAATCTTCAGTCTAGCTGGTTATACAGAGAATCTGAGGAAATAATTAGTGATGTTGCAGCTTCAGATTGGCAAACTGTGCAGTTGAATGCTAAAGACCATATTGCTTGGACAGGCGGAAAAAAAGTACTATGGCTAATGCAAAAATTGGTGATTCCCCAAAATTTAGAGGGTTATCCTTTAACTGGTTTATCTTTGCACCTGGCGTTAGTTTGGTGGGCTGATTCTGCCAAAATTTATCTGAATGGGGAGTTAGTGCTGGAGGGAGATTTATTTGATTCTTCGCCGAGAGTGCTTTTGAGTCGCGCGGTAACATCAGGGGAAGAATTTATTGTGACTGTGCGCTTAGTGAGTCCAGGACATTGTGATGGTGCTTTAGTGCGATCGCTCCTTATTTATGAGTCTAATGATGATAATAATCCCGATCCGGGTTTTGTGGCTGATGAGTTGGCTGTATTGCAACTTTATTTGCAAAACTTTGCACCAGACAAGTTGGATGTTTTGGCAAAGACGGTGAAAGAGGTAACTAACCGCCCAGATGAAAAGCCGGAATTGGTAAAGTCATTAAGGCAAAACTTGATTCACTCTGAAATATTACCGCCCTATTTGAAGGGGGGTTGGAGGGATCTTAAATCTAAAATCTACTTACTGGGTCATGCTCATCTAGATTTAGCATGGTTATGGCCTGTAAGTGAAACTTGGAATGCAGCCCAAAACACTTTTGCATCGGTTTTGAAGTTGCAAGCAGATTTTCCAGAGTTAATTTTCTGTCATTCGACTCCGGCGCTTTATGCTTGGATTGAAGAACATCGCCCAGATTTATTTAGCGAAATTCAAGCACAAGTAGCAGCCAGACGTTGGGAAGTTGTCGGCGGAATGTGGGTAGAACCGGAACTGAACTTAATTGCTGGTGAATCGATTGTGCGTCAGCTATTGTATGGTCAGCGATACGTACAAACAAAATTTGGCAAACTTTCGACTGTGGTCTGGGTTCCAGATTCTTTTGGTTTTTGTGCAACTTTACCGCAGTTTTTCGCCAACGCCGGAATTGAGTATTTTGTCACCCAAAAGTTATGCTGGAATGATACTACTAAATTTGATTATGGTGCTTTTTGGTGGCGATCGCCTGATGGTAGCCAAGTCTTGAGTTTGATGTCTGCACGCATCGGTGAAGCGATCGACCCAATTAAAATGGCATCATACGCTCTAGAGTGGCAAAGCCAAACTGATTTACTAGATTCTCTCTGGCTTCCCGGTGTCGGCGACCACGGCGGCGGCCCCACCCGTGATATGTTAGAAACCGCCCAACGCTGGCAAAAGTCACCATTCTTCCCAGACTTAGAATTTACCACTGCCGAAAAGTATTTACAGCAAATCCGTGAAGAAGACACAAAGAGGGGGAAACAAAAGGACGCGGAGAATGAAAATGTCCCTGCGTCCTCTTGTTTCCCCACTTGGAACGACGAATTATACCTCGAATTCCATCGCGGTTGCTACACTACCCACGCAGATCAAAAACGCCAGAATCGGCGTTGTGAAGTTTTGTTGTATGAAGCTGAACTATTTGCAACTTTGGCAAACATCACCTGTGAGGTGACTTATCCCAAAGCGGAAATTGAAGCAGCATGGAAACAGCTATTATTTCAACAGTTTCACGATATTTTGCCTGGTTCTTCCATTACCGAAGTTTATCAGGATGCTTTGCCTCAATGGCAACAAATCGAAGCAGTGGGAACGAAAATATTACAGGAATCATTGCTGGCGATCGCATCTCACATTACCCTACCACAACCACCAAAGCCTAATAGTTTACCTATTTTCATTTTTAATTCTCTTAATTGGCAGCGTTCTGAGGTAGTTTCTATTACCTTACCTACACCAGCAATAACTAGCCAACAATGGCAGATTTATGACGCTTCTGGCAAACTGCTTATCTCCCAATTATCTCAACCATCCACCCTACTATTTCTCGCCGCCGACATCCCACCTGTAGGCTACCGTCTCTTTTGGCTTTCTCCTTCATCCCCCTCATCCCCCTCATCCCCCTCATCCCCCTCATCCCCAGAATGGGTTTTAGAAAATGAATTCCTCCGAGTTATTGTCAATCCTGACACAGGAGATTTATCAAGTGTTATTCACAAAACTTATCAACGCGAAATTTTGAGTGGTGCGGGGAATCAACTACAAGCTTTTAAAGACAGCGGTCAATATTGGGATGCTTGGAATATAGACCCCAATTACAGCCAGCATCCCTTACCCCCAACAAATCTTCTATCTATTGAGTGGGTAGAACAAGGTGCGGTAGAAAATCGTTTGCGCGTAGTTCGTCAGTTGGGCGAATCAGAATTCTGCCAAGATTATATTCTCCAAGCCGATTCGCCTGTACTAAAAATTTCCTCTAGGGTTAACTGGCGAGAAAATCAGGTATTAGTGAAAGCTGCTTTTCCTCTCAACATTGAAGCAGACTTTGCTACCTACGAAATTCCCTGTAGCGCAATTCGCCGGACAACTAAACCGCAAACCCCCGCAGAACAAGCAAAATGGGAAGTCTCTGCCTTGCGTTGGGCTGATTTAACAGGAGAGACAAACGAGGGTTTATACGGTATCAGTTTGCTAAATGATTGTAAATATGGTTACGACGCCAAAGCCAATCAATTACGCCTGACACTGCTACGTAGTCCCAATTGGCCAGACCCAGAGGCTGACCGGGGTTTGCATGAATTTACGTATGCCTTATATCCCCACGCAAGTAGCTGGGAAGCAGCCCATACAGTGCAGCGTGGCTATGAATTGAATGTACCCTTACAAGTGATACTCAACCCACTCCCCAGTCAACAGTTAACACTTAACAGTCAACATTCAGCAAGTTTTTTAGATTTATCATCTCAAAATCTTATTTTGATGGCTTTGAAGCCAGCAGAAGATAACCCACAGCAATTAATTCTGCGGTGTTATGAATGTCACGGAGAAACAGCAGAGTTATCTTTGCAAAGCGATTTAGAAATGAGTCTAGGAAATACGGTAGATTTGTTAGAACGTTCTCCTACTGCTGCTGGTGAATTCTCATCTGAGCAACAAATCTTAACAATACAGCCTTGGAAAATCGCTAGCTTCAAGGTGATACCAGCGATTAATCCCAAGTTTGGGTAAGCCACTAAAGGATTGCTAAATTATCTAATCTTATGAAGTGAGCATCTTGTCCGCCTTTGGTTATTGGCGGGCGAGACACCCATCTTACAAGAAATACTTTTCTATTTGGAAGTCACTTTTTTGTGGTCAGTTGTGATTTTCCACTGATAAATGACTATTGACAAATGACTCTACCTAGTCTTCGTGATCTTCAAAAGGATCGCTCAACTGCTTGCTGGGAGGGCCAAAGGAAGTGTAAATTCCATAGGCTGTAATGGTTATTAAGACGGCGCAGAAAGAAATGCTAAGAACTATTGCGGGTTCCATAATTTAAAGATTGATTATGAGTGCTATTCTTATAGAATATTACAGAAGATTAAAAAAAGCTTTGGCAAGTAATCTTAGGTGAACTATGGCACAAAGGACTAGGTTGGGAGATATCCTGAAACCCCTGAACTCTGAGTATGGGAAGGTGGCTCCAGGTTGGGGTACTACCCCTGTAATGGCTGTTTTTATGTTGCTGTTTTTTGTGTTTCTGCTGATTATTCTGCAACTTTACAATAAAACAATCTTGGTTCAGGATGTATTTGTTGATTGGCGGAGTCTAGGACGCTAATAGATACGGAGTTATCTAGTTTGGATAACAAGTGAACTCACTACCCGGCTAGTCCGGGTTTTTTTGTCAACTATCAATGCACGCTAACTATTGAATAGACTACATAATAATATGTGAGTCTATGTAGTGGTTTTATAGTTTATCGGAGATCAAAAATGAATATATTTGGTATCGGTCTGCCGGAAATGGCTGTAATTATGGTAGTGGCACTATTAATCTTTGGACCCAAGAAGTTACCTGAGATTGGCCGGAGTGTGGGGAAAACAATTCGCAGTTTTCAAGAAGCTTCTAAGGAGTTTCAGACCGAGTTTCAAAAAGAAGCCGAACAGTTAGAAGAAACTGTGAAAACTACTGCTGAATTGGAACCTAAGCAAATTGAACCTGCTAAATCACAGCACGATACTGCTAGTTCTTCCCAAGTTGGCTAGGAGAAGATACTCATTTTGGATTTTAGGTCGCACCAAAGGTGCGCTGACAGCACAACTTGAATTTTAGATTGTTTTACGGTTGAAAGCAACGTCTCGTGGAAATCTAAAAGACGCTGGTTTCGGCGTTACACTACCGCTAATCTAAAATTACTAAGCTATCTATCCTTGTGGTCTGTTTCAATCCAAAAAATCCTCACAGACTAGGCGTGAGCTAGCTATCGCAAATCTAAAATCTAAAATTGATTGAATATAGCAAAATGACAGAAGCTATTACACAACCAGCTTTGGTGATTCCCCAGCTAATTGTCGGGTTGGGGAATCCAGAAAGCAAGTACGACCAAACACGCCATAATATCGGTTTTGCGGCTGTGGAAGCTCTCTGTAGTGTTTGGCGCATTTCTCTAGCAGAAAATCGCAAGTTTCAGGGAGAGTATGGCGAGGGTATAGCGCCAAGCAAAGGGAAAATTCGCTTGCTCAAGCCGTTGACTTATATGAATCGTTCCGGACAAGCCATACAAGCGGTGACAAATTGGTATAAATTACCACCTGAATCGGTGCTGATAATTTATGACGATATGGATTTGCCTTTGGGAAAAACTCGTCTGCGCTTATCTGGTTCGGCTGGGGGACATAATGGAATGAAAAGTGCGATCGCACATTTAAATACCCAGAATTTTCCCCGTTTGCGAATCGGTATTGGTAAACCCAAAGATGTAGCTAATAATGATGATTCAGATGCTGTCTCCCATGTGCTGGGGCGATTTTCCGCTAGCGAAAATCAGCTGATGTCTCTTGTACTTCAGTTTGTGGTTGAATGTGTAGAACTAAGCCTTAAGCAGGGAGTAGAAAAGGCGATGAATCTTTGTAATAGCCGCACCATTAATCAGTGCTGAGTTAGGAGTTAACAGTTGGGATTTATTCTCCCTCATCTGGCTCATCTCCCCCATCTTTCCATCTTCGGGCGCTTATTTTGGTTGATGGGCAGCGATTTTAGCTTGCTCCATCCAACCAAAAAAACCTCCTACGCACTCTGTGCATAGGTAAACTGACTCATCTACACCCTCAGGTGCGGCACATCTTAGTTAATTTTTGTAAGAATAATGGCAATGTCTACGACGGGCTATGCGTACGCATCGTTGCCTATCGTAGGTTATTACCTCAAGCAACGTCAGTACCATAGCAAATAGGTTTATTTAAAGCGTCTTTTGCGTCTAGCTGCCACTGCCTTACGTTTACGTTTTTCTAACGGTGTTTCAAAGTGCCGATGATACTTTACGTCAGCCAATATGCCAGCTTTAGAAACCTGGCGTTTAAACCGACGTAAAGCTGAGTCTATTCCTTCATTTTCTCCTAGAACAACCTGGGTCATTCTTGCCTTGTCCTCATAATCAATAGTTTCCATTGTAATAGTAGCCTCAACCTTAGTAAAACCCCCCCGAACAAAGCCATGATTGCGAGGTTATTCGTCTGGTTGAGATTGGTTATGTGTACTTCTAGCTTCTGCAAATCGGTACTTGGCTACAAATTTAATATTAGTGCCCTAATGCTCCTCAGCTTTAATTAACAACAGAAGAAAACGATTATGTTAAATTTTCCTGACTCTGCCATTTTTATAAAGTTGATTCTGCCCTGATTGAATCAATTTATAGCCGACTGTTAATGCAGTGAAAGCAACCAATAAATTCCATAAGTTAGTCGAGTTAAAAATTACTTCATCACTCCAGAAAACTAGTACTATCTCAATACCTAATAAAATCTATCCCAAATTGCTAGCTTCTGTGTGAAAAACACTAGTGTAAACGCACCTGCTATAATTGCTAAAACCGAGGCTGTCGCAGGTAAGCTGCGTGAAAAAACTGAATAGTAACCCCTAACAAATATGATGTTTTGAGTAAAAAAGTATCAGCTTGTAAAAACCAATAAGATTAAACCTATAACTTTGATTAACATGCTGCCCATAGTATTTGTATATTATTTTTAGTGGCTGAACTTAATTTTAATCCGATTACACTGGAGTTTTTCAGTTATTCCTAAATATTACGTATATTATCTTCAAGATAATTTAAGAAAATATACTTAATAAAATTTCAACAGTTTCGAGATGCTGGTGTAAGTAAAGCTGATTACAGAAAGTACTGCTTGCCAGGGTGCGATCGAGGTGCTTTAATAGCGATCGCGTTTTGCAAAAGTTTCCTGCTTGCAGAATACATCCAAAACACCTAGTGAATCGACATCAGACATCACCGCTGGGGTTCATAAAATTACAGACTCAAAACATTTAATCAAAGGTTATGACAAGCTAGTAGCATATCCTTGACACTAAATTCTCCCAAACAGCTAAATAGGAGCATATATGGAGCCAATCATTGCTATAGTCTTAGCCCTTATAGGTTATGCCTTAGGTTCTGCAAAACTGATTAATCAAGGTAATGAAGCCTTAGTGGAACGCTTGGGGCGGTATCATCGAAAACTTAAGCCAGGGCTAAACTTTATTGTTCCCTTGGTGGATCAAATTGTTATGGAAGATACCACACGAGAGCAGTATATCGATATCAAACCCCAGAATGTGATCACTAAAGATAATGTTTACGTAGAAGTAGATGCGATTGTATACTGGCGGATTATAAATATTGAAAAAAGCTTTTACGCTATTGAAGATCTTCAAGGAGCATTGACACAGCTGGCCACAACAACCCTGCGGGAAATCATTGCCCAAAATACCCTTGAGCAGACCAATGTTTCCAGAGCGGAGATGGACAGAGCTATTTTAGACCAGTTGAATGAAATAACGGCAGATTGGGGAGTGCAGATTCTGCGCTTAGATCTTCAAAGGATTACTTTACCTGAGAGTGTACGCAAGTCCAGAGAAGATCAGCAAGCTGCTGAAATCAGAAAACGAGCGCTGATTACTGAAGCAGAAGGACAGAAGGAAGCCGCCATTCGCAAAGCAGAAGGAACTATGACTTCAGTTGAAATCATTGCTAAAGCCTTACGTTCCAATCCAGAAAGCAAGGAAATTCTCCGGTATCTCGTGGCTCAAGATTACGTCAAGGCTAGCCAACAACTCGGAGAAAGCAATAATGCCAAAATTGTCTTTGTAGACCCAGCCAACTCAACTGAAATGTTTCAGGAATTGATTGGTCAGTCGGTGACTCACGAAGATAGCAATAAAAAGTCCGAAAACGGGACTACCTAAAAGTCACACTGTGCAGCTTGTCGGAATATTGCATCGGCTACCAGGGAAACATCTCGCATTTCTTGGACATCGTGAACTCGCAGGATATCAGCGCCATTGGCGATAGCAGCACAACAAGCTGCTGCGGTTCCCCAAACTCGTGCTTTAGGATCTGGTTGATTGAGAATCCGACCAATGAAACTTTTACGAGATGCTCCTACTAAAATAGGACAGTTGAGTGCTGTGAGCGATCGCAATTGTGAAAAAATTTTTAAATTTTGCTGATAATTCTTCGCAAAACCAATCCCAGGATCGATAATCACCTGCTCCCGGTCAACGCCAACAGCAGTTGCAGCCGCGATTTGGTTTTGCAAAAAACTAAAAATTTCTGCCATCAAATCCTGATAATCTGTCATCTGCTGCATCGTTTGTGGTGTTCCTCGGATGTGCATTAAAATAATTGGCACACTTAAACTGGCCACTGTTGGCAACATTTCCCAGTCAAAGCTACCCCCAGAAATATCATTAATCATATCCGCTCCAGCTTCTACAGAGGCTCTTGCTACAGCAGCACGGGTAGTATCTATAGAAATCGGTACTGAAATTTCTCCTCTGAGTACCTGTAACACCGATAGCACCCGGTCAAGTTCCTCTTGGAGAGTTATTTGTTTTGCTCCTGGTCGAGTTGATTGACCACCCACATCGATAATGTCAGCACCAGCAGCCACCAATGCTTGCGCCTGGACTAAAGCCACAGAGGTCGTGTTAAACTCACCTCCATCGCTAAAGCTATCAGGTGTCACATTCAAAATACCCATCAAATAAGTCCGTTGTCCCCACTCGAAACAGCGTCCTCGAATTATTAAGTTACTTGGCATAAAAAGAAGTCAGAATTCAAAACTCAGAATTCAGAATACTTCACATATAAATTCAAAAATCGAAGCTAAGGCTTGCGGCGATATTAGCCATTCCCATGCACAGCATGGGAACGAGAAAAAGGCACATCAGACTAACTTATAATTGACAATCCGAGCGAAACTCTCAGGGTCGAGACTTGCTCCTCCCACTAAAACGCCATCAATTTCTGGTTGAGCCATGATTTCATCAATATTATTCGGCTTGACTGAGCCACCATATTGAATTGATACATTTGGATTACTCAATTCGCTACGAATTAAGCCAATTATTCGATTAGCTTCGACAGCTTCACAAGTATCACCAGTCCCAATTGCCCAAATGGGTTCATAGGCGATCACCAAATTTTCTCGATCGATATCTACCAAACCTTTGTCGAGTTGGAGAGTAATGAATGATTCAGTTTCTCCCTTATCTCGTTGTTGTTTAGTTTCGCCAACACAGAGAATTGGGGTCAAACCAAACCTTTGAGCTGTTCTCAGGCGCAGATTAACAGTGGCGTCCGTTTCACCAAAGTATTGTCGGCGTTCGCTATGACCGACAATCACAAAACGCGCGCCAATTTCTGTCAGCATTGGGGCAGAAATCTCACCCGTGTAGGCTCCAAATTCATCCCAATGCACATTTTGCGCCCCCAGTTGTACCCGACTACCATGTAAATTCCTAGACAAAACGCTGAGGTTAGTGAAAGGAGGGCACAATAGTACTTCCCGCTCTTCAGGCGTTTCTTGTAAGTAGGGCAGAAATCCTCGCAAAAAGTCTTCGGACTCTGCCTGGGTTTTGTACATTTTCCAGTTACCGGCAATAACTATTTTTCGCACAGGTAATTTAGTCAAGATCCTAACGCTACTAGATGCATTTTTCACTGTACTACTTTTTCGTACACTCCTCGTCGCTCAAGGATTGAAACTAGTTCTGGTTATTACTCAACTACAATAAATTTAAAATCCTCACCGAGAATTAACTCAAATGGGTAACCTAGTACTGCCAAATCTTCAGGGTAAGCAAATGGGACAAGTAATAGTTAGCCCGACTGTCACAAATCGAATCGACCGAGTTCTAGCTGAGCGAGGCTTTATTTCTTTGGAGCAAGTGCGCTTTTGTACGCTGGATGATGTTTTAGTTGATACAGGTGCAACATTACTGTGTTTACCTGCTAGCATTATTAGTCAACTAGGTTTAGTTCAAGGTGGAGAAGCTCAGGTAGAAACTGCGGCTGGAGTGCAGCAAGGGCGAATTTTTCGAGATGTTGAATTAAGTATTGGAGAAAGGCAAGGAACTTTTGATTGTCTGGAACTTACAGAAGTACCCTATGCACTTTTGGGTGTCACGCCAATGGAAGTTTTAGGGTTAGAACCAGACCTGAAAAATCAAAAATTGCGTATTTTGCCAATGAATTCTGAGCAGACATATCTGAGTGTATTGTAGCTGAAATGGGTAAGCTAAAAGTCCCAAATCTTCAAGGCAAGCGGACTATAAGAGAATTTGCATCTAAATCATTGATTAGCTTTGTCAGCTTTATTGGTATGTGGATGATGAAAAAATGGGGTGTATTCACCTACACTTTTGTATTCGCTTTGGTTCAAATCGTACTTTTAAGTAAAGGGTTATGGGATGGTCGTTCAATAATAATTCCGGTAATAATTATCGTGAATGGATTTAACAATCCATCAAAAATGACATAATACTTGATTTTACGTAACTATTAAATAAGTTAAGCAAATATCGCAAATTCTCTATTAGAAATTTAATTTTTTGAGTTATTTTACTAGCTGCAAATGAAAAATTACCAGCTATCATTTACCACTGTTTCTTGATAACTGTTGACTGTTTAGGGCTTTGAACTGGTCATCTGTAATTTTTATCTTAGCGTGGACATAGTATTTCTTTGTACCTACTTCTTCTAAGGAGTTTGTTGTTGCAGGATTAATAAGGTATTGTAAACCTCCTGTTTTAAGTTATTGTTATTTTGCAGTTCTATAGTAATTTTGTTGAAGCGGTCGATGCTCAGACCATTATCTTCGACAATTTTTTGAGAGTGAGTACAGTAATTCACTGCGATATTTTGAGCTTTTCTGGGAAGACCATTGATACTGTTAGAATCATTACAAACAATCTTGGGAATTTCTCCACTGCCAATAAGTTTTTTAATTTCTTCAAACGCGTTTTGACGCGCTGGTTCCATTGCTAGCACCGCTTGGGCATAGCTTTTAATTTCTGTATTGTTAACTGGTGGAGTTTGACCATAAGCTTTTGAACTTGATGAAAAACCGTTGGAAATCAATCCTACAGTGGCTACAAAACCGAAAAATAATGATTGGGAAAGGATTCGCTTTCGGTTAGATTGAGAAAAGAAATGAGAAATTTTCTTCATATTGTGTGTAATGCAAAACTACATCAGGTATCTTATAACAACTTTGAATTCTTTTCGGAGTAGGAAGTTCCAGTAATTGCCCAATATATCAAGCTTTTATATTTATTGTGAACTTCCTCTACATACTTGACAAAGTTCAATTACTTTAGTTTGGAGTGCTGATATTTCTGATACTCCTTGTTTCAGGCTAACTTCTAATTCCAGTAGTAAGGGTAAGCAAGAGATTAACTGCTCTAGAGAAAGAAGCCTGATTTCTTGCTGTAGGAAGTAGATGCGTTTGGGATTAACGATATCAGCAGCTTGAGCGATCGCTTGTTGATTTCGCTCACCACTTTCCATCATAATCTTTACCCATAGCCAGGTGCGAAATTGTCCAATTAGTGTAGATACTATCCGTAATCCCGGCTCAGAAGCATTGATGAGATCGGCTAACGTAATCAAAGCTTTTGCTGTGTCTCCTGTTCTAATTGCTGCTGCTAATTGTAAACTATTTTGGGTAGTATTTCTTACTAACTTACTAATGATATCTACGTCTAAAGGTTTATGACTACCTTGGGCATATAGACGCAATTTTTCCATCTCATTATACAGAAGCCGTGTATCATTTCCTACAGATTCAGCCAACAACTCAGCAGTTTTCGCCGTTAGTTTCACGCCTAGAGTTTGAGCTGCTTGGTTAACAGATTGCACCAGCAATTCTGTTTTCCAAGGAGGAACAAGTGGAAATTCTCGGAACTCAGTAGCAAATTGTTTTAGCAATTTCGTAGATTTGAGTCGTTCATCCGGTTTGTTGCGGCTGGTAAGCAATAAAAAAGAGTTTTCGGGAATCACTGGTAGCGATCGCCCCAATTCTGCTAATACATTGTCTGGACAGTGCTGGCAAAGGGTAGTGTTAATCAGCCATACCAAGCGCCCACCAGCGCCAAAAGTTGGCGTCATCACCTGATTTAACGCCTCAATAGCAGCATCAGCTCGCTCAGGTGGAAATGAAGTGTAGTTAAAACTAATCCATTGGGGATCGAGAACGCGATCCCGCAAAAGAGCGATCGCTTTTTCTATAGCAAAATCATCCTCACCCCAGTAAACGTAGATTGGCATAGAGTTACCTCCTAATGCGGGCATCAGGCAAACAGGGAGTGTGAGAGGTGTGGGAGGAAAAGGAGGTGTGAAAGGAAATCTTGCCCCCCTCTCTCCCCACACTCCCCCCTCTCTCCCCTCTCTCCCCACACTCCCCACACTCCCCCCTCTCTCCCCACTCCCCGATCGTTACATTAAAAAACTAAATACTTTTGAAATCATTCTGTTAATCTGGATAATTTTCCCTAAAATCTATCAAGTGAGAGCGTGAGGCTATGAAGATTGGACGACAACTATCAAACCTACTTAAATCGGTTAGCACGGCTGACACTGCCAGAAGCCTACAGATCCCAAGCCCAGCATATCCAGGAATCTTCTAAATTTCAGGCAAATTCTGGGGTGAGACAAGCAGCGCCCTTTCCTGGTTATACGTTAATGACTCCGCCTGCTGAAGAAGAATCAGAAAACTCTGCTTTCTATGCCAAATTACAGATATACCAAGAGGAACTTTTACAGCTACCTGTAAACCGTGACTTAATCGTGCCCGTACCTCCAGCTAGCTTCCATCTGACTTTAGCTGATTTAATTTGGGATAATGCTTACCTTGACGCCTGCGAAAAAAATCCTAAATTTGATAACGAGTTACACTCTTGTTTAGCCGAAATATTTCAGCAATATCAACAATTGATGACAAGGAATCATCCTATTCAATGGCAAATGCTGGGATTGATAGTGATGCCAAGAGCTGTAGCTGTTTGTTTAGTACCCCAGGATGAACGCTGCTATGAGGAAATTATTCAATTTCGCCGAACAATTTATCAAAACCCGAAGTTAATTGCTTTGGGTATCGAGCAGCACTATCACTTTACAGCCCATATTACATTAGCCTATTTTGGGGAAATTCCATCTGATTTAGACCGCACGAGCTTCAGTACGATGTTTTCTGAGTTAAATCAACAATGGTTGTTGAGTTTGCCAGAATTTTTGCTCGACCGCGTCGAGTTGCGTAAGTTTGACGACATGACACGCTACTATCGCCAACCAGACTGGCCAGTTTTAGATTTTTGACCTGAGACAAGTATTTTACGACAACTAAACTTGTCTTGAAAACAGGGGATTGGGCATTAGGCATTGTAAAACAGTTTTTTAATAGGGTGCGTTATGCCAAAGGGTAACGCACCATTTTATTTAATTTATAGTATTCAATGCTAGTGAGTGAAGACTAGCATCAAATACTATTTATTGAGAATGACATCAGCGTGGCTTTTAATTTTTCAAATCTCTGTTTGAGGTTTGTTAATGAACCTCTGAGCTTTGTTAATGGCCATAGTGACCGAATACGCTTGGGATAAGCCTTTGTTCCCCTACCTAAGAACAGCCTCCCCTGCTCAAGAACAGCCTAGCTCAGCAGACAAATTTTCCCAAAGCCAAGCGTATTGCAAAGTGACCGATCGCAAAATCAGCTGTGGCGATCGCACTGGGCAGTGCAATACTGTATTATTACTTTCTAAAAATCCAGGCTAAACATCGCACTTTTGAGAGAAATCCTTTGTTTTATTAAATAGAAGGCTGGGATGATACAACCTGAAAATCAAAAGAGTATCACCTACACACGTGTTATCCACTTAAGTCATGTTATTGACTTGGATATTCCCCAATGGCCTGGCGATCCTCCAGTAGAATTTGAAACTGTAGCTGAATTAAACAACGATGCCTATTACCTGCGCCGTTTTTCCTTGGGAGAACATAGCGCTACCCATATCAATGCTCCTAATAGCTTTTATAGTCATAGTATTGGAATTGACCAATACCCAGCCCAGTCTTTAGTCGTACCCGCAGTAGTCATAGATATCCGTGAAGCTGTCAAAGTTAATTTTGATTATGCCCTGACAATCGCTGATGTTCTGGCTTGGGAAGAACAATACGGTGAAATTTCTTCTGGCTGCGTAGTTATACTGAATACTGGATGGGAAAAAAAGTGGTTTGATAAAAATGCATTCTTCAATCATGATGCCGAAGGAATTAGCCACTTTCCAGGGTTTGGCGCTGATGCCACGCAATTTTTACTCGAACAACGCCAAATTGCTGGGGTAGGAATTGATACTCATGGTGTAGATCCAGGACAAGATAACACCTTTGCTACTAACCGCTTGGTATTAGAACAACCGCGCATTGTGCTAGAGAATCTCACCAATTTGGATCAACTGCCACCATTAGGTACTACTCTAGCGATCGCAATTCTCAGATTGCGCGGTGGTTCTGGTTGTCCTGTGGGAGTTTTGGCATTCGTGCCTTAAGGTAAACAGCCGGAGAAATTCCTCAATTGTGAGTTCTTTTCTAGACTTGACGATAACCTAGAAAGCAAGCAAACTTAGTACACAAGTTCCACTGGATTATCGGTCGGAGGTTTTTGTGATCGTAACTCCGCTATCTTGCCGCAATTACATAAACGGTCAATGGTTGACTGCTGTAGAACAAACAACTCTCGAAAGCCGCAACCCTGCTGACAGAACCGAACTTGTTGCTACATTTCCCCGTTCCCAAGCTAAGGACGTAGATACAGCCGTAGCCGCTGCCCGCAAAGCCTACCACAGTTGGCGCCAAGTCCCCGCCCCAGCAAGGGCAGAATACATTTTTCGCGTCGGAGAAATATTACTTGAACACAAAGAAGAACTTGCCCAGTTAATCAGTCGAGAAATGGGTAAACCCCTGACAGAAGCTAGGGGAGACGTGCAAGAAGGTATTGACTGCGCCTTTTACAGCGCTGGTGAAGGACGGCGACTTTTTGGGCAAACCACACCCTCGGAAATGCCGAATAAATTTGCCATGACGGTACGAATGCCCATAGGTGTGTGCGCCTTAATTACCCCCTGGAATTTTCCGGTGGCAATTCCTTGCTGGAAAGCTATGCCAGCATTGGTGTGTGGCAATACAGTCATTCTCAAACCTGCTGAAGATACCTCTGCCTGTGCAGCTAAATTAATTGAAATTTTCCAACAAGCAGGCTTACCGCCAGGAGTAATTAACTTGGTGCATGGTGTGGGAGAAGAGGCGGGGAAAGCTTTAGTCGAACATGCCGATGTTGATTTGGTGTCCTTTACTGGTTCTTCCCAAACTGGTGCTTTTGTGGGCGCGACTTGCGGACGCACTCACAAGCGTGTCTGTTTGGAAATGGGTGGTAAAAATGCCCAGGTGGTAATGGAAGATGCCGATTTAGAACTGGCTTTAGATGGTGCAGTCTGGGGTGCTTTTGGCACAACCGGTCAACGATGTACAGCTACCAGTCGCCTGATTTTGCATCGTGACATCAAGGAAAAATTTACTGCTATGCTTTATGAGCGTGCCAGTAAATTACGCTTGGGTGCTGGCAATGACCCTGATACAGATATCGGGCCGATAATCAATGAAAAGCAACTCCAGCAGGTAAGCAAGTATTTAGAAATTGCTCGTGAGGAAGGAGCAAAAGTTTTAATTGGTGGGGAAATCGCAGCTGTTGGTGAATTAAAAAATGGTTACTTTTTTCAACCGACTATTTTGGATAATGTAACTTCCAATATGCGCGTTGCTCGTGAAGAGATATTCGGCCCAGTGGTGGCATTAATTGAGGTGAATTCTTTTGAAGAAGCGATCGCTATTATCAATGATACCAATTACGGTCTTTCCTCTTCAGTTTATACCCGCGATATCAACCGTGCTTTTACTGCCATGCGTGACATCGAAGCAGGTATCACTTATATTAATGGCCCCACTATTGGTGCAGAAGTACACTTACCTTTCGGTGGTGTCAAACAAACTGGCAACGGACACCGGGAAGCTGGCAGCACTGCTTTAGATGTGTTCACAGAATGGAAAAGTGTTTATGTTGACTTTTCAGGAAGTTTACAACGCGCCCAAATAGATAACAGAAATAATTCGTAATTAATAGACAGAGCAATTGAATTGGTTTGTTGTTTTAAGCTTCCTCGTTAATGGGTGGAGTCAGGGATTTCTAAATAAGAAAATATTTAACTTTTATTGTGGGGTGGGGTCTCGCCCGCCCATAACCAAGGGCAGACAAGATGTCTATCCCACAATTAGTACTAATTTATTTCTTGGTAATCTCTAACAATTACGAATTACAAATTACCGTAACTAATTTGATTTTGTAGTTGAATCATTAGTAATTCTAAAAAACTATGTTAAGTATTCCTGTTAACTTAAATTTACCTCGGACACCACGTCTAATAACTTCGTTACCTGGGACTCGCGCTCAAGCAATTATACAACGCGATCGCGCCGTCAATTCTCCATCTTATACCCGCGATTACCCATTAGTTGTGGCTCGGGGTGAAGGCTGTATGGTGGAAGATGTTGATGGCAATGTGTTTCTGGATATGACCGCAGGTATTGCCGTTACCGCCACTGGACACGCCCATCCGGAAGTTGTCAAGGCAATTCAAGAACAGTCGGCGCGTTTGCTGCACATGTCGGGGACTGATTTTTATTATGAGCCGATGGTCGAATTAGCAGAAAAATTGGCAATTCGCGCCCCCCTTCCTCAACCAGAGAATAACACTGGTTTTCCTGCCAAAGTATTTTTTACCAATTCTGGAGCAGAGTCCAACGAAGGAGCGATTAAACTAGCTCGATATTATACCAAGCGAGCGCTAATTGTTGCATTCTTAGGCGCGTTTCACGGACGCACATACGGCGCAATGTCTCTGACTGGTTCCAAAGCAGTGCAGCGAGCCAGTTTTGGCCCTTTAGTTCCCGGGATAACTCATATTCCTTATGGCACTCACGCCAGCTTAGATTACTTAGAAAAACAGCTATTTACCACAACTTTACCACCGCAAGAAGTAGCAGCAATTGTAGTCGAACCGATTCAAGGGGAAGGCGGGTATATCGTCCCAGAGGATGGTTTTTTAAAACGGATTCGCGAGATATGCGATCGCCACGGTATTTTAATGGTAGTGGATGAAGTACAAGCAGGGATGGGGCGAACAGGTAGGCTATTTGCGATCGAGCATTGGGGAGTGATGCCTGATATTATTACTACCGCCAAAGGCATCGCCAGTGGTCTGCCTTTAGGAGCGATACTTGCTAGACCAGAGTTAATGACTTGGCCTCCTGGTTCACACGCTACCACATTCGGCGGTAATCCTGTAGCTTGTGCTGCCGGTATTGCCACCCTGGAACTGCTAGAAAGTGGTTTAATGACCAACGCTACCCAAATGGGAGAATTATTACAAACTGGACTTACCCAGCTGCATCAAAAATTTCCTAAAGTATCGCCGCCACGAGGTAAAGGTTTAATGGTTGCGGTGGACTTATTAGATGAAGCAGGTAATTTGGATTATAAATTGCGCGATCGCATTATCCAAGAATCCTTCTTACAAGGTTTATTATTACTAGGTTGTGGCAAAGCCGCAATTCGTTTTTGCCCACCTCTAATTATCGACAGCGACCAAATCCAAACCGCCCTCCAAATTCTCTCAAATATCCTCTAACCTCACGCAAAAACTCTCCGCGCCTCTGCGACTCTGCGTGAAAAAATCATTCATCCACATCAACATTATGAAACCCGAAATAGCCTTTCATTTATGGAAATTACTTTGGCAAGAATACAGCGCCAGAGTAAATCATGCTCGTAGCTACCAGCAGATGATAACTGCTGCGGGTGGGAATGTTACTAATGACCACATTGCTTTTCGGTCTTTGCGTCTATTTGTAGATAGTCCACACGGTCAAGTTAACCTGGGTATTAACTACCTGGGACAAATTGCAGAAGCTTTAGGTTACGTGGCCGCTGGAGAGTATACTTTTGCTCAAACTCATCTTTATGCCCGTCATTATCATCATCCGCAGCAAGAGGAATTTAACTTACCTAAGCTGTTCATTAGCGAGTTGATTGTTGATGAATTACCTAGCAATATTGCTCAAATTATCTCTCAAACAGTATCTTCCACTCAATATCAACTTACCTCACCTGTTAATTCTTTTCTAGAAAAAGAAGAGGATATTGAAACCATTGCTAAACAACTCCAACAAATATTTATGCGTCCTTGGCTACCTCCCCAGCGTTCTGTTGTCGAACAAGTGAATCAGGTTACTCAGTATGGGGCTTGGGTATTGCTGCACGGATATGCTGTCAACCATTTCACAGGTTACGTTAACGCCCAGAACACGGCAAAATATCCAGATATAGAAACTACCGCTAATGGTTTGGCTAACTTAGGTGTACCAATGAAAGCAGAAATAGAGGGAAATGTTGCCTGTGGTTTGCGGCAAACGGCAACTCAAGCAGTAACAGAAATGGTAACAGTATTAGATGATAACAATGGCGCAGAAATTCAGATTCCTTGGACTTACGCTTATTATGAAATTGCCCAACGTTATCCTGTAGAAGTGGAACCTGGAAAGCAGGTACTTTTTGATGCTTTTTTAGGGAGTAATGCTCAACAATTGTTTGAAATGACGCGTTTAACTAAGTAGGATTGGGGACTAGGGATTGGGGATTGGAGACTGGTGTAGAAGAGGCTCTAAGGGTGAGGTTATAGAGAGCAGAGGGGCTGGGGGGTAGGGAAGATATATTTTGCGGAATGCAAAAATGAGTCTTTGATACTCGTGAATCCAGTTCGGCTTTCTACCTCTAATAAGTAGATACACATAATTAAAATGTCTCTGTGTCCCCGTGTCCCCGCGTCAGCCTAGATGATAAGTCTTTAAACGGGCATGATATCACATCCCTCAATCCTCACTACCCAGTACCTAATCCCCAGTCCCCAATCCCCAATACCCTTCACTTCACAAATTCCGGTAGTTCTATCCAAAAACGACTACCTTGGGAGACTTCTGACTCCATACCTACCTGTCCGCCCATGCGTTCAATGCCTTTACGGACGATCGCTAGTCCGATTCCTGTACCAGGATAGGCTTCTATGCTGTGTAGACGCTCGAAAACACCAAAAATCCGCTCCCAGTGCTGCGGTAAGATGCCTATGCCATTGTCTTCTATCCACAAACGTACCCAGTGTTCGCGGCGTTCTGTCCATATTCTGACTTGGGGTTGAATTCCAGAAGGTACAAACTTGATGGCGTTGGTTACTAAATTTGTGATGATTTGCTCCACGGTACGGTAGTTTCCCACAACTTCCAGCAGAGGTTCAGCAATTGTCACTTGGGCTTGCTTTTGTTGCAGGGATACTTCTAATTGCGTCAGCACTTGCTTGACTAGTGAGTTGAGGTTGATTGGTTGCAGCGGCAAGTCGATGCGACTCAAGCGGCTGTATTCTAATAAGTCCAGCAGCAGGTTGTCCATCCGCTCGACGTTACTGGCGATGCGATGGAGTAAATCTTGACCGGCTGAATTCAATACGATATCGTAGTCTTCTAAAAGAATAGTGGCAAATCCCCGGATAGCACGCAGAGGTTCTTGTAAGTCGTGGGAGATGGTGTAGGCAAAGGCTTCTAAGGCACTGTTAGCTTCTTCAAGCTGTTGTGTACGGTTGTGAACTAGTTGTTCGAGTTGTTCTGTGTAGCGCTGCAATTGTTCGCGCAAGCGGGATTGCTGAATGGCGATCGCTAACTGATTTGCCACCTCGCGAGCAATTTCCACATCTTCGTCAGTTAATGACCACGGTTGAATTACTCCCACATTTAAAGAGCCAATTAGCTGTTGTTGAGCAATCACAGGTACATTCATTATTAAGCGAATGCCTTGGTCGAACAGCCGTTGTTGAATGCGATAGGTTCTGGGATGTTCAGCCAGGTTTTCAATCACGATCGCCTGGTTTTGTTGCAAGTCTTCAATGTTGCCAAAATCATGTAATGAGAAAGTTTCGCCGACAGAAAAGCCAATGCCATCATTAGACTCAACAGCTAAGACAGTGGCTCGTTGCTGTTCCCAATCAAATAAGGTCACATCGATTAATTGGCATGGAAGTAAGGGATAAGTCGCAGCCAGAGCAACTTCAGCAATTCCTCTGGGAGAAATTGCCCCCAAAATCGACCGATCTAACTCTTGAAGAGTCTGTAATCTTGTTGCATAGCGTTTTAGCGCTTCTTCTGAGCGTTTGCGCCCGGTGATGTCTTCCACTAGCCCATCAATGACCAACTCTCCATTAGTAGTATTAAGCGTTTCATTCACTAATATCCATATATAGCTGCCATCTGCTCTACGTAACCATAATTCCCGTTCTCGTCTTTGCTGTAGTCTAATATCTTCTGCTTTGGAATAAATCTCATTAAAGCTCCTGTTTGACTGAATTTCTTCTAAAGAATCAAGTCTTAAAAGTCTGAGAAATGCAGTGTTAACTTCTAGGAAACCTCCGTCAGGAGTTGCCCGAAACACGCCGATATCTAATTGGTTGAGTAGAGAATGCAGGCGATTCTCTAAAAACCGAGCTCTACGCTGAGTTTCATTGCGTTCTAAGACAGACCTCACCGTTGCTGACAAGCGAACCAGGTGCTTGGGTGACTTGAGGATGTAATCATCGAGTCCTTTTTTCATCGCCTCAACGGCAATCTCCTGAGTGCCTGTGTTGGTAAACATAATCACCGGGCGATAAGGGTAGCGGTTCTTGAGGAGATGTAATATTTCTAAACCATTGTTCCAACGCAGTTGGTAATCGGTGATTGTCAAATCAAAGCGACCTGCTAGTAGTGCTTGCTCAAACTTATCTGGTTCACCCACTTCCTCTATTTCTATATCGGGAAATTCCCGCCGCATCTCGCGGATAATCATAAAGCGGTCATTTGGATTGTCGTCAATAATCAGAATGTGCATGGGAAACCAAAATTGCTGCTTGAGAAGCTCTAAGTGCAGAATACTAAGGAAAGTCAATTTAATAAATACAACTTTCGTAGTATGTGTTAGGAATGTAACGCATAATTGAAAATGTTTTTGAGCGTTACCCCATCTTGAACATAGCCTACTGACACTTGAATTTAATTTATAAATTATTAATTACTTAGTGATACTTTTTCTAGGCTAAACCATTAGTCAATGTAAACCAATGGCTGTTGATTTAAATTTAGCCAGTAAGCATCAAGTAACTTTATCATTGCAGTCAAGTCACTGAATGCCACAGGTTTTACTAAGTAGGAATTGACACCCAAGTCATAAGCTTTATGAACATCGGTTCTTTCTTTAGAAGTTGTTAGCACAATGACTGGTAGGCGTTTGAGTTTAGGTTGTTGTTTGAGCCACTCCAAAACCTCAAATCCAGATTTACGGGGCATTTTCAGGTCTAACAAAACCAGTATTGGTAGAGGGTAGCGTTCTCGGTCAGCATATTCTCCTTCACCACAGAGGTAAGAAATAGCGGCTTCTCCGTTACTCACAACTTGCAGGTGTTGCATCAAATTAGCTTTATGTAAAGCACGACAAATTAATAAAACTTGATCTGAGTCGTCTTCTGCCAGTAAAATGGTTTGCTGGTTTGCGTTCATGTTTCCATTGGAAGTTTCTGTAGTTCAATCCAAAAGCGGCTGCCTTGACCTACTATTGACTCTACACCGACTTGTCCCCCCATACGTTCAACACCTTTGCGGACAATGGCTAAACCAATGCCAGAACCAGAATAAGTCTGTTGGTCATGTAATCTTTCAAACACCTTGAAAATTCGCTGTTGATGTTCTGGTGCAATGCCAATGCCGTTATCTTCTACCCAGAGGCGAATGGGGGATGAGGAAGATGAAGAAGTATTTTCTTCCTTATCTCCCCCATCTCCCCATCTCTTGATCCCCCCATCCCCGACAATTTCTGCCCATATCCGAATTTGGGGTTGTCTATTAACAGGGACAAATTTAATTGCATTACTTAGCAGGTTCACAAGTACTTGAATTAAAATTGTCCAATTACCTGTAACTTCTGGAAGTGGTTGCTCTACATTTACCTGAGCTTGTTGCGATCGCAATTCTACTTCTACTTGATTTATAGCTTCTGTAACAATCTCTGTGAGGTTGAGTAGACGCAGCTTAATTTCTACCCGACTCAAGCGCGAGTACTCAAGCAGGTCTTGAATTAGTCCATCCATCCGTTCGGCAGAGGCGACAATCCTTTGGATATAGTACTGTCCATTACTGTCTAATCGATCGCTATAATCTTCCTGTAGTGCTTGAGCCAAACCTTGCATTGACCGCAAAGGAGCGCGTAAGTCATGGGAGACTGAATAGGCAAAGGTTTCCAGTTCTTTGTTGGCTTCGACTAGGGCGCCTGTCCGGTGGGCGACTCGTTGCTCTAATTCATTAGCGTAGTTCTGCACTGCTTGTGCCATTTGACGATGGCGAGTTTCACTTTCTCGCAGCTTTAACTCTGTGCGTCTCCAAGCAGCATTCAACTCGTTACTTAGCACCGATACAATTACAAATAACCCCAAGCGGATAAAGCCATCGAGCGTGAAAACAGTCAGTGAATAAGTTGGTTGTAAGAAGAAGTAAGCAATAGCCAAGCTACACAAAAAGGTTGCCAATAAAGCTGAGCCGCGAGTCCCATACCACGAACTCACCACTACAGCGGCAAAAAATATTGAAAAAGTAATATTTTTTAACAGTGGCAATATAAGTAGAGACAATAATAGTGCTAAACTACTGGCGAGTACAGCAATACCATAGCTTTTTTGCCAGGAGTGATTTCTACTTTGCATTAGCCACCTCCTGGTCTTAATTAAATACTTGCAACATTTAATACCATTGCTAAAAATCTTTATAATCAATTAATTGGCTGTAGGGGATTACAGCAGTAAGCCCCTACTAAGTAGGTCAGCGTAAATAATTATCCTTGCGATAAGGCAGTCCCGATGAAACAAATTTCACCGCCATATATGAAAAAGGAATATCCCCTACACCCAACACCCTTTTTCAAGTCAGAGGGCAGGGTAAAAAAGGGTTTGAGCTTTATTTACTTTTCTTGACACAGTTTAGTTTTATTGTGCCGACTTACTTAATATATTTTTAATAATAATTTCGTGAATGGGAATTACCCTACTTGTTGTAATAACTTAGCAATAGTTTGAATTAGGTGGCGCGGATCTATTGGCTTGCTAATATGGGCTTGAAAACCCGCTTCGATCGCCTGCTGTTCGTTGCCTTCTCCAGCATACGCTGTTAGAGCAATTGCCAAAATTTGCCCTCCTTGTTCTGGACTCATTGACCTAATTTGTCTTAGTAACATATAACCATCCATTTCTGGCATTCCCACATCGCTGACGAGTAAATCTGCTTTCGACTGTGGTAAAATTTTTAGCACCTCTGTTGCTGATGACACAGCGATGACAGTGGCTCCACACTGTTGGAGTACGAAGCTAACTAACTCTAGGGAATCGGGATCGTCATCTACAGCTAAGATTTTCAGACCATCAAGAGTTGGAGTATTAATAGCAGTGGCATCGCTTTCTTTACTACTATCAAATGAATCGGTAAGTATCATCGGCAACTTGATAACAAAGGTTGCTCCTTGACCTTCTCCTAAACTTTGAGCAAAGACTGTTCCGCCATGCATTTCCACTAAATAACGCACAATTGCTAATCCCAAACCTAAGCCGCCAAATTTTCTAGTGGTTGCACTATCAGCTTGACGGAAGGTGTCAAATACATAGGGCAGAAAATCTGGGCTGATTCCTTTGCCTGTATCTTTGACTCTGATTTGAACTTGAGAATCGATTTGCTCTAAATAAATCTCAACTTGTCCGCTTTCAGGAGTAAATTTAATCGCGTTGGAGAGAAGATTCCAGACAATTTGTTGCAAGCGTCCTGGATCTCCAAATACTTGACCAACATCAGAATCGAGAGTGGAGTGAATTTGAATCAATTTCGCTTCCGCTGATAGCCGTACTGTTTCGATTGCGGCTCGAATAATGGTTGCTAAATCAACTGGGCAAACATTGAGACTGAGTTTACCTCGCAAGATGCGGGAAATATCCAGTAGGTCTTCAATGAGTTTAGTTTGTAATTTAGCATTACGTTCAATGGTTTCCAGAGCAAAAGCAGTCTTTTTTTGGTCTAGCTTGTTGCTACGCAGCAGTTTTGCCCAACCCAAAATCGGATTTAAGGGAGTTCTAATTTCGTGAGAGAGAACAGCGAGAAACTCATCTTTAATCCGATTTGCATCTATTGCTTGTTGGTAAAGCCGAGCATTATCAATTGCTGTAGCTGCGCGCAGAGCCAGGGCTTGAGCCATATTTAAATTAGTTTGACTGTAGCGACGGTTTCCTTGGGTGGTAATCAAAGTAATCGTTCCTAGCTTGCGTAGGCGTCCACTGTAGGCATCGCCAGCCACTAGCGGCACAATTATATAGGATTGGATGTCGATTTGGCGCATCAACCGTTGGGTGTCTGTGTCCTGCATCGCTAGTAAAAAAGAATTGGTGGCTGCATCAGTAACTAATTCTGGTTCGCCAGTTTGCAAAACCTTTCTCACACCAAAATCAGCTTGTGCTGAGGTGGAATAAAACCGTCTCAGTAGGAGGAAGAGTGCTTCTTTTTCAGGAGTAGTTGCTGCGACAATCGGCTCCTCAAATACTGCCAAATTAGTCTCAACAATATCAATCAAACAGCAATCAGCTAAAATTGGAACCACTAAATTTGCTAATTTTCTCAGAGTCGCGTGGTAATCGAGAGAAGATACTAGCAATTGACTGGCTTCAGAGAGCAAACTGTAATTTTGCTTTTCAACCTCAGCTTCCATGCGGGCAGCTTGTTCGCTGACGAGCAGTTGCTCTCGTTCTAACTCTACTCGTTTGCGATCGCTAATATCCTCTACTAAGCCATCAATGATATCTTTGCCATCGATTTGGGTGAAGGTTTTACTTACACGCACCCAAATCAAACTACCATCAGCTCGTCGCAATTGGATTTCGCAATCGCGCACTTCACCATTTTCTCGCAGTTGATTAATTAACTGAGTATAATCTTCTGGCTGAAAACAAAACTCAATGAACCGACTTGCTTGCTCTTGGGTTAAGGTTCCTAATCCAATCAGACGCAGGAATGCTGGGTTGCATTCCAATAAAGAACCATCGAAAGTTGCTCGATAAATACCAACGTTTAAGTGGTTGAGTAGAGTTTCAAACCGAATTTCTAAATTTGCAGCTTTTTGGCGAGTTTTAGCTCTTTCTAGTGCCGAGCGCACTGCTACTATCAAACGTACTTGGTGCTGCGGAGATTTGATTACATAGTCATCCAATCCAGACTTCATTGCCTCTACAGCAATCTCTTGAGTGCCGCTATTGGTGAACATAATTACTGGGCAATTAGGATACCTAGCTTTAATTGCGTGTAGCACTTCTAAACCATTACTCCAGCGCAATTGATAATCGCTGACAACCAAGTTAAATTGCCCCCTCTCCAATGCCTGAGCGAAGTCTTCTGCTGTGGCAACTTGTTCTACTTGCAGGTCAGAAAACTCGCGTTGCAATTGCCGAATTGCGAGGAGGCGATCGTTCGGATTGTCATCAATCAAGAGAATTCGTAACATTCGATTTGGCTACAAGTCCAATTGTTATCAAATCATAAGCCTAAAAGTAGCTTAAAAGTACTTTAGATTTAGGAATGATTTTAGAATACAAAGCAAAACATATAGTAATCAGATTTGATTTCTGAAATTCTCTGCGTGGGTAGGGAACAGGAAATAGGGAACAGGGAACAGAAAATAAGGGTTATAAATGTATACTTAATCTTGTTCAAAAATCAAAGAGAAGTCCTATATCTTAAAGCAACTATTGATTATTACATTGCAGCGCCTCAAAATTTATTAGTCAGTCATTGAAGCCAAACAATTAGATTTAGTTAGAGGATTTACTCAACTTGCCATTAAATTAATTGCACTTGACGAATGGACTAAATCAGTTAGGACTGGTGAAGACTAGCGTTTTGGAATTTATAATCGGGCAAATCGTCAGGTGACTCAAGACCAAAAACGCTATCAACTTCCACAAGATTTATCACTGCTGGTAAAAATCCTTGTCGGGATTAAGTAGGTGGACACAATTATTTAGAAGACGTATTTCGACTTCCCTCAATGCTCGGCAGCCTGACTAGAAGGGGGTTGAGCGCAGTCGAAACCCAATAATCTCAAGTTAGGTTTAATTTAGTCGTTCTACTTATCAATGGATAAAAATTTTCTCAAGGAGCGATCGCTCATATAATCATTGGGTATGAGGGATGCAAAGAGGCAGGAGGGCACAGCAGAAAGACTGCTCCCTCATCTACCCACTCTCCACTCTCCCAAAGTGAATTAATTCTTTCACGTTTGCTTGCGATTACAATACAGCACTAAAAGTACAAATAATCCCATTCCTACTAAATATTTAATCGAATCGGGAATGTTCGGATTAGGCGAAAAAAATCCTTCGATCGCACCTGCAATCATCAACATTGGTACAATCCCAAATACTAACTGCACTGCCTGATTACCATAAAATTTAAGTGCATCCCCTCGGCGATATTTGCTAGGAAATAAAATTGCTCTTGCTAATAAAAATCCTGCACCTCCAGCAAAAAATATCGCCGGCAGTTCTAAGGAACCATGCCCAAATACAAATGCCCAAAAAGGATAAGCTAAATTATTTTGAGCAACTAAAGTACCAACAGCACCAATTAATAAACCATTAAATATCATCAAATAAGCTGTGTATACCCCAGCTGTAATCCCACCAGCAACAGCCCCAAAAGACACTGACAGATTATTGATCGTAATGCTGCTGGATGCCAAAGGTTCAATGCCAACAATTGACCCCATCCACAATTTATGCTCATCTCGTACCTTGGTAATCAAGTTTTCCGGTACAATCAAGGACATAAAGCTAGGATTTTGCCAGGAATACCACCAAGCCACTACTCCACCCAGTAAAAACAGCGCTATTGCCAAAGCGATATATGCAAATGTTTTTTGAACTACAGATGGTAATCCCCAACGATAGAATTCTAAAACTGCCTGCCATTCCTGTCGCCGCGAACCTTGGTAAATCTGCGTATAAGCACGAGTTGTTAAAGATTGTAAACTTTGTATCAAAGTATTGCTGATTTGCTGAGTGCGCGCACGAGCTAAATCCGCCGTTACTGAACGATATAAACTAGCTAACTCTCTAATTTCGCCTGCCCGTAGAGACTTTAGTCCTTTCTTTTCTACCTGCTTTAATAGGGCATTCAAACGCTGCCAATTCGGTTCTCGTCGTGCAATCCAACGTTGAATATTCATGAATTTTAGGAACACTGACTTTAACTTAGCTTAAGATAGCCTCAAATTCAGATCCGTACTTTCAGGGTAAATTTGGTATTATGTCTGAAAATTTTGGCTCTCCCGGTCGCATACAACCACTAAGTATCGGTAACGTTGTCAGTGCTGGGGTGCGATTGTATCGTTCTCATCTTGCAACCTATCTTAATCTGTCTGCGATCGCTCACTTGTGGATTTTTGTCCCAGTCTATGGCTGGGCAAAATATGCTGTGATTTCTGGATTAATTTCCCGTTTGGCTTTTAAAGAATTGGTTTACCAACCTGAAAGTGTCCAATCTGCTAGAAGCCATGTTGATTCACGCCTTTGGTCATTTTTTAGAGTTGCTTTCCAAGTAGGAATATCTTTAGCACTCATTTATTTCGGATTAGCGCTCGTTGGTGGTATGATAGCTGGCTTGCTGGGCGTAGCATTAGGAAGGATATTAGGTAGTTCGCGCATTATAGTTATAGGCACATTGGCAGTTATTATAACGGTATTAATTGTGCTACTAGGAACAACCTGGTTTTACTCGCGTTGGGTAGTCGCTGAAGTTCCCCTAGCTGTTGAGGAAAATATTAATGGTGCCGAAAGTATTGCCAGAAGTTGGGAGTTAACTAAAGCCTCAGTATTTCGTATTCAAGCTGTAGTTTTAGTTGCTTTTTTGGTGACATTTCCAATAGTCTTTGTATTTAACTATATACCCAACTTATTTCTCTTAAAACTTGAGCAAGGCTCTACTATCTACTCAATTGTGTATTTTATTTCTTGGATTGGTACCTTAGTAGGTGGAGCTTTTGTGATGCCATTCTGGCAAGCACTCAAAGCTGTTTTATACTTGGACTTGTGTAGTCGGCGTGAAGGTTTGGGTTTGCAGTTACGACAACCTCCTTCTGAGGATTTTCGTTAACTCAATACCTGAATTCAACTTTATTAATTTCTTATTAGTTCGGATATGCGCTTTTTTAATCGCATCACATTCCAGACTCCAGAAAGTGTAGAACTGGAATTCACTTTAGCAGGAATCGGCAATCGAGCTTTAGCATTGCTGATTGACTATATAGTGTTAGGTGTAACTTTGTCAGTGTTTTTTTTGACCTGGGCTTTCTTCTCAACACAACTGTCCAATTTTCTCAAAGGTTTGATTACAAATACTCAAAATATAGGACTTTGGCTGTTAGCAATTGTCTTCTTTATCGCCTTTGCAATTTATATTGGCTATTTCGTATTTTTTGAAACTTTATGGTTTGGACAAACCCCTGGTAAACGTATTGCTAAAATTCGCGTGGTTCGAGATGATGGTAGACTCATCGGGCTACAACAAGCAACATTACGTGCTTTATTACGACCCTTTGATGAAACTTTGTTTATTGGCGCTTTTTTAATTATGTTAGGTAGCCAAGAAAAGCGCTTGGGTGATTTAGCTGCTGGTACAATTGTGATTCAAGCCGAACCAAACACCGGATCGACAACATTCACAATTTCAGACCAAGCAAAAATACTCCATAATGAGTTACTACAAAATGCCAATTTATCTCAATTATTACCTGATGATTTTGCTGTAATTCGTGAATATTTGCAACGACGTAGTGCAATGTCATTAAAAGCCAGAGCATCACTATCTTTAAAGTTAGCTGAGCAAGTTAAATCTATTATTAATTTAGAACAGTTGCCATCAACCGTAACACCGGATATATTTTTAGAAGCTATTTACCTTGTTTATCAACAGCAAGAATTTTAAATAGTAAACACTTAAAGAATTGCAAGAAATAACAACTACTATTTGAAGTTGGTGATTGATGACTGGTGACTGTTGAGTGCAAGTAAGGGGTATTTTTTATTTGTCAGTCCCGTTAGTTATCATAGCTTTGCACTAGAACAGTAGAAGTAATCCCTCCAACTCCTGTAAATTTTAGGTTTTTGGAGGGATAGTCAAATGTTGCAGCAAAAAGTGAATTTAATATCAGTTAACAACTACTAAATTAATTTTTGGTTAAGAAAAGGTTAAATATAAGTTATATCAATGATGGTTACTGCTTTGGCGGAATTGCGATCGCCAACTCACCACCTTGTTTTAGTGCTAAAATATACCAAAAGCTAATTACTATAATATTAACCAAAACTTTGAACAACATACATATCATTTCCTGTATCGCTGGCTAAAAACAAGCCACCGTCATCACTTTCTATATTTTGACTACCAGCAATACTCTTTTGTAGAACTTGAATAAGTCTTTGGGGAGTGAAAGATTCCAATTCCACAAACTTTCCAGATTCCAAAAATTGGATTTCTTCAGCAGATAAGTTTTGACGAATTTCTGTTACTAGTTTTTTAGCTGTTTGCGCCGATTCTGGAGAGGATTGAATGAACATTCCCCGCTTAGCAGCAATAATTTGACGTGGTGTTAGTCCAATATCAATAATTACAATATTGCTATCTTGGAACCATTTAGGACTAGTGCGTAGATGATGAACTAAACCGATTCCCTGGGGACTGCAATCATGGAACGCATAGACTTTCAAATCAGGATTGCGATGTAGCATTTGCATCATAGTTTCAAAAATTCTTTGAGGATAACCAGTGATGCTTAAAATTGCACAGTTATTTTCAAAATGGAAATTATTAGCGATTAATAGTTGAGCAATAGTAGCGCGATCGCAAACAACTAATCTATCAAAACTGTAAGCAGTAACATCAGGATTAAATGTAGCGAGGGTATTATCTTCCCGTGGGGAAGGAAGAATTTTGGTAATTAAACCATTTATTTGTTGCCAGCGATTTACCCAATTGGTAAAATCGTTTTCAGAAAATAATAATTCCTGTGTTGATAGTTTGGGATTTTGTAACTGTTGAGTTCCCAAGTATATTGATACCATTCCCATGAGGACACTCAAGGTAAAGGCATAGAATGAAGTTATAACTAATATACTGGTATAAATTCCCCCACTGAGAATGAGAATTCCAATAATTTGTAAAACTCTGGCATTAGCTCTGCGATTTTTAGGACTAAGTTTACTAGAATCGCTAGTTTTAAAAATATTGAAAATATAAAATGAGTTAAAAATAAATAATACTAAGGCAATAATTTCTTGATTACCACTAGTAAAATTAGCCGATGTAAAACCTATTATTAGACTAAAGAATAAATAACCTAACAACAAACTAAATATTGAAGTAACGGATTTAGTCCCAAGACGAGAATTAAAAAAATAAAAAAGTTGTTTTTGTGTAAAGAACAAAGTATTATTAGCAGAAATATCAGATAAAACTTTAGCAAACATCGGGTCAGTAATTTTAACTTTACCCATACTAGTCGGTTCAAAAGCAAACGGATGATTACATTTTATACACCGACCTTGATTAACTGTTCTGTCTTTTAATTTATTATCAGTTCCGCATTGAATACACTTCATAAGTTTGATTAGATATTAATAGTAAATCTTTAGTCATCCTGCACTTGATTTTTCAGCAGAACATTGTAGTCTTCTCGTTGACGAATTAAGCGGTGTCTGCCATTTCCTAACAATACTTCCGCAGGTTTAGGGCGGTGTAAAAAGTGAGATGACATAGCATAGCCATAAGCACCCACATCTAAAATGGCAATAACATCACCAATTTCTAATGCTGGGAGTTGGCAATTTTTCCCTAAATAATCTCTGGAGTAAGTTGTGTTACCACAAACATCAGTTGTAAATTGGGAGTGGGTACAGACGCGACGCCAGTCGCTACAACGGGGAGCCACTGTGTTGGGCGGCTTTGCCGACTTGAAGCAAGTGGCGTGGGAACCCCCGCAACGCGCTGGCTCATTAATCGCGTCTGTACAAGAGTGGGGAGATGGGGAGATGGGAAGTTGTTTTTTCCAAGCGGTGATTTCTCGGTAGCCACCGTGTACTGAAGGTACAGAAAGATTAGCAACGGTGGTATCAACTCCGAGAATTTGTTTGTCTGCTTGCCATTTTACAGAAACAACTTCAGCAAGCAAAGTTGCACATCCAGCGATCGCAGCTCGTCCTGGTTCAATTATCAAATCAATTTTCCTTCCTAAACGCCCAATTCTCTCGGTTAACTCACTTCCAAATATTTCCCAGTCAAACCCTACTTTGTTGTGACGATAAGGATAGCCAAAGCCACCACCAAAATCTAGATATTCCCAATCTGGTAACAGTTGTGCTGTAGCAATCACTTTATCAATCACCTCGGTGAAAGCTGCTGTAGCATTAGTTCCTGTCCCCCGATAAAAGTGTAAACCACTCAGCTTCAGTCCAACCTCACCAGTTAAAGCGATCGCCTCACCAAATTCCTCAGGACGCACACCAATGCGGCTATCTCCGGTAATTTCTGGCAAATTCAAGCGTAAACCCAAGCGGGGTGGGGAGATGGGGGGATGAGGAGGATGAGGGAGATTATTTTGGTTTAGCGTGCTTTTGCTAATTTTGTTAGTGAAGACTTCGCAGCACAACTGTAATTGATCCAAACTATCTAAATTGAGAGTTGTGACTCCCCAATTGAGAATTTGTATCATCTCAGTGCGGTTTAAATTACTACCACTATAAACAATCTCGCTCGGATTAAAACCTGCTTGCAAACCCAGATAAATATCTCCTGGTGTATTAGCGTGGAGTCCCCACCCAGCCGAGCGAAAAATTTTTAACAGTGCAATGTTACCATTAGTCACGCTGGCAAAGCGAAATAGCGTCCGGGGATAGCTGACAGCCTGAGTAATACATTCAATAGTTTGGCGTAAGCGATCGCCATCATAAACATAAAGCGGAGAACCGTAATTACTCAGTAACTCCTGCGCCTGTTCCCAAGAAAATGGGGGACTAAAAGAATTTTGAAAGTCATAAAATTTCTTGTTCTCCATAACTTAAAATGAGTTGTTACGTGTATCAATTATTAATCAAGAATTAAAAATTATTCTGTAATTCCTCCATAGCCAACGAGGTAACCAAAACGGATGATTCCAAGATTGTTTGCTAAGTTTTTCATTTAAGAAGTGCGATCGCCAAAGTTGCCACATCATCAATAACCAGAGAATCTCACCAATCCGACGACCTTGAATAGCTGCTCCCAGTTTACCTTCAACGATTTGAGCGGCGATGTCGGGGTAAAAATGATTGTTAGCACTCAATATTTGTGGATTTAGCCAGACACCAAGTTGATGCCAAAAATCATTTAAACACCAAGAAGTTAAAGGAACTCCCATACCACGCTTTTGTCGCCAGACAATTTCCGGCGGTAGCCAATTTTCTCCAGCACGTTTAAGGATATATTTTTCACAAGCTCCCTGTAAGCAAAGTTCTCCAGACAAACAAAATGTCCACTGTGCTAAATCTAGGTTACAAAAAGGCGATCGCACCCACAATCCATGAGCAAACCCCAAAGCAGTAGCACGCGGATGAATATTCTGCGCTCCTTTGAGCATCAAACTGGCACGACGGAGGCGATGCAGCAAAGATGGACACTCAGTAACATCTAGAGCCGCCAACAGCCAATCTTCAGGATCTAAATTTTTTATCTCGGTGTATATTTCTGGCTGATAAACTTGAGATTCGTATCCCCAAAGACGATGAAAAGTGCGGAGATATTGCTGGATAAAAGTTTCCTCTCCACCGGGATTTTCTGACTGATAAACACCTGCGGCAATTAAAGGTTTATTCGTCCAACCAGCAAATAATTGATCTCCACCTTCCCCATTAAAAATTACCTGGGTTTCTTGACTAGCTCTTTGAGATAAGAGATACAACGGAACACACACCCCATCTCCAAAAGGTAAATCCAACGCTTCCACCGTAGGAATTAAGGCATTTTCGATCTGGTTTGGCGTTGCTGCCACTTTTACTAAAGGAATTTTCAGAAATTGGGCGACTTGTTCGGCATAGGGATATTCTGGAATGCCTGCATCACCGAAATCTAAGGTGTAGGCGCGGACTTTCACCCCTGCTTGTACCAGTAGCGCCGCCACAATTGAAGAATCAAGTCCGCCAGAGAGAAACACCCCAACAGGCTCATCCTTTAAATCGGCAATTTGTTGCTCAATGGAATTTTTCAGCAGGATTTGCAATTCGTCAATTGCCCTAGCTTCATCTGTTAGCTGTTCTGGGTCTTGTCGCCACGAATTGATGTTTTGAGATATAGGTGTTTGAAGGATACCGAATTCACAATTACTCTGCCAAACCAATTCAGTCCCCGCCGGAACTCCAAACACTTTCCTCACCGGAGTTAAAGGTGTTGGAACGTAGGAAAAACAGCTATAGCCGTATAAGCCAGGAATGCTAACTTCTGCTTGTTGCAGTGGTAAGAGTAGTTGCAGTTGGGTTGCAAACCAGATGACTTGTCCTTGCACAGTCCAATACAAAGGCATCTTTCCGAAAGGTTCTCTGCCCAAAATTAGGCAATTATTTTCTTCTAGACTTACCCAAGCATCAAGCGAAGTGAATATTCCTGACGCCGAAACACCAGCAATTTGATTTTGTAACAGTGAATAATTTCTATCCAGTCCGATATAAACAACATTCCAGATGGGAATCAGATGATTTTCTTGTTGAGAGAACTGACTTTTCAAGTCATCTGTAAAAACCAGACCAAACCCCTTCTTTGCTAGGAAAAAATTCAAAGCCTCTCCCCTTGTAGGGGAGAGGTTTGGAGAGAGGTTTTCCACAATACCAGTTAACAGCGCTTCCAACTGATGTTGAGCGCCGTAGCCCCAATACCCAAGAAAATGACGTGGGATGTTGTCCATATAGGACTAATTGACTTCAAAAGTTCGATCGCTAATTTTACGACCTTCTAAAAACATTTGTACCTGCCATTTGCCAACGGTTGCAGCTGAATTAATCGTGTAGCGACACTGGGTATTCCAAACAGAAATATTGATTGCGCGGGTTTGATAGCTGTTTTGCTTGACAATTTGACCGTTTGGGTCAATCCAATTACAAGACAGAGCCAGCTTTTGACCTAAGGGTGCATCCTTCAAAGTGACACGGTAAAAAATTTCTGGATTGGTTTGGCGGGAAATTATTTTTATATTGCTATTATTATTTTGTGCTAAAGTGATGCGGTCTTGTTGAGCAGAAACACGAGAGAGTGCAGAATTATGTTGCTGCATCACAAATATTGTAGATGCACTCACCACCGCTAAGAGTGCTACTACTCCAGAGGTAATCCATCGATTCCGGCGTTTCTGCACTGACAGTGCTTGACGACGATTTAACTGAATTACTGCTTGGTCTAATAAATCTGGAGACAAATTCATCTCCTGTAAAATTTCTTTAACCTGCTGTTGGTCTAATTCCCCTTCTCGACGCGTTTGCAGACTTTCTACTTCAGTGACTATTTGTGTTAATTCCTCTTGAGTCAGTCGCGGCGTCATAGCTTAACTCCTGTGCAAAAAAGTTGATGGCGCTTATTGATGATGTTGCAATCCGAAGAGTGTTTGGCAGAAGATACCCTACTTAATTGCAAACCTTTACTATACATTCGGGTGGATCGCATCATAAAGCTACAAGTTTAGTTTGTTGCTTTTCGGATTTTTTTGTGAAAATTTTTGTAAAAATTACCAGCAAGTAGCCAGATTTTCGATGCTTATAATTCCCTGATTAAAGCTGTCGATCGCTATTTTTATTATAATTGGGTCTTTTGGTGAATGTTAAACAACAAACAAGCGATCGCTGCTCGGGACGCAAAACCACACCCAACGCGTCTATTGTCAGCAAACCTAGCCCGGAATTAGCTTTCAGAAACTAATTAACTCCATCTGGGAACCCTTGATGTTAATATTGATTGTTTATTTTTTAAGTTATTGAGAAATTTGGATAATTCTGTTTGTGAAATGTAATTGATAATCGTATAACTTATTAAAACTTTAAACCTAAATTACGAATTAGTAATTATTCGGTCATTTGTGATTGTGAGTGTAGAGTGAGGAGTTAGGAGTTATTCTCCTTGTCCTCTTTTTTCCATGCCTAACCTCTACTATTTGGCAATATCTTCAAAGTCTGTTAATGCATAAGCAAACTCCCTAAAAGCTGTCTTAATTAGAACCTCTTTGCTTCCTCTCTCCAAGGTAGAATTGCGTATGAGGTCTGTTAATTCTAGAAACAGCAGAGAAAACATAAAACGATCTTGACGGTCAACTTGTTTCAAACAAGAGAATATAAACTCATAAAGCTCTGTTTTTCTCGGTTTAGTTTGTTCATCCCATATCTGCAACCCAAGCCGAAAAGTTCTTAAACGGATTTCATTGGTGTTGTAGGACGTGTCTTTGTAGCGTACTGATACGCGCTGGGGTAAGTCCATAAGTTTTAGCTATGCATATTTAGTGTAGAGTAATTATTCAGTTATATTTTTAGCCATCCGGAAAAATTTGATCTGGAACCTGGGAAGAGGCAGTTTTTGGCAGAAGTTAATAATAATATTTATACAACATTTATACGCACTGAATTTACAGCGATTTTCTAAAAAAGAGGCTACCCCGACATGGGTATATTCTATATTTAGCAGACTATCTGTAACTTGTGGCGATCGCATAATTTGTGAGTTAAACTGCGTTTGATTAGAGTATATAGCATCACATTATACTTAGATATTACTTAAAGTTTTATGCCAGTAGCCATTCACGCCACAGAAAAAGCACTATTTAAGGTTTTTAGTAATGACTTTGCATTTTTCATCCCGGCTTATCAGCGTCCTTATGCGTGGACAAAAGACCAAGCAAGTGACTTGTTAAATGATTTGTTATCTTTTTTAGGGAATGATTCAGAAGTCATAGCTGATACTAACCCTTATTTTTTGGGAAGTATAGTTTTAATTAAGAGTGAAGATGCTCCTAAAGCTGACGTAGTTGATGGACAGCAACGTTTGACAACACTCACAGTTCTTCTAGCTGTTTTACGAAGTGCATCGCATAGGTAATTTAGCGCTGCTTTCTCGAAACAAAAATGCTGAAGCGCAAAACTACGATTTTGATAAAAAGAAAGAGAAGTATTTTCTTGGCAAAAAAGGGGTTAGTCCTTTTGTGCTGACAACCCAAGTTTTACAGCAATCTGAATGGACTCCAGAAGTTATTAAGCAGCGGCAAGAAGATTGTTTACAAAGTTTAAGAAAAATATGGCGGCTGTAAGTGCGATCGCTGTTATTCAAGTTCGCTTGATTACTTATCAAATTAAAAAACTTTACAACACATAAATAGTAGGGGCGTACAACTGTACACCCCTACCTATCAAGTATTTCGTGAAATGGTATCAAATTGTTTAGTGTCGATACCTGAGAATTGAAAAATTAGCCTGGTTGTATTTCTGGATGACCGTTTTCAACCACAAATGAAGCGCGTTTACTAATCGTGCCATCTGGGGTTGTAACCTTTGACGCAACCAGATAGTCTGTCTTCCAAGTTGTGGGAGTTACCGAACAGCGAACATATCCCCGTTGACCGTTGTAGAACTTAATGTGTGGGTTATCGGGTAAGTAAGCTTCAACTGTGGGACTGCTGTCTGCACCATCTCCACCAGAACTAATTGAGGTACAAACAAATTCACTCCCCACGGTAGTAGATTCTGGTTTATTAAAGTCAGCCTTTAAATTCATTGCCCAGTTGGAATGAATATCGCCCGATAAGACGACTGGATTTGATGGTTTGCGGTGTTCTAGAAAATGCATCAAGCGATCGCGGGAAGCCAAATACCCATCCCACTTATCCATACCGTAAGTTCCACCTTCTCCTGGCTGGCTGTCAATCTGAGCAACTACAACCTGTTGAGCAATAATATTCCACTTAGTCTGCGATTTATTTAAACCATCATATAGCCAGTCTTCCTGACGCTTGCCAGTAATCGTTGCTTTGGGATCAAAATTCGCTGGACATCGTTCTTTAGTACCATCACCACAAGGCTGATCTGTACGATACTGACGAGTATCTAAGACATGGAAGGTTGCCAAATTCCCAAAATTAAGCCGACGGAACAGTTGCATATCTGGGCCTTTGGGCTTTGAGAAGGGTCTGAGTGGCATATGCTCGTAGTAAGCTTGATAAGCAGCTGCGCGGCGCTGTAGAAAAACTTTGGGGTCTTGGTCTGGTTCGTTATCGACTTCTGAAATATCATTAGCATAGTTATTTTCCACCTCGTGATCGTCCCAAGTAACAATCCAGGGAAACGCTAAATGAGCCGCTTGCAGATTAGCATCGGTTTTATAGAGGGCGTGACGGTTGCGGTAATCTTCTAATGTCAAAATTTCTGGACTGTTATGCGGTCTGACTGCTGTTGCTGAAATTCCCCCTTCGTAAATGTAGTCACCAACATGGACTACCAAATCGAGGTCGTCCTTAGCCAGATATTTGTAAGCTGTATAATACCCTTGCTGATAGTTCTGGCAAGAAACAAGAGCAAAGTTCAATTTACTCAAGTAGCTATTTGCCAAAGGAGCTGTACGAGTGCGACCAATCGGGCTAGCATCTTCACCAACATTAAATCGATACCAATACCAAGTATCAGGTTGCAGTCCTTCTACCACAACTCGAACCGAGTGAGCTAGTTGTGGGGTTGCCAATACCGTACCTTTAGAGACGATGCGCCTCATATTGGAATCGGTAGCTATTTCCCAGCGAATTGGCACATTTACAGATGGCATTCCACCTCCATTTAAGGGTTCGGGAGCCAGACGAGTCCAAATTACTACGCTTGTGGGATAGGGTTCACCCGACGTTACACCCAAAGTGAAAGGATAATTGGAAAATCTACTTTTAGCGATCGCCCTTTGCTGAGAAAATTGGTTAGCGATCGCAAAACCACTCAATGCTCCCGCCCCGATAATTAAGTTGCGTCGTTTGATTCGACTTTGCAAGAACCGCTCAATATTATAATTATCTACCATTTTTTTACTCCTGAATTAACCAATGATTTGTCATTTATCTAATGACCAATGACTAACGACGGCAAATATTAAGCTTTAACCTTTTTGACAGAAATTAGCTTTTTATTCATCATCAAACCAAGGCCACAAGCCAATAAACTGCCAGCTAAAGTTATCGGTTCAGGTACTCTTGTATAAGAAACGGTACCTGAAACTACTTCTCCAGATGTTGAAGTTGTAGAGAAAAGTGTAAAATCCTCACCAATAATTTCGTAGCGGATGGAACTGGAAGGATTAGTTTTGTCGTTGAATGTATAGTCCAATCCTAAAGAGCTTTTTCCTGAGGAAAACAACGTTGAATATACGAGGGGAAAGTCTGGATAATTAATATCATCTTGTTCGGTGTAAATAGTAGAATCACCATCAAATCTGAAATTAAGAGACTTAACCGCTACGGGATTTTCTTCACTGAAAGTTGAATCATCAAAACTGAAAAAGCCATTTCCCTTAGTGGTCGGACTATCAACGCTGAAAGTATAGTTAATAATTGCAGCAGATACAGATTTTGCATCTAGGGTTGCAAAACTTATAGTCAAACTAGCAGCAGCAAGCACTAATTGTGGAACCAATTTCATCTTTTGCTTTCCTCACGAACAACTTCTGCAAGCGATACATACTGGTAACTACTAATTAGTCTGTTACTAATTAAGTAATTTATTTTATACTTTTCAAATCAGAGAATTATCACTGTTAATTACAGTAATAACGAGAAATATTCAATTATTTAATTTGAACAACAAAGAGACAAGTTTTCAAATAACTGAAACGACCACATCTTAAGCTCGTCAGTTTAAGCAAAGTTTAATCATAGGTAAAAATTGTCACAAGTTTATTTTGCTAATCAAAGACTTACTAAAAACCAAGATATTGTTATGTAAAAATTTAACTTGACTTTTTCTGATATAATTAGGATCTAAAAATTTGCCTAAAAAATTTACATAAACTACATCCTGTAGCTTCAAAGCTTTAGATTCTATTGTGGTTTTCTGATAGACTCTAACTCGTTGAACTTAATGCTAATCAAAAACACTACTGTCCCACTTGGACTCGATCGTTTTGACTAGAGTCAATGAACAAAATCCGCGATCGCTTTCTCAAAAAGCCTAAGACAAATTGAATGCTCTACTAATGGATTAGGGACACGTGCTGTTAACGGTGACTTGGCAAACATTGTGGAGGCGATCGCCAATCATTCTACGTTTATAATGCTATTAATCGGTTATGGCTCGATCGGACATCAGAGATGGTGAGTCAATTTACAGCAGTTCCAACGTAATTTAATGCTAATACTGTTGAGAGCCAGTTGCTTCTCCTATCGGAGACGCTACGCGAACAAGCTTTTTAACCCGGCCAACGCACTGGCTCCTGTTGACTGTTAACTATAAATAGTGGGATATTTTTTCAGGGCAAAGCCATCTAAAGTATAAGAATCCTTTAATGGCGAGGATTTCGGCATTTAAAAATTTATCCGATTTTTCGTCAATATTCTTATCTGTGGAACAGCTTACCGTTATTTCAAAATATTGATACTAGATTTTAGGAAAGTATGACCAAGCTAATCTTAATTACAGGGATAAGTCAAGGTTTAGGTTATGCCATGACTGAGGGTTTTATTCAAGAAGGGCATACGGTAATTGGTTGCGCCCGTTCATCAGATGCTATTGATAAACTAAGCCAGAAGTTTGGTACGCCCAACGATTTTACATCTGTAGATGTAGCAAATGAGATACAAGTAGAAAAATGGGCAAAACACGTACTCAACAAATATCAACCGCCAGATATAGTAATAAATAACGCGGCAATTATTAATTATCCAGCACCTTTGTGGGAGATACCATCTGAAGAATTTTCCAAATTAATTGATATCAATATTAAAGGAGTAGTGAATGTAATTCGCCATTTCGTGCCAGCAATGGTGAAAAAAAAGCATGGTATTCTTGTCAACTTTAGTTCTGGTTGGGGACGCTCTACTTCACCCCAAGTTGCACCATACTGTGCTTCCAAGTGGGCAATAGAAGGATTAACTCGTTCTCTAGCACAAGAATTACCGACTGGTATGGCAGCTATCCCACTTAACCCAGGGATTATTCATACAGATATGCTCTCTATTAGCTTTGGAGAAGAAGCTGCTAATTACACACCTGTGTCTGATTGGGTATTAAAAGCTGTTCCATTTATTCTCAAATTGAAACCCAAAGATAATGGAGTTCCCTTAACTGTCCCAATATAAGATTTCTAGGAGTAGAGAAGGATTGAGCCGGGGCATGATATCTGGGTTAATGATTTCTGTAAATGAGCAGCATTTTATTTAACGAGAATCCTACCAAAGATATATTATTCATATGTTGTTCAATGTTATTGTCTAGCACAACAGACTTTAGGAAAAAGCCTTTATGGATTCAACTGTGGTACTAATCAATGTCTTTTGTATACCTCAAGGTATGGAGGATGAATTTGTTGCTAAATGGCATCAAACTGCCGAACTGATGAAAAATGAGCCTGGGTTCATTGAGACAAAGCTACATCGCAGTCTTTTACCTACAGCGCGATTTCAATTTATTAATATTGCAAAGTGGTCTAGTGAATCAACTTGGCAAGCAGCTTTTTCTAAACGTATTTCTCAACATGAGATTTTTGAACAACAATTACCAATTGAAGCTAACCCTGCTCTTTATCAAATTGAGGCAGAGTATTAAATTTCAATACTGAGAACAAGCATCTAGGCAAAGGTGCTATCTGTAACCAATAACTTATCCCTGCACCAGACACTCTCCTCAATGATTTTTGTGAACAGTGGGGTTAACTAACCGATAAAATTGGTTCGGTTTGCTTGTCGGAGGAAAAGGATTTCCAGCCGTTGATGTTACCTCCAACCCTGTGCCTTCTCCATTAGCATCAATGAGTTCGTATTGTCCACTTACGGGTGTGCGTTCACCTGGACTATAGCTTGAAGATTCAGGCGAAGAAGTTAACTTATTAGACTTATAGTGCTGTAATACTCCAGCATTGTAGGTTAGATAAAATCGACTCCTAATTTCAAAACCTGGAAGATACCCTCCGAGGTAAGGTATTTCTGACAATTCGCTGAGCGTTCCTTTGATTTCTGAAATTGGTTTGAGTAATTTTTGGTTGTTCTGACTCCAAATGATGATTTGTGTATCTAGCAATTCTTGAAATTCTAAGGCGTGTAGCGTTGCTTCATCTTGCTGGGCTTGGCTATCCACAACAATTAATAAATTCAGAGTCAACGAAAGTATCGTTTGTATTTCTACTAAATTATTATTAGAGATAACTTGCGTAGAATATTCATCTACATGAAAACCAAACTGGGATTTAAAATGTGAAAATTCTGTGGAGAGCAATTGTTGATTTAGATATGGTACTAATCCGCTATCTGAGTCTAAGAGGATCTGACGAACAATTGGTAATCTTGTCATAAATGGTTTACAACTTTTGAATTAAAAGCTTTTAAACTAATAATCTCACTTCAGATAGCAGCAAGTACATCCATCAAATGGACTTGATTGTCTCAATCGCTCTACTGATTTACAAAAAGACATCTTTCGTGCTGTGGGTGTGCATTTAAATTCCTATCTCCTACACTGACGCTATCCCTTTTGCTGTGTCTCGGACAATTAAATCGACAACATCCTCCAAGCTTCCGGTTCGTTTGTAAACTTCACGCTGCCGTGTTGCCCCGTTCCCTTGCTGGATCGTTTGCTGTACAAGAGAGGAAACTTCATCCCATTCTCCATACTCTTCAAGCGATGGACGAAGAAAATTCAGAAAATTCTTAACCAGTTCGCGCCCGGGAACAGTTTTAATTGCAACAAGGTCGATTAAATCATCATCTAATCCATAGCGTGCAGCACGCCACTGAGCAGCACGTATCAGTTCGTGGCGCGCATTCACAAAAGGTTCATTGTTGAGCGCTTGTTGATAACAAGTCCTCGCGAGAGCGCGTATAAGCCCAGCTATCATTACCGCTTCGTCTACTGTCTGACAAACATCGGTGAGGCGAAACTCTATTGTTGGGAAACGCTCTGACAAACGTACATCCCAATAAATCTTCGTTGCTTCTTCTACAGTTTTAGTTGCCACCAAAGCTTTTACAAGTGCTTCGTACTCTTCAAAAGACTCGAAAACCAGTGGTACTCCAGATAGCGGCCATTGGCTCCAAATCTCGGTACGATAGCTGGCATAGCCTGTATCTGTACCTAACCAGAAAGGCGAGGATGCTGCTAGTGCTAAGAGTGGGGAAAGCCATACACGGGCACGGTTCATGACGCTGATAGCATGAGCGCGATCGCTAATTCCTACATGCACGTGACAGCCAAAGATGACTAGTTCGCGAGTAAGTTGTTGATAATCTCGCATCAGCGCTTGATAACGTTCTTTGGGCGTGATTTGCTGTTCATCCCAATGTGAAAACGGATGTGTACCAGCAGCAGCAATTTGGTTCCCATCTTTAGCCGCTGCTGCAATCACTTCGCTACGCAAGCGAACAAGCTCACTCCTGACATCTGCAAGTGTTTTACAAATGGGTGTACCAATTTCTATCTGCGAACGCTGGACTTCTGGCTGTACCTCAGTACCAAGTACTTGTTCAGCTTTTGGCAGAACGTGTTCTACACGCGAACTCAAGTGCCGTGTCACAGGGTTGATAATTTGATATTCCTCTTCAACACCAATAGTAAATTCTTCAGCTTGGGATGACATAGCAGGTGTTTCCTTTAGTTGTTAACAAATCTTGTTACCCAGAGCAGCAAAATTTAGATTAATAGGTCGAAGATTGGCGTACTTTTTTAAAAGCTAGATGCACTAAATACCTTGACGACCCAAAGTAAACATGCCTCAATTTTTTTAATAAAACATCACTCTGAGGTTATAGTTGAATATTATTCGGTACAACAGCCAACTTTTCATTTTAGAACCCATTTGGGATCTATTCGTTAGCTAGACGTTTGAGCATCAGTCTAATGAACAAAGGTTGAGCTTTGCGGTGGCATGATTGAGGGTTTTTTCAAAGTTTTTGACCAAACTCTTACACCGTTCCATCCAAGCGTTTGACCGTTCAATTACTTATCGAGTTGCTACTGGGACAAATCCGGTTTTACCAAGGGTTGCCTTTTCAGTTATTTGTGGGCTTGGGTACAAGTCTAAACCGAATTTTGGTCAGAATCTGGGGATAGAGTTTTTGTGCTTCTGTGATGATGATATCTGGGTGATAAGCCTTACAAGTAGAGAAGTAGTTATTAACCTCATTGGTAACACCACTACCAAAAAAGGAATGAAAATTCAAGCTACTCTTGACGAAAACAAATACCCTTTGGGTATTAAGATGAGTGATAAAGAACTTTCAAGCGTCTGCCAAGATCGGGCTGAATTTCATGGATACTAGAATTATCGGATTATACCTCAGAATGGTATAACTCTATCTTCCCCTTTAATAAATAAGTAAGTTATTTCTGCGCTGTTCCTAAGCGTCTTTAGCCCCTTGTCTCAACCAGATGTACCTCACTAAAACGAGAAACGCTATAGCCAGATTACAACAAAACCGAAAAGATGAAAATTACACATTTAATAATGGGACTTAGCTGGATTGGTGGCGTGAGTAATGTAACTCTTTATACAGAAGTTGCTCAAGCTCAAATAAATATTCAACAGATAGCAACAAAGACTTGTGCAGTCATGGCTGGTCAACAAAAGCCAGATCAACAATCATTTCGATATCTATTACTTCTTGATGATGATGAAGCGTTTGGCTCAGGGAATCCAGTTGCCTTGGCGCTGTCTCAAGCAGTTTTAAAACAATGTCCTCAAGCTTATATTAATTTCCAGCATCGCAAGCGGGTGAGTAATCCATTTGCCCCTGGTTCCCTTGTCAAACCAAATCAGACTCAACTTTATCATCCTGAATCTGGTTCATCCAATTCGCCAACTTCATCTGTAGACATGACTACTTACGATGAAGCAGTTCAGTTACATCCTAATGACATCAAGGTTTATATTGCGCGGGGAAACGCCCGTTATGAGCGCAAAGACTACCAAGGTGCAATCACTGACTACACACAAATAATTCGCCTAGAACCCAAAAATCCCAGAGGATATGCCAATCGAGGATTAGCTCGACAAAACTTGGGCGATCAGCAAGGTGCAATCGCTGATTGGCAAATGGGACTAAAACTATTCAAAGCTCAAGGCGATCAGAGTTCTTATCAAAAGGTTCAAGAGTGGCTTAGGGAAGCAAAGGCTAGTACAGCACGACGGAAATAAAGCCACCATTTTCAATAATTCAAAGCTTTAATTTTGACCACTAAGATTGCCACTAGACTGCCAAGTTCTGGCAATTTGGCATAACTTAACTTTTGCAGAAATTGACCCAGAAATTAAACTCCTGGGCTAACCATCAAAAAGCTGCAACTGGTGGTCTAAGCTGCCAAGCGAAGAATCTGGTCTAAACTCACGCTCACGTGACAGCAAGTCCGATCGACGGAACGGACTTTTGAGAGAGGACTTGAGCTATGGCAAAGTGTTGAAGTCCTTGTGTTAAAATGATTGCGCTCTTACTCTTGGCAAACTGTAACTATAGGATTCATACTTGATTTCTGAAATACACGTAGGTAGGGCTATGCCTTACGAAACTCCGATCTGGTGGGCAGTGCCCACCCTACATATACGTAGATTTTTTCACAAATCAAATCGGATTCCTATAAGTAATAGAGCAGTTTTCTCTTGCATGAAGTACAAAGCTATGGGATTTGAGGCACGACGCAGGAGGGAGAAACTGTTTATGTCTGATGCGTGATTCCTGCATTTTGTACTTGATTTATTTGCAAACTGTTTTATGTTATAAGGCAGAATATAGCATCCTACTAAATGAGGATAATCCAACAATCTGATTGTTGTTAGTATTACTAAGTTCAAAATTAGTTTCTAACCAGGAGTATCAAAATATGGAAATTAGCGCTCGTAATTCTTTAAAAGGAACTATTAAGGCAATTCATCAAGGAGCAGTCAACTCTGAGGTCATATTAGAAATTGTGCCTGGGGTAGAAATAACTGCAATTATTACCAAGGACTCGGTAGAGCATCTCCAACTTCAAGAGGGAAAACAAGCGATCGCTGTAATTAAAGCATCAGATGTCATAATTGCTACAGAATAACCATAAATGAATAAATACGTTGTGGCGATTCGCTGTATATAGCGATCGCCTGCTGCCATAATTTGAAATGTAGAGGGTAAAGTGACGTTCAAGTTATCACGTCCCAATAGTTGCCATTGGTAGAGCTTCCCAGGTTCGAGAGATTTTTCACCACCATAAAAAACTTTTTGCTGTGCGAGGTTAACGGTTTGCCTCCACACTTCTTTGTCTGTTGCTTCCTCACGCACAACTAATTGCACGGTTTCGGTTTTCCCTGGACTGTACCATAAAAATAATGGGCGATCGCTCCAAACAATGTATGTCTCAACTAAACCTGGTGATATCGGACAGATACCACTACGCGCACCCAACGGTCTTTGCGGTCTGCGTCCCCACAATGAGGCTATATAACCAATCAATGTATTTTGAGCGACGATTTGTCTAGATATTTGGGACTGGAGACTGGGGACTGGGGAAGAAATTCTTTTAAGATTTGGTTGGAGTCGAATGGCACTAAGAAAAGCTGAAGCCTTCTCAGGGCAAGGTGTGGGAGGATGGAGAAGAAATCTTTCCTCCCACACTCAAAAAGCCAGTTATATCAGGGTTTTGCGATTAACTTAGTGCCATTCGGTTGGAGTCTGAATGTTTATTCAAATCTTCCCAGTTCCCAATCCCTAATCCCCAGTCGTTGATACCACCAGATGCGATAACAACAGGAAGAAGTGTCAAGCTAAATAAAGATTGTTGGAAATTACGCATGATGTTTTCTTTGAGTAGCAAATAAAACGTAAGCTAAGAAAATTGATGAAGGCAAAAACCAAGGAAGCAAAACTGCCGCAGATATATAAAGTTGCAACGCTGCAATCCCGTAGGCGGTAACTGCACCTAAAGAAGCGATAATGATTTGCAAGCGCAGTTTGGCACTTAAATACGACTGTTTTTTGAGTGCAAATACTGCAATTTTGCTAAAAATAATTGCTACCCCAATCATCCAAATATCAGGGATAGGAATCACCAACCGCTGTGTCAGAAAATGATGAATCATGTATGCCAAAGATTCACCACCAATCAACGATGATTGCTGCGTCCAATAGTTCATTGCCGAGGGGGCTGGCGAGTAGTCCGGCTGTCCGGGTGCCATTCCTAAACGTGGGTCGTTTCCTGAGACGATTAAAACTACTTGTTTGGAAATTAAGGGAAACTTATTGTTATCAGAGTTTTCGAGGAATTTCCAAGCTGGAATTTTGGTATAAATCTGGTCGGGAGGGATGGAGAAATCAATTAAGGGTTGCAACGGCCTAATTCAACGGACGCACAAGTAAAAAAAACTTTGACTGTCTCTATCGTTCCCTGATTCGCTTTTACAAGTTCCTGACTCGCTTGGGCGATAGCTGCACGAATTTCATATAATTCTGCACTACGCAACCAGCGATGAAACTCATATATCAACTTGCTCTCTGCCTTTACAAGTTCTGCGTGCCAATCTACTGTAATAGTTGCAACGCCACCACCAACGGTGCGTCCTCGCATCTGTTCAGACTGATAAAAGCTTAAATATGCGCGTTGCCACTCTTGATAAAGTTGGGTGAGAGCATTTGGATAATTGACCTGTACGTTCAGGCTTTGCCCTTGTCCCTAAGATAAATCGAACAAACAGATTTGCTCGAATTGATGAACTTTTAGATGAAAAATATAGCATCCATTCAGCTTTTTGGGTAGTTTCTGATAGCAGCCACATAATTACATACATCCGCAAACTCCCTCGTTCTGATTCCAAGTTGCGGTAAGCACCCCGCGCTGCTAAGGGAATGTGAACTCCCTGCTGTTCCAATCCGGCGCGAATGTGGTCAAACTCTTCTCGTAGCGATCGCATTCCTGACACTATTGGCAGTGGCATTAATATCCACCCCAATTCCTGAGCTAAGGAATCGATGCGATCGCGTAACCACAAACTGACTTGAATTAAAGGTTCCACAGAAGAACCAATTGCACGTTTGTACGCCAAGTTAACTAAGTCGGGATTACTTAGTAATGTTGTAGCTTGTTTGAGTGTTAATATCTGCCAAGGATACTGGCTTTGAAGTTGGGTTCCCAACTTGGTTAACTTTTGCTGCAATGCTACGGCTGTATCAGTTTGGGTAGTCGGTTTAATTGCTAGTAATTTAATTGCATCTGCTTGCAGACAGCGCAGATTTAGCAATAAGGCATTTGAGTCTGGGTTAAATCAAGATGAGGGTAGAGTGTATGTCCAATCTGCATCTATTTGTAATCGTGCTGCTGCTTGATAGCGATGATACTGCTCGTAACTCATAAAGCCAGATACAGCAACCTGCTGCTCTTCTTCCTCAACTTGCATCAACACGTAGAAATGAGCCGCAAAATTAGGGATGTCTAAGGCTGCGAAAGGGACGCTATGTTGGTCGGTTAAATTGCTGGAAGTTATCAGGCAGATTTTAAATTCACCAACACGGATGTTACAAGCCGCAGGTGGCACATTTGCGTATGCAGGTTGGCGAATGGAGGCAAAATCAGTTTGGATATCCAAATCAGGAGCGCGTTCTTTTAACCATTGTTCAAATCTGGAAACTGCTAAAGCGCAGAGATAAACTTGCCAGCGTTGTTGTGACAGGGGTATTGATTTACTCACTCGTGCAGCCTGTTGGAAATGCTCTGGTAATAATTCGGTTCGCGCTCCCTTGAGCGATCGCCAACCGAGCAAATTACTGAAGTCTTGAGGTGATGGTTAAATCATAATTAGGTGTTCCTAGATTTGAGATAATAACAGAGGCGACGAGCTAAGAGACTGCGTAGCAGTTGATTGCGAATGGGATTTTTGACTTCAGATTCGGCTTGTTGAATCATCTCAGAAATTTGCTCGTCTAAAATCGCTTCCACCTGCCAATCCAAGCTTTGCAAGCGTTCAGAGTTAGCAAAGTCTTTGGCAAGATTGATAACGCGATCGCGCCTTTTCGCTCGTTGAAATGGCTGATTTATCAGCTTGTTACTTTCGCTGAGGTGTTGGGCTATCGTACTGACGGTTTTCGTCCAAGAATGCTCTGGATAGCGCAAGCAAAAAATATCACTGCTTCCCAAATGAAACATCTCTTCACAAACAGGTAAAATCCCTGCGACTGGGACTTTATAACTTGCTTGAATCTGCTGCTTTAATGCCTCTTCTTCTGAAATAAAAATCGAGGGTAAATGAAATGTTAATGCAGCAAAATACACAGAAAAATAATTTATTTCGCAAAGAAGCCCTAAACAAGGTGGCTTCTCCAGAACAACTTGACCAGTTAATCAAAATAACCAATCCCAAGCGCTGGTTTTCATTATTTGCTCTTGGTTCTTTGGTGGCGCCTGGTACTGCATGGAGTATAGTCGGACGCATCCCAATTATTGTCTCAGGTCGAGGAGTGCTAATTTATCCGAGTCAGGTTGTCACAGTCCAAGCATCCAATCCCGGACGCATCCTTGAACTCAAAGTGCAAGTCGGCGATACGATAAAAAAAGGTGAAGTTATCGCCACAATTGACCAATCTGAATTACGCAAGCAATTGCAACTTTCCTGCGAAAAGCTCGTGCAACTGCCAATCCAATACCAAACAGCAAGCGTAGTCCAGATGCAACGTTTTAACTTGGAAAAAGATGCTCTAGAGCAACAACGACGAACTTTACAACAAAGTCTCCAAACAGTGCAAGCCTTGACTCCCGTACTGCGAGAAAAAGGATTAGATGTACTTAAAAAAGAGCGAGAAAATCTTCGTCAACGCTTACAAACGTTACGCCAATTACAACCTACCTTACAGAAGCGCTGGAGCGATCGCAAGTCTTTGTTAAAAGAAGGGGCTGTTCCTCAAGATACGGTACTCCAAGCACAGCAAGAATATATTAATGCCTAAGCGCAAATCAACGAAGCAGAATCGCAGTTAAACCAACTAGAAGTTAAAGAAGCCGAAGCTCAAAGCGAATATCTTCGGAATGTCAATCAAGTAAACGAGTTCAAAGCACAATTAAAAGCGTTGAATAGCCATCAAGCAACACAAAAAGAACAGGATTTCACGACTAATACTAACCGTATTCAAGAAATTCAGGAAACCTCACGCCTAATTGCTCAATTGGAATTACAGTTACAAAATAGCAGTAAAATACTTAGTAATTACAGTGGTAGAATTTTAGAAATTACTGCTAAGCCTGGACAACAGTTAGAACCAGGTGTGGCAGTTGGTAGCATTGCCGCACAAAAATCAAATGCCAAGTTAGTTAATCTTACATTTCTACCTGTAAATGATGGTAAGAAAATAAAACCAGGTATGGAGTTGCAAATTACACCTTCAACTGTGAAACGTGAAGAATTTGGAGGTATCAAAGCTAAAGTAACAAATGTATCTGCGTTTCCTGTGACGCAGGAAGGTGCAGCTAGTTTAATCGGTAATCCGGATATTTTACCCAGTGTAATAAGTCAAGGTCCACATTTGGCAATTTTTACTGAACTTGAGTACGATTTATCTACTGAAAGTGGATATAAATGGTCATCTTCTAAAGGACCAAAGCAAAAAATCACACCGGGTACAACAACTACAGTGCGGATAACAGTGGGCAAAAAAAGACCTATCGAGTTTGTTCTACCTATTTTGAAAGATTGGGCAGGTATTGACTGAATAATTACTAATTCCTAATACTTGCCTTTAGCGAGAAGCAAGTTACATATAGTAATCCGATTTGATTCCTGAAATTATCTGCGTAAGTAGGGAACAGGGAACAGAAAAGAAGGGTATAGATGTGTACTGAATCTTGTTCAAAAATCAAATAGGAGTTTTATATATTGGTTTTTGTGTAAGTATACCTCTTTATCTACTCATATATGAATATGTTTCTCGCTTTTTATTTCAGTAATTAGATACTTGGAAAGAGACTTAACAGAATGTTCTAATGCTATTAAATAAATATCAGCTTTCTCTCAAAAGACCACCTGGTAACTTTGGTAAGTTATTCATTTTTAGCTAACTAGGAATTTTCAAGAATGGAAAATACATTATTCGATCAAACGTTTCGTGACAGCGAGGGCAAAATTGTTATAGCTCAGGCGCCAAACCCACCAATTATTCTTTGGGCAGTAGCTAGTTTATTAACTCTAGTTTTTACAAGTGGCAAAATCAATGTAGTGTTAGACGTACTGGCAAATGGCTCGATATTTACTTGGGCATGGCTGGAATTATTTCAAGGCGTTAATTATTTTCGCAGAGCGTTAGGTCTTGCTGTATTTATTGCGATTATCGCATCAAAAATTTAGCTATTTTCCACAAAAGTCTCATCGTTCATCTGTACCCAGATGAACGATGAGATGAATTCTGAATCCCCTCCCTAATTGTTCCTTCTGCCTTCTGCCCTCTGCCTCCTGCCTTCTTCAGAGTTCTGTCAAGGAATCGCCTCAACTCAAAAACCATGTTCTGCAATGGATATCTGGGGCAGTCAAAAGTTGGACATTAGATAATAATTCAAGTTGCAGGTTATGGAATACAAATTTACTAGCGAATGCGATCGCTTGAATCCATAACTAGCAACTTGAATTATAGTAATTAAAACTAATTGCAAAATCAAATAAAAATCATCACATTCAGTAATGAAACACCTATATCCAACATCCAAAATCCGAAGCCGACTATGGTGTTAGGAACTTTTTTTTTAAGGATTTATCTCCTTTAATATCTAATACTTGTGCTAACTCAGTTGTATTAAATGATTTAACCAGACTCAAACCAAGAGATTTACTAGCAATGCTTTGAGTATAGCTGGCATTGAGATAAGGAATGTATTGTGACTTTCCTGCAACATAAGTTTGGAAGAAAGGTAAACTTAGAATATTCATGTAACGACGTGCTTGGGAAGCATCGCCAATCATCTCAGCGGGTAATGGTACCTGCTGACTTGCAGGACTAGCGTTACCAATGGTGGAAAAGTGAGTAGCACCTACAAGCATGACAAGATACTTTGATGAATTCACCAACCAAGAGAAAGGTAAAATTTGCTCGGATAAAGCTGGTGCAACAGTATCATCACTACTGCTGACAATCATCACTGGAGTTTTTATTTGATTTAAGCCAGCTTGGCCAAAAATAGAACTGGTAATTGGATTAACTGCGATCGCTGCTTTGACTCTCTTATCCCGCAAGTTATAATCTTTGCCAGAGTTATTAATATTCAATTCCAGAGCGCGACACTGGAGCAGTAAAGACATATTCCAGGTTTTTTCTAGTCTTGCTAATTGACAGTCTTGTTTTAGCTGCTTAAAGTTAATTTTAGCGCCTGCCAAGGCTAAGGCTGTGTAGCCTCCCAATGATTGACCAAATACACCAACGTCTTGCACATTTAAGCGATTTTTAAACCGTGAATCAGATTGGTTAGCTTTTTCCAATTGATTTAGGATATATGTAATATCTAAAGGTCGGTCTTGAAATTCGCTTGCTTGTGATAGTTCATCGGCGTGTTTATTCAATAGAGAGCGTAATTGTCTTGTATCGCTGCCAGGATGATTGGGAACAGCTACAGTAAATCCATATGAAGCTAAATGAGTCGCTAAATATTGAAAGTTGCTGCTATCTAAACCCAAGCCATGAGAAATTACAATTATAGGTGTAGATGTTTGAATTTTGGGAATGTAAACATCAGTTAATAAAAGTCGATTGCGTGTTGAGTCAAAAAACTTCAAGGTATATTTTTGTGACTTAAACTTTCCTGGAACTTGTAAATTAGGTAGTTGTGATAAATTAGGTTGTTGGATAGCAGTAGCTTCTATTTTTGACTTTTGGGAAACTGCTGCGATCGCTCGATGGGTTTGATTAATAAGTTTATCCAGTTCTGTGGCTATTCCCAAAGTCTGGGCTACATCCAGGTGAATATTGGTACTAGGATATTTACGCAATACATTTAAAAATGTTAAGCCTTCCGGTTCACCAGAGGCTAAAATTAGCGCTGACCGCAAAGCATCAAATTCTGGTTCTGGTTGATTGGATTTGGTTTTAATCACTTGCGCCAATCGATGCAGTAAAAATTCTCCTTGGGGTGTGTAGAGAAGTTGGGAAACTACTACTGGACTAACTTTCACTTGATTGAGTAAAATCCGTCGCAATTCTTGAAGCTTTTCAACAGGTAAATATTGTTGATATGCTGCTAAATCAGCGTCAGTTATACCTGTTTTGGCATAGTTTTCTAAAGCTGTTACTGAAATTGAAAGCTCTAAAGCCGAATAAGATGCATAAATACGCTCTGCCGCCAAGACAGAATTATTAATTCCAAATGTTGGCAGCACCATTGAAAGAACCAGCAATAGGGAATTTTTTCTCAGGGTGCTGGCCCAATTACCAAACAAACTATTCATCGCTCAACTGTTTCAGTGGTCTGGTTTTGTCAGGTGTTGGCTTTGGTAGTTATTCGGGCGCCCTGCTTAGTTGACTAAAATTATTAGCCTCAATTTGATTGAAAAAGAATTCATAATTTACAATTCACAATTCAGGATGATTTATGTATGAGTTACAGATAGCGCAGCAGTAGCGAGTCCACGAGCTTCTGAACAAATTGGTTTAAAACTTATACAAAATCATTAATTTGATAGTCAACTATTAACTAGTACGTGGCATGAGTTTGCTTACCTTTAATAAGGGGCTGAAGCCTCTTATCTATCTAGCTAATTAAGATAGTAGCTAGATTTTTGCCATCCTGTATTAGTGTATTTTTAATCATTACTGATTGATGATGACTGCTGAATTATGACTTCGTAATTCTTCTTCAAACATTTTTTGTTGGCTATAAGTTTAACAAGTTACATCGCTACAGAGTCAAACTTGTGGGTAAAGTATCTATTTGACAAAAGAATGACTTCAGTAGTTTGCCTTCACTAGAAAATCATAACAAATCAAAAAATGTTCTGCCTCAGTATTTATGTTGTAACTTTGAATATGTCACAATTTTGCTAGATATAAATATTAAAGCTTTGAAAAATAATTTTGATTAATTTTCATAAATTTTCTAAGCAAAGTTGAGATTTTATCTAAGTAAGATACTTCTAGTTAAAAAATATCCTATTCTCAGAATGTAAGAGCTTGTATCCTTACAAATGTAAAAATAATATAGGTTAATTTATTTTTGGAAATTACTTAAGTATGATTACTATTGAAAATCGGCAAATTTTTGTTGATTTTTTACATTCGTAATTCTAACCTTTTCAATTAGTTTTTCCGTAAGGATTCAGGTCTAATATTGAGGAAGTAAAGAAGGGCGAGACAGAGAATTA
>JAQYWR010000032.1 GCA_029379225.1 Nostoc sp. S4 | reverse complement strand
GCTGCTGGTAATGTTGCTCCTGTAGCAATGACTGCTCCTGCTATCAATGGTTAATTAATCACTAGTAATCACTTCAAATAAAACAAAGAGCGCTTTCCGAAAGGAGGGCGCTTTTTGATGTCAAGATAAAATTGGGAGTAAATACGGATGTGTTGCTTGCAACCGTTAGCATCGCTTAACTTATTTTTGTACCAGTAAGGCAAAGATAATGGCATGATTTTTAATCGCGTCAGTCTGGTATAGAGGTGTATAGGAAAGTAATTTTAAAATAATAGAACCACAATTACGGCAAGTTGCAGCCTAATTGATTTTAGATAATCTTTGAACTTGGAAAGATTTACTAAGTTCCACTTACGAGTAAAAGTTATGTCTATAAAAAATGAGATTCTGTCAAAATTATGGCTAAGATTTTATAAATTCAAAATTAAGTATTATGTCTAATAATTTTAAATTCTTGTTGAATGTATATAGCATAAGTTTAAATTTTATGATTAATATCTAATAAGCGCTTAAAACTAAAAAACTTTTATTCATCAAGCGTTAATTATTCTTAAATAGACACTTGAGAGAATTAAACTATGACGACTATTACTAATCTTGAAATAGTACAAAAAGAAAATAAAAAGCTTTTCTTAAGCTTACTGCTTTGGGTAGTATATCTATTTTTTTTGCCTTATATTTATACCTTATTCAATATTTTTTCACTCTTTTTTATGATTTTCCCAGGAGTTTATCTTCTTTGTTTGTTAGCACAGTTTATGCATGAATGTTGGCATGGGTATTTACCCAATATCAATAATAAACTTTTTTACTTAATATTATCTTGGATGATTTTTCTCGACCCGCAAACCTTTGAAATAGTACATCCATATCATCATTCTCAAGTAAATACTTACAACGATATAGAGTTTCATCCATTAGGAGAAATTAATAAGAAATCGTTACGAATTATCTATAATTTTTTAGAAATATGTTTGGGAAATATTTTTATTTTATTAATGGCAAGTTTCAAAATACTGCAACATCCAAAATTAAAAAAACAGTACTGCTTTAATAAATTAGCAATTTCTATTTTGATGCGGATTATTATTTGGGGTGGAATTGGTTATACTTCACATTTGGTATTAGGAGTCACTACAGGTAAAATTATAATTTCTTATGTTATTACCTGTTGGATGGGATCTTTTATAGTTCATCATTGTGAACTTATCGAACATGGTAACCTAATTGTGGAAGGTGATTTAAAAGAGCGCAATTTAAAAACAAGAAATTTAAAAGCTTGTGGGATTTTAGAAAGGTTATTTCTATTTATTACTCATAACCATTGTCTAGAGCATTCATTACATCACTCTATCTCTAATATTTACACTCGTCCATTTCCTCAAAAAAATGTTCTACCAGACAAAACAGTGTACATTTCATTTAGTGAATATTTAGTAATTCTCAAAGATATGCTTACAGGTAAATGCTTAATTATTAATTCTAAATAATTAACTATAAAGCTAGGGTGGCACAACTGTACTAACCTAATACCATTTCCTGACTTTTCACGTCATGTGCAAAAACTAAAGTTAAACCTAACGCCCTAGACCCTTTCCCTAAATTAAAAACCTCTCCACTTATATGAGGAGAGGTTTTTAAAATGTCATAAAAACTTAGGACTTTAGTCATTATGGACTTACAAATAAAAATATCCCATCCCTGCGGGACGCTACGCGAACGCTTTGGAGGTTCTTGAGCAGGAAGCAGGAAGAGAAGTTTGAGCAGAGGCTTCCTCCCATCTAAACTTCAGGGGAGGTAAAGTCGTAGTAAAGTCCAGAAATTGGATAATTTATTTTTTGAAGTTCCCTTAGTTATTGGCAGTGTAGGGTGGTGAGGTAAAATTCTCTCGCCATTTTCCTCATACCCCACTCCCCTACCTCTTCCTCAATCTCAAAACAGATGCAACTGCTGCCACACAGAGTATTAGGGCTGCAAAGCGAAAAGTTCCTTGGAAACCGACAACAATTGCCTGTGCTGGAGCAACGGACACATCTGCACCCCCGGCCATAGTCGCGATTAAGCTTCCAAATACTGCCCCGAATAGAGAAACTCCTACGGTGTTACCTGAGGTGCGTGACAAAGACAGCAACCCAGAAGCAATGCCTAGTCGCTCCCGAGACACTGCTCCCATAACAGCGCTGTTGTTGGGGGATTGGAATAAACCTAGTCCAATACCGTAAATAAAATAGCGGCACACATAGCCTAACTCAGTGATTTGAGCATCAAAAGTGCTAATCCCCAAACAGCCGCCAATCATTAATCCCAACCCAATTGAGCTAATCAGTTGAGTGCCAAAGCGGTCTGCAAGTGTTCCCGCCAAGGGAGCAATGAAACCACTAAGTACAGGCGATACTGCTAGTAGTAATCCTACTTTTACCGTCGAATATTGCTTTACTCCCTCTAAAAAGAATGGCACGATCAGTAGCGAACCACCAATGACAGTGAATGCTAGCCAACCACTAAGCAAACTCATACTCAACTGAAGATTGCGAAATAAGTGTAGTTCTAGTAGTGGCTGCTCTATCGTAGTTTCAACTACTAAAAAAATCGTCAAACTGAGGGCGGCGATCGCTAGTAATATCAATGCATTAATACTACTAAAGCCTTGGCTTTGTCCTAGTGTCATACCTAGCCCAAAACTACCCAAAGTTAATAAAGCCAATATTGCTCCAAAAGGATCGAATTTCTGTTTACCCTCAATGCGTACAGAAGGTGGCACTACGCGAGCTACTAAGAAACTAGCTATAATCCCCAGGGGTACATTGATTGAGAAAATACTATGCCAGCCTGACCAACTCAGCAGTAGGCCGCCAGCCGAAGGGCCAAAAGCAATACCGAGTGATACTACACTACCGATGATGCCTACAGCTCGACTTCGTTCGGAAGAGAGAAAAACTTCTGTGATGATTGCCAAACCAAGGCCAGAGATGAACACCGCACCGAGTCCTTGAAGTGCCCGAAAGCCAATTAACCACTCGATACCAGGTGCAAGACTACACAATAGCGAACTGAAAGTAAACAAAACAAGTCCGCCTTGGTATAAGGACTTCTTGCCCCACATATCCCCCAGGCGCGTTGCTCCCAACACTAAACCGGAACTAACCAACTGATAACTTAATACAGCCCATTGGGTTATGGGAAAAGTGGTGTCAAAGGCTTCTACCAAGGTGGGTAAAGCAACATTGATAATGCCCACATCCAGGGTAGACATGAACACTCCAAGTCCCACACCAACTAAAACCCAATTTTTTTGAGAGCTTGACAAAGCCAGAGGTTGTGCTTGCAATTTTGCCAACGTTAATCTCCGCCTTTAACTTTACGGTTATGAATAGTTTGCATACGTATATTAATTGTAAGTTGCTACTATTACTACTTAGCTTCAGAAACTACTATTCATTAAATACGGTAAACAGATAGGTTTAGTGTATTTAGTGCTAAGACTCAACCATAACTTCGTTTTATTTTCGAGAATTGAGCTTTACCTTTGGGGAAAACTTTTTGATTTACCGAAATTACGCAGAGATTTCAGTTCAGATGCACTGAGGTCGCGCCATTGACCCGGTTGTAACTCATTTAATTGTAAATGGGTGATGCTGACTCTGACCAATCGCAAAGTCGGAAATCCTACAGCCGCAGTCATCCGGCGTACTTGGCGGTTTTTTCCCTCTGTCAAAGTCATTTCCAGCCAAGCGGTTGATACATTTTTGCGAAATCTAATCGGTGGGTTGCGTTCAGGTAGCTGTGGTTCTTCTAGTAACAGCCTAACTTCTGCTGGTTGAGTGCGGTAATCTTGAATTTCCACACCTGTTTGCAACCTTTTTATCGCCTCTGTATCAGGAATTCGCTCTACCTGTACCCAATAAGTGCGTTGATGAGCAAAACGAGGATGGGCGAGGCCATGTTGCAATTGCCCATCGTTGGTTAACAACAGCAAACCTTCACTGTCCCAATCTAAGCGTCCTACAGGATACACATCAGGCACATCAATATAATCTTTGAGAGTGCTATGTGTGGGAGTCTCTTTTGTAAATTGGCTGAGAACTCCATAAGGTTTGTAAAAAATAATATATCGATGGTGATTAGTCATTAGTTACTAGTCATTAGTCATATCATGTTCGGCTAATCACTCGCAATGACGGGCAAGCTATCGTTAGTCAACAGAAGCGGGGGGGAATGAAAGGAAGTTGTCAAATTATCCCCCCAACGGAAGCAACTTTTCTAATATCCGTTTAAAACTTTCCTGCTAACGCTGCAACACACCGTTCGCAAATTAGCGGATGCTCTGCTGATTCTCCCACATGGATGGAATAGTTCCAACAGCGATCGCACTTTTCCCCGTCAGCATTCACGACATCAATAGTTCTTATTTTCTCCGTACCTAAGAGTTTAGCTACTGTGATGTGTTCTTCTGCTTCTTTAGCAGGAGATTGTGTCAGTTCAACTTGAGATACTAAAAATAGATAACGTAACTCATCTACACCGTTACTTTGCTCAATGGAATTAGGGTTAAGTACTTGTAACTGTTTACGCACTTCCGAATTAGAGACGTATAGTAAGACCTTAGCTTCTAAAGAAGATCCAATTTCCTTCGCTATTCTCTTTCCTTCTAATACCTTGTTCACATCAGTGCGGATTTCCCGGACTTGTTGCCAAAATTCGGCTAATTTTTCATTATGCCACTTGTTGTCTACCTGCACCCAACCGGCTTCAAACACTGATTTATAAGGTGTTTTGTAGGGGAGATATTGCCAGATATCTTCGGCGGTGTGGCATAATACTGGAGCGATCGCTCGTGCTAAATTCTCTAAAGCTATCTTCAGCACTGTTTGACAACTGCGACGGCGGAAAGCATTTGGCGCGCTGATGTACAGTCTATCTTTAGCAACGTCTAAATAAAAGTTGGATAAATCCACTACGCAGAAATTCTGTACTGTTTGGAAGAAGCGGAAAAATTGGAAACTTTCAAAAGCTGCTGTCACTTCTTCAAACACCTCAAGGATGCGGTGCAGCATGTATTTATCAAGTTTTGGCAATTCTTCAAAAGGTACTGCGTCTGTTTCTGGGTCGAAATCATCGAGACTACCTAACAGAAACCGCGCCGTATTGCGAATCTTACCTCTGACATCATTCAATTGCTTGATGATGTTTTTACCAATGCGGACATCACCGGAGTAGTCTACGGATGATACCCACAATCTCAAGACATCTGCACCGTAGGCCGGTTCTACTTTTTGATTTTTTCCACCTTGAATGATTGTATTTGGGTCAACGACATTTCCTTCTGACTTACTCATCTTCCGCCCTTGTTCATCCAAAACAAAGCCATGAGTCAACACAGTTTTGTAAGGTGCAATGCCATTTACTGCCACGCTAGTGAGCAAACTTGACTGGAACCAACCGCGATGTTGGTCGGAACCTTCCAAGTACATATCAGCGGGGTAGCGCAACTCTGGACGCTGTTTAGCCACAGCTGCCCAAGATGAGCCAGAATCAAACCATACATCCATTGTGTCTGTACCTTTGCGGTAAGACTTGCCATTTTGGCGATAGGATGCTGGCAATAACTCTTCAACTGAAAGTTCCCACCAAGCATCAGAACCTTTCTCGGCGATAATTGTTTGAACGTGGTTGATAATTTCCTCGTTCAACAATGGTTCTCCGGTGGCTTCATCGTAGAAAACCGGAATCGGTACACCCCAAGCACGCTGACGGGAGATACACCAATCAGAACGTTCCGCCACCATTGGCACGATCCGATTTTCACCTTGGGCTGGAATCCATTTTACCGAAGCGATCGCCTTTAATGCTTCTTCTCTAAATCCTTCCACCGAAGCAAACCATTGTTCAGTGGCGCGGAAAATCGTCGGTTTTTTCGTCCGCCAATCGTAAGGATACTTATGTTGATAAGGTTCTTCCTTCAACAAAGAACTAGCCGCCGCCAACGCATCAATTACCGCTTGATTTCCATCACCCAGCACATTTAACCCAGCAAACTCTCCCGCTTCTTGGGTAAAATTCCCGTTATCATCCACCGGTGCAAGGATAGGCAAACCATAGCGCTGACCGACAATGTAGTCTTCTTGACCGTGACCGGGAGCAGTATGTACCAACCCTGTACCGGACTCAGTAGTAATATAATCGCCACCCACAACCACAGGACTTTCTCGGTCAAACAAAGGATGACGGTAAGTAGTATGTTCTAAATCACTCCCCTTAAGTGTGGCTTTTACAGTCAACTCAACTCCCAGCGTCGAAGATAACCTCTCCACCAACTCCGCCGCCACAATTAAGTATTTTAAATTACTTTGCGCTGCGTCTTTGCGTGACACCTCCACGACTGCATAATCCAAATCCCCATTTACTGCCACCGCTAAATTCCCTGGAATAGTCCAAGGTGTAGTCGTCCACACAGCAACACCCAAATTCGGCAAATATTCTCCCAAGAGTGATTTTACTGCTTCCCCAAGACCTGTAACTGCAAAAGCAGCATAGATACTACGAGAAGTATGACCTTCTGGATATTCCAACTCAGCTTCCGCCAAAGCAGTTTGAGAGCTAGGACTCCAGTGAACAGGCTTCAAACCCCGATAAATATAGCCTTTCAAGAACATCTGACCAAATACGCCAATTTGCGCCGCTTCATATTCCGGCTTCAGCGTTAAATAAGGATGATCCCAATCACCCCAAACTCCATAGCTTTTAAAACTTTGGCGCTGGTCATCTACCGCAGCTAGGGCATATTCTTTAGCTTTTTGTCGTAGTTGCAAAGACGTTAAGTTTTGCCGTTCTGCTGACTTCATGTTTTGTAAAACTTTCAACTCAATAGGCAAACCGTGACAATCCCAGCCAGGTACGTAGCGAACTTTACGCCCTTGTAGCAGTTGGTAGCGATTAATAATATCTTTAAGAATTTTATTTAAAGCATGACCGATATGAAGTGAACCATTGGCATAGGGAGGCCCATCGTGCAGTATAAATAATTCGCCAGGGTTATTTTGTGAAAGGCGATCGTAAATTTTATTTTCTGACCAAAATTTTTGGATTTCTGGCTCACGCTTGATAGCGTTTGCCCGCATCTCAAAGTTAGTCTTGGGTAGGTTTACAGTATCTTTGTAGCTTTTAGTTTCTGTCACGGTGCTGATGTCAGAATGAATATAGGAGTCTAATTCTCACTATTATCCGTGAGAATTTCCAATGTCTTCAAGAGAAATGCGTTTTTAGGCGCAGCAGTGTTGCCTACTGGAATAGCTAAGTTTTTTCATTGGTAGTGCATTCTAGTTTTTTTAAATGTAGTAAGATGCACTATCTGTAGTATATTGTAACGTAGATTGTTGAGATATATATGGTGGGTTACTTTTCAACAATAAAAGGTTTGCACAGTATAGGCGATCGCTCAAATTCTCTAAATGCTAAAAGCGTAGAATACATATACTATTAGCCTCAGCTAGGAGCAGTAACTTGAAGACTACTTTAACTTTATAGCTCTTTTATTCCAAACAACACTAATTATCAAGAGATTTGGACGTTGCTAGTTTGTCCGAATTACTACATAAATTATTTTTTACGATGTCAAATATATTTTTAACCATTTGGGAATAATTAAAAACTAAATTGTTTAAATTTTCGAGTTCACTAATGACAAAAACCTCTATATTTTTTTCTAGTTTGAAATCAAATTTGAACTGGCAAAGCAATAGCCATTCTCAACTAACTTTTTAATAGATTGTAGAAAATGAATTAAAATTTAGAGCAACAGATATTCTGCATGGCTTTGCGGGTATATTTCCTCAAATAAAGGTAATATTTTTCAAAAGTAGGTCTAATTGACAAAATTATCTCTACTTTTTTGCTGAAAAATTGTTACACACTTTACCTCATGAGCTTTTTCGGGTATTTTGTCGCCCCGTCAGCTATCAAAAAGTTAGTTTTTAAGTATAAACACAAAAACTTCATCTAAAATTTACACTATTTTCATAATCATAAGACTTATAATACTTACTTGTATAGATTTAATGTGTTTTGATTATGATAGATTAACTACCAACAATCAAACTATTAGAATAAAAAGTTATTTTAAGGATTGATAAAGCCAATATTAAAAGATATAAAAGTACCCATTGTTGAATTAACCAATAATATATTTTTATCCAAGCATAATATTTTTGCCAAATGCAACGAGTATTAGTATTTCGTTTAGGCGATATCTATCGCTAAATTGCCTAAGACAATACTGATTTTAAGCTAACTCTATATTTTAAAATTATCAAATAGAACTAATAATGAAAACCAAGGCAAAAGCAAAACCAATAGCCAGTCTTTCTCTGGACTTAGATAATATTTGGTCTTATTTGAAAAATCAAGGCGCTCCAGGTTGGGAGAGTTTCCCGTCATACTTGGATATCGCAGTACCGCGTTTTCTAGAAATTCTCCAGCAATGGAATTTGAGAATCACAGTCTTTATTGTCGGTCAGGATGCAGCGCTAGAAAAGAATCGCAAGGCAATACAGGGGATCGCCAACGCTGGTCACGAAATTGGTAACCATTCATTCTACCACGATCCGTGGCTACATCTGTATTCTGAAAATGAGATTGAAGAAGAAGTGGCTATGGCCGAAGAACATATCAAGCGCGTTACCTATCAACACCCTATAGGCTTCCGGGGACCTGGATACAGTTTTTCTCCAGCAGTGTTGAAAGTCCTAGCACGACGCGGGTACGAATATGATGCTTCAACTTTTCCGACAATTTTGGGGCCTATAGCACGAGCTTATTATTTAATGACTTGTAAGCTCAGCAAAGAAGAACGCAAAAAACGGGAAGCTTTGTTTGGCAGTTTTAAAGATGGTTTGCAGCCTCTAAATCCTTACCAGTGGCACATGGGTAAGGATAAACTTACTGAAATTCCTGTTACTACGATGCCAATTTTTAAGGTGCCAATTCACTTTAGTTACATCATGTATCTGAGTACATTTTCGAGCGATTTGGCATTATTTTACTTGAGAATTGCTTTGTGGCTGTGTAAAGTTACACGCACACAGCCTTCTTTGCTACTCCATCCCACAGACTTTTTAAGTCAAGAAGATGTACCAGAGTTATCATTTTTTCCTGGTATGAGCGTCCCCACCTACAAAAAGCTAGCAGTCGTAAACAAAAGTTTAGAACTTATATCGAGTCAGTTCAATGTTGTGACTGTTGGACAACACGCCAAGTCTGTAGCAGATGTTCGTCAACTACCTGTACTAGTGCCTCAAAAGAGATAAAAATACGATTTATTACCAATTACAACAAGCAACCAAATTAGCGACAATCTCAACTAATTCTTCTGGAAAGACTGGTTTAGATACATGAGTATGAAAGCCAGCTTCTAAAGCGCGAATACGACTTTCGCTATCGCCAAAGGCAGTTAAGGCGATAGCAATAACTTTTCCACCCATGTCTGGCTTGAGCGCGCGTATTTTGCGGATCAAGGTGTAGCCATCTTCCCCAGGCATACCTATATCACAAACTAAGACATCAGGTAGCAATTGGGGTAAAACTTCCAGTGCTGCTGCTGCTGATGGAACTGCTACAATGCTAGCCCCATCTGCTTCCAACACTGTAGTAATAAAAAAGCGAATATCATCATCATCTTCAACTACGAGAATATTTAAGCTATCAAGGGCCAGAGAAGGTTGCATAACTGACATTTAAATTTTGTCTAACAACAGTGCTGACGTAAAATATAGAATGCTTAAAGATTTTTGACTCTAGCCAAAAGTGCAGTAATCTTATAGATAACAATAGCTTTCGACTATTTTATATTGTATCTCTATAGCACTTTGGATAATGTTACTATTTGTAAGGTGTTGAGAATCTAACGGCAACCATTTGTTAATAAAATCGAGTGAATAATTATTATTCTCAAATACATTAAGAGAAAATGGCTGATGAAACAGTCTTGAATATTATCCGAACTGTATTTTGATTTAACTATATTTATAAACGAATCAAGATAATTTCTAGTTATTGATAACCTCTTTGTTAGTCAAAAGTTCTATTAAAGGGAAATTCCTCACTCGCACCAATGACTATTTTAGCAGTTGCGTAAATAATGCATTCATAGTCAAAATGTCGGTTGATAATTTTGCCTTCTCGCTCTGATAGAGCGATATACAAATGGATACCTCTAGTTTCTATTCTAACATTAAGAGCAATGATTTAAAATTTTTCAGTTAATACTGTACTAATGTCCTGATTAGCAAAACAAATTTTTGCTTATTCATGGCATTTAATATAAACCCTACTTTCATGTCTTCTTATTTGACAAAGTTCTTTTAGCTTTATTTCAAATAGTCGTGGGGGTTTAAATCTGATACCAAAAACTTTGATTATTCAATACTGATTAATTAGTTATTTAAGTAATGTCCAGCAACTAAATAGCAGGAATTTAATCGGGATTTTTACTGAGCCATTTAAAAAATAATATAACTAAGATATACATAGATACTATTAGGTTGCTGAATATGTCAGATCTACCGCTTCTGTGCAAAAAGTTGAAAGAGCAAGTTGAATCTATATTACAACTTTTACAGCAAGAACCAACGCTACGTTCTCAAGATATTACATCTGTACAAACTTCTTTAAATAAAGTCATTTCTCCAAAATTTGAGATTGTGTTTGCAGGTGCTTTTAGTGCTGGGAAATCAATGCTAATCAATGCACTTTTGGAGAGGGAATTATTGTATAGTGCAGAGGGACACGCTACAGGTACAGAATGTAAAATCGAGTATGCAGAATTAGATAAAGAACGCGTTGTTTTAACTTTTTTGAGTGAAGCAGAAATTCGAGAACAAGCAGTTTTTTTATGTCAGCAACTAGGATTTAAGACAGTAGCTAATATCAACCAAGGTGATGTAATTAATTTGCTACGTCAAGGTTGCGAAGCCATTATTCAGCAGGAGGGTGGTGAGAGTAAATCAGAACGTGCAAAACAGGCGAAGGCATTAATCTTATTGCTAGAGGGATATATAGCAAACCGCGATCGCATCAACACAGTGATTAATGCTACATATTCAATGGAGCAATTTAACTTTTCTAATCTCAAGGAAGCTGCGGGATATGCGCGCCGTGGTAGTAATAGTGCGGTATTGAAGCGGATAGAATATTACTGCAACCATCCTTTATTAAAAGATGGAAATGTCATTATCGATACACCTGGAATTGATGCACCTGTGGAGAAGGATGCACAGCTAACTTATGCTAAAATTCAACATCCCGATACTTCGGCGGTGGTATGTGTGCTGAAACCTGCTTCGGCGGGTGACATGACAAAAGAAGAAACAGAACTTTTAGAATTAATGCGGGAGAATGGGGGAGTACGCGATCGCGTTTTCTACATCTTCAATCGCATTGATGAGACTTGGTACAATACTCAGCTACGCCAACGATTAGATAATTTAATTAGTGGGCAATTTCGGGATACAAGTAGGGTTTATAAAACCAGTGGCTTACTAGGATTTTATGGCAGTCAGATTAAACAAACAAGTCAAAAGGATAGATTTGGTTTAGATTCTTGTTTTGCGGAAAGCGTCAAAAGTTTGGATGGGAAAGAAGAAACACCACAATTTGTCTATGCCTTTAACAATTATTGTGTAAATTCAGGGAAGCTATCTTCCACAAAATTTCGTGTTTCTGTGAATGGGTTTGAAACGCCAAATCAAAATTATGTGCGGATTCTGGGAGACTGGGGAAATGAACTGATAGAACAGCTAATTGAAGATAGTGGAATTGAGGATTTTCGGATAGCGATTACTCGTTATTTGACTGAAGAAAAGCGTCCCCAATTATTTAAGACTCTTGCAAACGACTTGGGAGATGTTTGTATCGAGCTGAAGAAGCATTACCAGAGCGTACAACGCAATTTAGAGAGTCAGCCTCAAGAAATTGAGACGATGAAGGCGCAAGAATTACAACGCCTGAATCAGCAGCTTCAGCAGATTGGTAAAGACTTTAGTCAGCAGATCACAGAAGAAGTTAATCTAATAATTACTAGTTCTTGTGATACTTTTGAAGATGATTTTAAGCAATTGCAATCCCGAATGATTCGCCGTCTAGATGAGTTACTAGATACATTTTCTGTAGCTTCTGCTTATCGACGTGCAACAATCAGCCATCCTCGGAATGCTACTGCACCTTTACTGGCAATTTTAGTCGAGGCATTTTATTACTTAGCAAATCAATTAGAAGATATTTTAATCGAATCTTCTCAACAAATAGTTGCAAATTTTTTCCAACACTTGCTCGAAAAAATTCGCAAATCAGAATATTATCGCCAATTGTATCGCTTATTAGATAATGATGGCGGCATAGAACAAGAAATTAGAAATTTAGAAAAACGAGTGACTCAAGCAGTAGTGAGTGCAGCTAGTGTAGAGTGCGATCGCTTTGTCCGAGAAAGTCCCAGATTTTATGACGAAGGCACTTTTTCTATATATCAATTTCGCCAGACTTTATTACAAACTTCCCAAACTTACGACGCTGAAAGTATCGTCGAAGCAGAACCAGCAATTAGGCAGCTATTAAAATTAGATTTTGAGCCAAAAGTTTCCCAAACTATTCGTAAATCTTTCCGTCAAACCATCAACCAAATCCTGAAAACTCAGTTGTTACCAATGGCGGATCGACAAGCAGATGATATTTTGCAACAGTATCCACAAGCACGTGCTTTTTTAGAGAAAACGCTTGAACAAGAAGCTGAAGCTAAAATTGCCACTAATCGACGATTATTAAATGTTCTGGCAGAAAATATTGAAACCTATAATTCAGCTGCTTCTAGTATCAATCTTTGTTTACAAGCGATGCAACTATTTGACCATTTTTTACCTGTAATTGGAGATGTAGAATTTATCTATTTTACCCCTGATTTATTAGAAAATGATGGTCAATTTGCTACCAATGGATTTGTGATTTCAGACGGGTTAGTTGATGGGGTACAAGGAGTTTAATATAAATAAATTATCAAAAACTCAAAAATCGAGGTTGATATGCAAGATGAATTTAAGCCAATAGAGTGTAATGATGGTGATGTTTTAGACTTCGGAGACATGACATATAAAATTGCTAAATTTAAACAAGCAATGAATGCCTCATCTAACTCCACACTAACATATGCATTAAATCAAGAATTAAGCAGGCAAGGAGTAAATCTAAAACAGTTTCAGAATATGAATTGGTTTCAGAAGGGTATAGATTGTGAAATTTTAACACTCGGTTCTCAAAGCTGGAAAAAGGGGAAAGTGAAATTTCAAATAAGCGTTGAATTTTATGCTCAAGAGGAGGATGTACAAATAACTAATAGCAACAATTTAGAAATCACTGAAACAGAATCGCCTCTTGATGATCTTCGCCGCATGATTCAAGAGGAAAATTAGTCAATAAAAACTCACATGTAGCAATGTTATTTGATTTGTGAAAATTGAAAGATTTAGATTCCTGACTTCTTAAAGAAGTTGGGAATATTTTTATTGACGAATGATTTACGCTTGCTATAACTACTTTGTATAAAACTGGATACTGGAGATTAAAGACTAGCGAATAAAAAAGAACTTTCTTAACCCAATATCCTGTACCCAGTCCCCAGTCGCCAACTTATGACTATCAAACGCCGACAATTTCTGACAACTTGCGGACTCACTACCTTAGCTACCCACATACCACTACTTACCGCTCAAGGTAAGCTATCCTTAAATACTGTCCTCAAGCCACCACGCCTACAAGTCGGTGATACTGTAGGATTAATCGCGCCTGCGGGTATTGTTGACGCCAAAGATATCGAAGCAGCACAAAAATCAGTTACACAATTAGGGTTAAAAGTCAAGCAAGGGAAGCATATTTTAGAGCGTTATGGTTATTTAGCAGGTAGAGATGGCGATCGCGCTGAGGATGTAAACTTAATGTTTAGCGATCGCTCCATCAAAGCAATAATTGCCATGCGTGGTGGTTGGGGTTGTAATCGGATTTTACCTTTACTAAACTATTCGCTGATTCGCTCCCATCCCAAAATCCTCATCGGGTACAGCGATATTACTACTTTATTGTTGGCAATTAATGCTCGTAGTCAGATGATTACTTTTCACGGACCCGTAGCTACGTCTACCTGGAATCAGTTTACAATGAATTACTTCCAGCGCATCCTATTTAATGGTGAAGCCGTAACCATGCAAAATTCTAACACTAAGGAAGTGCGAGTGGAGATAATAGCACCAGGAAAAGCCAGGGGTAAACTTGTGGGTGGAAACTTATCAGTCTTGTCAGCGATGGTAGGTTCACCTTATCTACCTTCCTGGAACAAAAGTATTTTATTTGTGGAAGAAATTGGTGAGGATATTTACCGTGTAGATAGGATGTTAACCCAGTTAAAAACTGCTGGGATACTTAACCAAATTGCTGGCTTTATCTTCGGACAATGCACTAATTGTAGTCTTGGAGATGAACCATCATTTACCTTAATGCAAGTATTGCAAGACCATATAGTTCCTTTGCGTATTCCTGCTTGGTATGGTTCAATGATTGGTCATATTAAAGATAAATTTACTGTACCAATTGGTGTGGAAGTAGAAATAAATGCTAATCTGGGAACAATACAAATGTTAGAATCGGCTGTCAGTGCATAAGTGTAGTAGCGTTAGTGTAGTCCACTGTAGGTATCGCTGATAAGTCACAAATGTGAGCCATATTAGATTTTACTAATTAATGCCCACTTTAGTAGCGATCGCCCTTGTGTAGTAAGACGACCATAGCACTTATGGAGAGCCGCTGGTCTAAGTAAAAAATTAAATCTTGCCAAATTATTAATATTGGCAGTAATTAGCGAAAAAGTTACTGATACTTGAGTGGGACAAATTTAACATGAAATTAAATTTAAAAATAACGCAAATTTTAATTGTAATCATTGGTATTATCCATGCAGGTTTAGCATTTGTAGAGATTTTTTTTGCAGTATTTTTCCTGCAAACGAGGTTTGATTTTCCAGCAGAAATAGCTATTCAAGCTGAACCAATTGTTAAAAATGCAGGTATTTACAATAGTTTTATTGCAGCAGGTCTACTGTGGTCAGCTTTCGATACCAATAATCCAAAGCCATTACGCATCTTCTTTTTAGTTTGTGTAATTATTGCAGGAATTTTTGGAGCAATTACTTTAAAACCAACTACTTTAATCATTCAAACTATTCCAGCTTTAATTGCCCTTGTATTAGTTTGGAAAACTGAACCTGATTCTCCTGAATCAGCCTTGTAAATAAACTCACAAGGTGCTGCTATATATAAATTTTAGCATTATTTTTGTGATAATTTTTACATTAATTGCTCAGTTTTTAAACATCTTCTTAGATGTTGCTATCAGGAAAACAAAAATTTTATAGAAGCTTAACTAATCGTTGATTTTAGCTAAGAAATACTTGGAAAATCAATCATCGTCTGACGATAAGCATCTGGCAAACCTGTATCAAAACACTTACCTTTAACAACATATCCTGTCATTCCTTCTTCCTGACGCAATCTTTCAAGACATGATGTTAACTGAAATTCACCTCGTTCTCGAAAATTTTGGTTGATGTGTTCTGCTAGAAAGTCAAAAATTTTCGGACTCAGTAAATACAAGCCAAATATACCCAAAAACTCATTTTCTGCCATTCCTTCGATACGTAGATGTTTTTGTGCATACTCAATTGTAGGTTTTTCATATAATTGTGTAACTTTTAAAATTGAGTTTAACTCCTGCCAAACTCCCGTTACACATCCTGCTTTATGAATAATTTCTGCTGGCATTGCAGTTAAACCAACAACACTTTGATTAACTTTCTTGTAAACATCTAAAACTTGATTAGCACAAGATTTTTCCAAATTAGATGCATAAATGTGGTCACCCAACATTAATAGAAATGGTTCATTTTGTACCCAATCGTTAGCACAAAATACTGCATGACCATAGCCTAATTGCTCTTCTTGCAATAAGATAGTGATTTTGCTGCCTAAATCTTCTAAATATCGACTATATTCTTGATTTTGTGGTGAAAGTTTGGCTAAAAGTTCTTTTTTGGGTGGATTTTTTAATAAGGTTTCAAATATTTCTTTGTCATCTGGCTGCACTACTATTCCCACTTCTGTAATTCCAGCACTAATTGCCTCTTCAATAATTGCCAGGATCACAGGTTTTGCTCTACCATCTCGATCGATAATCGGGAAAAGTTCTTTTTTGACAACTTTGGTAGCTGGAAACAAACGAGTACCAAAACCAGCTACCGGAATCACAGCTTTTTTAACTTTATCTTTTTGCATAAATTATTAGTCCTCATCGCTTAAAATCTCCCGGTGTTGCTGATTGATGGGATGCTCATGTAAAGTCGCAGCAGAGGTTTCTTTCCTCTTGTTAGACTTTCTAAGACAAAGGCGCAAAGGTTTAAAGAATAATTTATCCCTAAATTCAGTAATACCAATCTCTTGTGTGTCTTTACTCTCTGCGCTTGGAGCAGTTTGTTACCCCAACTTTTGAAACAACTTTGCCAATACCACATTAGAAAACAAAAACCCTTGGGGATCGCTCAAACGCAACCTTCCTGCTGCAACTTCCACCCAACCTTTATCAAAATACGATCGCAAATACTTACAAATTTCCTCTACCTTCTGTTCCCCAAACGCCGCTAAATTCACACCCTCCGCTAAACGCAACCCCAACATTAACGTTTCTAACAATACTTCCTTTGGGGGAGTCACTTGACAATCAATCACACCACCAGATTGCACCCATTGGTAATATTCCTTAGTCTTACGCGGACGAGTGAAGCGTTTTCCTTGAAGATAACTCGCCGCACCCATCCCAAAACCATAATAAGGACGGTTTTCCCAATACACTCGATTATGCTGACATTGATGACCGGGTTGGGCATAATTAGAAATTTCATAATGCTCATAACCTGCATCGGTCAAAACCTGCTGCGCCATTTGGTACATTTTGACTGTGGTTTCATCCGTCGGTAAAGAACCCTCGCCAGGTTTGTAGTAACGACCAAAGACTGTACCTGGTTCGATGGTAAGATCGTAGATAGATATGTGAGTGGGTAAAAGCGCCGTGGCTTTATTTAGAGAATCATGCCATCGATCCAAAGACTGATGCGGCAACCCAGAAATTAAGTCTAAGCTAAATTCGGGAATCTCAACTTGGTGGATTAATTCCACAGCTGCGAAAATATCTTCGACCGAGTGCGATCGCCCCGCAATTTGCAATAATTCTTGATTAAAGGCTTGTACGCCTAAACTTACGCGGTTCACCCCTGCACTACGATAACCTGCTAAATGTTCTAAATCAAAGGTAGCTGGGTCCATTTCCATAGAAATTTCTACCCCAGAAGCAATACCGAAACGCTGCTCTAGCATTGTCAGTATACGTTCTAACTGCTCTATTGATAGCAGTGAAGGAGTACCACCACCGAAGAAAATTGTCTTCAGGGGTTGACCAAATGCTGGGGTAATGGCAATTTCTTGACATAGCACCTCAACATAATGCGAGATAGTACCAGATGTTTCGCCGCGCAAGCGATCGCCTACAACAGATACCGGGAAATCACAATAAAAACACCGCCGTCTGCAAAAGGGAATATGTATGTAAGCAGAACTTGCAATTTCAAAAACATCAAAAATTTGATTCATTTTAAGAAAAAATTAAGTTAGCCCTACTGCGAATTAGAAATTATGAAAATGACTAGTTTATTTACAATTTTTTATCGTTTTACAACGAAATAATGAAAAATATAAAGATAAAAGGCTTTAGTTATAATAATTGCAGATATTGTTTACCTAAACCCTTAGTGTAAGTCAATATTAATTAATTTAGACTTACCGATGAAATAAAAAATACTTAACTTTATCGGTTAACACAGTCGCAGGAAAACAAGATAATCATGCTTGACGCCATTATCATTTTTTCATTTATCCTAGCAGCATCGGGAATAGGGTTCTATAGCATAGAACTGCTACCTAATGAGACATTGTCTAAGGTGACAAATCTAGAAGCCTTACGCTTAATTGTTGCTGTTTTTGCCGCCATTATTGGTGGTGCGATCGGATTGAGTTTCCAGACAAGATATCGTCGCTTAGAGGCACAAGTCAAAGAAATGCCTCTAGAAGCGATCTTAACTCGCGCGATCGGCTTAGTGATCGGGCTATTGCTAGCAAACCTGATGTTAGCACCGTTATTTTTGTTACCCATCCCAGCAGATTTTGGCTTTATTAAGCCACTAGTGGCAGTTGTCGGTAGCATTATCCTTGCTGTGACTGGCATGAATTTGGCAGATACCCACGGACGAGGCTTATTGCGGTTCATTAATCCCAACCCTGTAGAATCATTGGTTGTGGAAGGAACGCTAAAACCCGCCAATACCAAAGTTTTAGACACTAGCTGCATTATCGATGGCCGCATTGAAGCGCTACTAGAAACGGGGTTTCTTGAAGGACAAATTATTGTACCGCAGTTTGTCTTGCAGGAACTCCAACAAGTAGCCGATGCGAGTAAAGACCAAAAGCGAGTGCGGGGAAGGCGAGGATTAGAAATTCTCAACCGCATTAAGGAAACTTACCCCGATCGCATCCTCATCAACCCAGTTGACTACGAAGATATTCCCACAGTTGATGCCAAGTTAGTCCGCTTTGCTCAAGAAATCAGCGGTACACTGCTAACCAATGACTACAACTTGTCTAAAGTCGCCAGCGTTCAAAAAGTACCTGTTTTGAATGTCAATGATTTAGTAAATGCTGTCCGTCCCAGTTATTTACCTGGCGACAACCTGGATTTAAAGATTCTCAAAGAAGGTAAAGAACCCAGCCAAGGGATTGGCTACTTAGATGACGGCACAATGGTAGTTGTTGAAGAAGGTAGCAGTTATGTAGGTGGTGAATTGCGGGTAGTAGTCACCAGTGCTTTACAAACTACAGCAGGAAGAATGATTTTTGCCAAACCCCAAGCTTCAGCATTGGCGTAAGGGAAATGTTCGGTACAATTCAAGTCAAACAATAATCGGTGCAGTCAACCTGCATCGATTATTTATTAATTAGACCTACCAGACTCACTTGCCTGTAAATAGTTTAACTGTTCAATTGCTAACCCTGTCACTATTGCTATTTGTTCTAATGGCATACCAGTATTCAATAAATTTCTAGCCACTTCAAGTAAGGCTTCAGCTTTGCCTTCAGCTTTCCCTTCAGCTTTCCCTTCTTGTAAAATGTCTTGATAAATTGGTGACTCGCGCATAATATCTGACCTCAAAACTCGTCTGATAACCTCTTTATCTAATACTAAACCAACTAAAATTGCTGTAGAAGCAGCAATATTACTTTGAGTTCTTGATTCTGTAATATCGTTAATTTTCCCTGCCACTTCGTTAAGTATAACTTCTGGCTCAATTGTACTACTCAATACTGCTAAAGGTAAAAGTCCAGGCGTTCTTAGAAAAACTTCAGTTGGTTGTTCCCAAAGTCTAATAACTCCAAATTCATGACGTGTTCCAGAAATTGTAAATGTATTTTGCTGCACCAAATCTGAGTTTGTCTGCTTGAAGTAAATTACAACTTGATGCATTGCTTTGTGTGGAAAGCGCCGATATACTCGTAACCGATAATCAATCATCCGAAAGGAAATTTCTGCATCGACTTGGGTTTGAAATTCTAAATGTAATATGCTTTGCTCAGACTGTAACAAAATCAGTGCATCAGCGCGAATCGGTTCGAGAGATAATTCCTTAGGACTTAGTTCGGTTAAAGTAATCGGTTCGCCTAATAACCAAGTGGCGAAGTCGCTAGAGAAATTTTCAGCTAAAAATTTGCAGATATTATCAAACATTTAGGAATTTCAGCAAATGGTATTGGCTTTTTCTACTTTTGCCTTTGACTACAACAACTGAGTAATTTTTTTAGGTTTTCTCTAAAGTCAGGTCATAAATACTTTTCCATTACATAGTTTTTAAACAAAACTCCCCGCCGTTCTACTTGCTGTTCCCTAACTACGCTAAAGCCCTTGTTTTGAAAAAATGGCTTTGCAGTAATACTCACTTCTGTATACAGCCGTTTGATTCCTTGTAATTTGGCAGTATTTTCTAAATGAGTTAAAAGTTTTGAACCAATACCTTTTCTTTGGTATTTGCTATGACTATAAAAACAATCAATGTGACCATCTGCTTCTAATTCTCCAAACCCAACTATCTCACCATTATTTTCGGCTATGTAGGGAAGCTTGGTTTGTAACCTTTTGTGCCAAACTTCATAATCCATGTTTTTTGGTGCCCAAGCATCAATTTGTTCTTGGGTGTAGTCGCCAATATTGATTTCATGAATTGTATCGTAAAACAATTTCACGATCGCCTCGGTATCAGATAATCTATATTCCCTGATTAACAACATACTGAACCTCAATTTTCATAAATCTCTAACGGCAAATTATCTGGGTCTTTAAAAAAAGTAAATTTTTTATTTGTAAGTTCGTCAATTCTGATATTTTCGGTTTCAACACCTTGAGAATTTAAATAATCAACAGTTTCTTCGATATCATCAACTTTAAAAGCCAAATGCCTTAAACCACAAGCCTCTGGACTACTAAATCTTTGGGGAGGATTTGGGAAAGAGAATAACTCTATTTGAGCATTTTCTCCAACTTGTAAATCTAATTTATAAGAATTTCTCTGAGCACGAAAAGTCTCTGCAATAATCGAAAACCCTAAAGTTTCGACATAGAATTTTTTTGAGCGATCGTAGTCAGAACAAATAATCGCTATATGATGAATACCAGTAGTTTTCATGTGTAATTATCAACGTACAAATCATTTACCTGTAGCACTTTTAGCAGAGTTTTGCTAGTTTTGACAATTTATCACTGTAGATTCAGATCAAAACTGCTATATTTTGGCATGAAGCAATATACGACGATGATTTTCGTAAGGAGCCAGGGTTACTTTCATGAAATTAGATCGCATCACCAGCAATCCCAATCGTATGAATGGACAGCCCTCTATTCGTAATCTTCGCCTTACCGTTCGTCGGGTGATTGAGTTATTAACTACCTACCCTAATCGAGAAGAACTGCGCCAGGAGTTTCCCGAATTAGAAGATGAAGATATTCAACAAGCCTTAATTTTTGCATCATCCTACTTGGACGATCGCATCATTGAACTACCTAGTCACTATGAAACTGTTGCTTGACCAGGGATTACCACTCTCTGCGGCAGCATTGCTACGTGATGCAGGTATTGACACTATTCATATGGGTGAAATTGGCATGTCTGAAGCTGAAGATGCAGAAATCATCCAGAGAGCTAGAGAAGAGAAACGTGCTGTTGCTACACTTGATGCAGATTTTCATACATTGCTAGCGCTTGATGAAGCAACAACTCCTTCAGTCATTCGTATTCGTATTGAAAGGTTACGTGCTCAAGCATTAGCGAATCTGTTGCTGACGGTAATCGCTGAGTGTGAAAAAGATTTGGAACAAGGAGCAGCCGTTACGGTTGAGCCAAGCCGTATTCGTATCCGCCGTTTACCATTGTTGCCTGATGTCTAACCTTGCGGATAGTCTTTCAACCATCCGCTTTATCGACTTGTTAGCCAGTATTCAATAAGTTTTTTTACCGATTACATCAGTTGCTGCGTCAATAAGATTGTCGTAATGTAATAGCAAGATGTTTGTTTGCATGTGGTCTCTGCGCCGAATTTTGTAGGTATTGTCGGTGAATTTATAGCGTTTGCCAGCAATGACGACGTAATGGAGTCGTGAGCTATCCATTTTGACGAACTCATCAGGCAGTGGTATCTCAGCACGTTTTGATTTATCAAATGTCTCTTTGAGTGAAAAATAATAACTATCCAGCCAACTTTGCCAGTCACGTAATTGCTTTATGCCTTTGCGAAACACTTCTCCAAGTTCGCCTTCAGTAAGTATGATACCGTTGCCTTCGAGGGCTTCAAGTTCAACAAAGACAAACTCATGACCGCCAGAACTCCGACCGATAATTAAGTAGTCTGCTTTATAAGAATTGCCCAGCTGAAACTCAGGGAAAAGATAAGTTGCGTGGTGACCAAAATGAAAATAGTTTCTAAGAAGTGAGGCAATAATGAAGTAGGCGCGATGTTCGCTAATGAATTTTAAAATACTGCGTTCATTGGCATCTTCCGAATTCAGCAATTGTTGAAACAAAGCAAGTATATTGCTGAGTTCCTCACGATCTTGAAGCTCAAAAATGTCCATGTAGTTGTTTGGAAACAGGCTCATGTAGTGGCGTACAGCTTTAGGGTACTTATGAAAAAGGGGCTTTCGGAATTTGTTACTAACCTCGTTGATGATCTCCTGCTCTTTAAGCAAGCGGAATTCTGCCTCTTCGTCAGAGGTAAGTATCGTGTAGTCTCTGTCGTACAACTTCATGCGCTGACCCGCTTGACATTCTTAACTAACTAAACGGATTTTTTTGGATATCCAATAGAGTTTAATATGCCCATTTTTAAATTAAAAATACTGTACACGCTCACTGTTAATCAGCAACACTGAATTTTTACTATTCTTGCAAAACCGTCTTTGACACAATTCTAGTTTTCTTCAGTTCTGCTTCCGAAAGTTGTTCCCCAGCTTGCAGGCGAGTCGCAGAAGTTTGCAACACTGTCGCTGCACCTTTATCTCCAATTTGTAAGGCGGTTTTGGCGGCTGTTTGTAGCATTGTAGCTGCACCAGTACGATCGCCCTCTTGCAATTTCGCCTCTGCTAACTGGGTTTGGCGATACTTGGCTAATGCTAAAATTGATTGCTGCACCTGAGGATTAGATGCTGGTTGATACGCCCTCACCACATCTGCATACACCGCCACAATCGGCGAAAGTAAGCCTTGCTGGTTAACTAAGGGATCGTCATAGCGGATTTGCACATGCCCAATTACTTGTTTTCCTTCTGGCAACTGTCCTAAATAAATATTAGCCAAAACTACTCTTTCTACATCCTGCATTAAATCTCCCAAGCGCACAGCAAAGCTGCCATTAGCTTCTGGTTCCACAGGTAACTCAATTGTGTCTGGAGAAACTTGGGCAATCGGTTTAAATTCTGCTAGTCGGACATTGGGTACTAAAGAAAACAATAAATAGGCATTGGTTAGCCCCACAGATTGAATGCGTCCAAATAAACGACTAAACTGCTCTACAGCTTGTTCGGCACGCTCAATATAAGCTAAAGTACCGCCACCGACATCAGCAATTTTTTCTAACAAATCCTGATTCCACTTATTACCAAATCCAAGAGTGCTGATAGTTAAGTTGAGCTTGGCAGCTTTTAGTGCGAGTTCTAAACAACGCTTGTTGTCATCCGGGCCAATATCCCACTTCCAAATCCGCAAACTGCTTTCACCCTGGCCATCCGTGAGGAGAAAGGCTTGAGAAACAGCACCTCTTGTGCCCTTCATCAGTTCTGTAATTCCTAGTTCCAAACCTTCAGCAATTACCGTACCGCCGCTAGCACTCAGTTTCTTTTTAATTTGAGATTTGATACTTTGGGGGTCTTCAATCGCTTGGTTGGGGATAATGACTTCCGCAGAACCTGCAAAAGCCACAACCGAGATGCGATCGCCAACTTTCAATCGGTCGATTAATTCTTCTACTGCTTGAATCACCGTTTTAATTGGTTGTCCATGCATGGAACCACTTTTATCTAGAATCAAGCAGAGGTTAAGGGGCAGATTTTGGTCAAACTCACCAGCGCTCGCCGAAATTGTCATTGCCAATTGACGTTGACTACTAGTTTGAGCCACATCAACACGATCGTCATTTAGCGCCGATAGCAATTTAACTTTCATTGGGGAGGGGTATCTTGCAATACTGTTTTGGAGACAATTCTGGTTTTCTTGCGATCGCTTTCGGATAAATCTTGTCCAGATTGTAGCTGGGTGGCAGAAGTTTGCAACACCGTCGCCGCACCAGTATCTCCCATTTGTAGGGCAGTTTTGGCAGCCGTTTGCAGCATTGTCGCGGCACCAGTGCGATCGCCTTGTTGCAATTTCGTCTCAGCTAACTGGGTTTGACGATACTTGGCTAATGCCAAAATAGATTGTTGCACTTGGGGATTGGGGTTTGGTTGGTAATCTCCGACTATATTGGCGTAAACTGCGATATTTGGGGTAAATAAACTCGTTTCGTTGGTAGCTGGGTCATCGTAGCGGACTTGGACATTAGCGATCGCTTGTTTCCCTGGTGGTAATTGTCCCAAATAAATATTAGCTAAAATCATCCGTTCTGCATCTTTCATTAAATCTCCCAAGCGCACAGAAAAACGTCCGTCAGATTCTTGTTGCAGTGGTAACTCAATCGTGTCCGGAGAAACTTGGGCGACGGGTTTGAGTTCGGCTAGCCGGACATTGGGCATCAAGGAGAATAGCAGATAAGCATTAGTCAAGGCTACTGCTTGAACGCGACTGAACAAACGGCTAAATTCATCGACTACGCGATCGGGTTTTTGAATATAAGACAAAGTACCCAAACCAGCATCAGCAATTTTTTCTAAAACATCTTGGTTCCAATTATCACCAAATCCCAAAGTATTTAAAGTCAAATTATAACTGGCAGCCAATTGGGCAAATTTCAAACAGCGATTATTATCACCGTGTTCGTTTTCGCCATCGGTTAATAAAAAGGCTTGGGAAACACTATCTTTTTTTCCTTTTGCCAACTCCTCAATCCCCAAGCGCAATCCCTCATCAATCGAAGTCCCACCATCAGCAGCTAGGCGGTTAATTTGCTGTTTAATTTTTTCTGGATCTTCGATCGCTTGACTAGGGATTAAGACTTTAGCACGATGATTAAAAACTATAATACTCAGGCGATCGCCAGGATTTAATCTATCCACCAGACGATTCGCCGCATTTTTCACCGTTTCTAGCGGTCGCCCATTCATCGATCCGCTATGGTCGAGAATTAAGCATAAATTCAGTGGCACATTGCGGTCTTGAGTTTCGGCGACCGCCGAAATCGAAATTCCCAACTGACGTTGAGTGTTCAGTTGATTGGCGTCTAAATTACTATCATTCAAGGCAGGCTGTAAGCTAACCCTCATAACTCAAAGTTCCTATCTGGGATATAGATATTTGTAAATAACTTCAAAGCACTACTTTAGCGCTACGGAAAACCTATCCAATACATTAATATAATCAGAATATCTTAGAAGCCAAACATTGGCAGATGCTAGCCCCCCTTGAGCATTAGGGAGAAATCCACACCTTGAACAGAGTTGGCATCACGCTAGGATGTATTACAGTTAACGGCATAATTTCAGGCGATCAGTTGCTATGGACATTTCCGCCATCAAGGCTGTTCAATCCCCTTATTACGGCGATCGATTTTACCGGAAACCGCCGCCAGATTTACCGTCTCTATTATTAAAAGAGCGAATTGTCTACTTAGGAACTCCTTTAGTTCCCCAAATCACAAAACTGATCATCGCCGAACTCCTGTATTTGCAGTCCGATGACCCAGACAAACCAATTAAAATTTACATTAACTCTACAGGCACTTCTGGTTACAGTGGCGATCCTATTGGCTTTGAAACCGAAGCCTTCGCCATCTATGACACAATGAAATATATCAAGCCTCCGATCCACACAATTTGCATCGGTTCCGCGATGGGTATGGCAGCGATGATCCTCAGTGCTGGTACAAAAGGTTGCCGTGCTAGCTTACCCCATGCTTCGATTATTCTGCACCAACCTAAGAGTTACGCCCAAGGTCAAGCAACGGACATCCAAATTCGGGCAAAGGAAGTTTTAGTAAACAAGACAGCAATGATTGACATTCTGTCTCGCAACACTGAACAGGCACCAGAAAAAATTAGCAAAGATATGGATCGTCTATTATATATGACTCCCTATCAAGCTAAGGAATACGGTTTGATTGACCGAGTTTTTGAAAAAGAAGAACTAGCCAATCCCCCACTACCTGCAAGTGTCCTTTAAAAAATGAAGTGAGTCTGATTTCTTGGGATTTCAACTCACTCTACCCGCAGAAGCTACTAAGTTTCATCCTTGCTATAAATCATTGTAATAACGGAGCAAATTATGCCTATTGGTTACCCCAGCGTTCCCTATCGATTGCCAGGGGGACAGATGGAGGAATGGGTTCACATTTATACTCGTCTTTCCCTAGAACGAATTATTTTTCTGGGAGAAGAAATTGATGATAAAATTGCCAACGAAATTATAGCCTTCTTGCTATATCTGGATTCAGAAGATCCGGGTAAAGATATTTACATATACATCAATTCCCCTGGTGGTATGGTTACCTCTGGGCTGGCAATTTATGACACCATGCAACACATCAAATCAGATGTGGTAACGATATGCACTGGTCTTGCAGCTTCTATGGGGTCTTTTCTTTTAGCAGGTGGAGCCAAAGGTAAACGCCTCGCATTGCCTCACTCACGGATTATGATTCACCAACCTTCTGGTGGTACTCGTGGGCAAGCAACTGATATTGAAATTGAAGCTAGAGAGATTCTGCGGATTCGTAACCAGCTAAATCAAATTTATGCTGACAACACCGGTCAAACTATAGCAAAAATTGAAAAAGACATGGATCGTGACTTTTTCATGTCTGCTCAAGAAGCTAAAGAATACGGTTTAATTGACCGTGTGATTGAAGAACGTCCGTAGGAATGGGGCAAAGGGGAGATGAGGGAGATAGGAAGATAGGGAAGTGTGGGGAGAGAGGGGGGAAAGATTTCTTCCCCATCCTCCCACACCCCCCACACCTCCCACACTCCCTGTTTGCCCCATGCCCCATGCCCCACTCCCCAAAAAACTGTCAAAATTGAACTTTAAAATAGTAAATTAACCTTTATGATTAAAATCTCAGGCTTCGAGCTTCATAGCTGATAGCCGCTAGCTAAATATTCGATAGCTCATAGCTCAAGATGGATCTTGGAGATTGCTACCGTCTATTGGGTTTAAGGTCAGGAGCCTCTTTTGCTGACATCAAAGCGTCTTACCGACGACTGGCACAGCAATATCATCCTGATATCAACCCAGATGACAACAAAGCCAAAGATAAATTTATTGCCTTGACAGAGGCTTACAAACTCCTGCTGACGGTAGTACTGCCAGAGGAAACAGCCGCACATGCAAATCAGGTGTCAACATCTGGACGCGATCGCCCTAGAGCAACGTATCGGGAGAAAACACCAGTAACAAAGGTGACAAATCAGCCACCAGCAACACCAAGGCCGCCTAATTTAGTGGAAATAGAACAGCGGCTAAAGTGGAAGACTTATGAGCAGTTGCAGCGATTTTTGCAAGAAAGACGATTTGCCCAAGCGATCGCCTTGGCAGAGGCTTTATCAGATCGGTTATCAGGGGATGCAGAAGTCCGCCAATGGCTAGCAGTTGCCTATCAAATTTGGGGACGGGCATTAATTTCTGAAAACCAGCTGCTCAAAGCCAGAATTTATCTCAAAAAAGCCCTAAAAACAGACCCTCATAATAAAAGTTTGTGGTATGAAGTGCAACGGGATTTCCAGCGTTTAGAACAAATTTTTTAAACAAGAATAGAGAATTTAGAATAAATCATCTCAAATTTGCTTAATTACTTGTAATTTAAAACTTCCCATGCCAGAGCGTCAGCCTTAATTATAAGTATTAGTACGTCGGCATGAATATTTATTGTTGGGATGAGGCAGGAGGCAGTAGGGAAGGTTTAAGCATATTTAATTTTTATTAACATAACCTAAGTTCGACGGATAGAAAAGCCCAAAAAGCCTGCTAGATGGGAATTGGCTTAACTGGGAAGGTGAAGTGCGATCGCAGATGACCAGCGCGGAAATACTTCCCTTGAACTATTGAAGGAATCTCTGGTTACAGTGACTCCAAAACAGAGATTATTATGGACTATCCCAAGAAAACAGCGGGTTATGAAACTCTGTCCTAATATTGGCTGTTTATATGACCACAACCCAAAGACAACTAAAGTTTGTCTCAAATGTGGTGAACAACTTCTGCTCAATCACCGTTATCATTTATGGCAACAAGTTGGGCTAGGTGGGTTTGGCATGACATTCTTAGCTGTGGATGAGCAATTTCCCTCCCAACCTAAATGCATCATCAAACAATTTAATTTTCCTGCTTCATCTGGTCGCAACTGCTATCAAGCAATGAAATTATTTCGTCAGGAAGCAACGCGTCTTGATGAATTGAAACATCCACAAATCCCAAAACTGCTGGGGTATTTTGAACAGGAAAATCGTCTGTATCTAGTGGAACAATGGATTCCAGGACAGACGCTCAAAGAAGAATTGCAACAAAATGGAGTCTTTAACGAACAAAAAATTCAGCAAATACTCAAAGAATTATTGCCAGTGTTGCAATTTATTCATGACTTGCAAATTATTCACCGAGATATCAAACCAGCAAATATTATTCGTAGTTCTGCCCAGAATCAATTAATCTTAATTGATTTTGGTGTTGCCAAACAGATCGCCGCTACAGCTTTACTACAAACAGGAACTACTGTAGGTAGTCCAGAATATATCGCTCCTGAACAAACTAGGGGAAAAGCAATACCAGCCAGTGACCTTTACAGTTTAGGTGTCACCTGCATTCATTTATTAACTGATATTTCCCCTTTTGATTTGTTCGATGTGACTTGCGATCGCTGGGTCTGGCGTGATTATCTATTACCAGGGAATACTATCAGTCCCAAACTCGGCACAATTCTGGACAAGCTGCTGCAAAATGCCACCTCCCAACGTTACAAATCAGCAACGGAAGTTTTGCAAGCATTAAATGACTGTTACCACATCCTTCCACAACAGTCAGTTAATACTCTGTATTCTGAGGTAGGAGTTGACTATCATCGACTGCGCGATTTACTCGCCACCAAACAATGGCAATTAGCAGATGAAGAAACTTGGGTATTGATGTGTCAAGCTATCTCTAAACCAATTGGTAGTTATCTATTTATGAGTGATATTGCCAAGCTACCCTGTGAAGACTTACAGATAATTGACCAGTTGTGGATTAAATACAGTCAAGGGCATTTTGGTTTTAGCGTGCAGAAACAAATCTACAAAAATCTTGACTGTGATTATGTCAGATTTTGTACTGCCGTTGGTTGGCATTTATATAATGCCAATTCTCCTCCCCAATCGCAATTCTGTTTTCAAAGTTTATCTCCTCTAGGACATTTACCTTCGCGTATTTGGGCTGGTGGAACTCAATGGTGGCGACACATAGATGCGGTGGCAGAAAGATTAACAAATTGCTAATCTTTACTCAATTCTAAAATATAGTTTTGTTTTTCCATACAGTTTTACTTTCAACCGGACATCCCATTATCTCAAATTGGGATTGAATGTTTTTTTTCAAACTAGGATAAAGTTGTTGAAAACCACCTTGAGCATGTGTTTTAATATTATGTATTAATTACGAATTACGAATCAAAATATAGAATTAAGCAGTTATTTGTGGTCTTCAACCCCTTTATTTATCTGCTAATGAGCCAGAATAAAGTATAGATTTTGTCTGTTAATGGATGTATTCTTTCTTATAACATCATGACAAGCATCGTGATTATTGATTAATAGAACAGAATTACTACAGTGAAATTGATTAACTGCAAGTGGCAACAGCTAATTCTGAGTTTAGGGTGTCTGCTACTGATTCTTGCTTGTAACAGTTTCTATCCCAGTACCAACCAAGATGCTAAATTTCTCAAGGTTGCTACAGATCCTACCTTTATCCCTTTTGAAATCCAAACAGCTAGCGGTAAGTTAGAGGGCTTTGATATTGATTTGATGAATGCGATCGCTCAAATCGCAGGTTTTAGGGTTAAGTTTGAAAATCTGCCCTTTGATGGCATGATATCAACTCTGCAAGCCAAAACAGTTGATGCTGCAATTAACGGGATTACAATTACCGCCGAACGCCTGAAAACAATTGCTTTTTCCCGACCTTATTTTAAAGCCGGACTAGCGATTGCTGTACGTCAAGATAACCACAATATTAAAGACTTCAACACTCTCCAAGGTAAAAAAATTGCTGTACAAATAGGTTCCACTGGGGCAGATTTTGCTAAAACCATCCCCAACGCCAGAATTAGTACTTTTAATTCTGGCCCAGAATTTTTTCAAGACTTGCTCAATGGCAATGTTGATGCTGTGGTTAGCGATGCTTTCGCTACTTTGTATGCGATTAAAAATGGTAAACTCAAAGGTATCAAAGTTGTTGCCGACTTACTTACCCAAGAATACTACGGCATTGCCACACCTAAAGATTCCCCCTATCTAAATACAATTAACAAAGCCATAGCCACTTTGTTATCCAACGGCACTTACAAGCAAATTTATCAAAAATGGTTTAATGCTGAACCTCTGCAATTACCAGAATCTTAGGTATAGGGGATTGGGGACTAGGCATTGGGAATGTAGGGTGGTGGGGTGAAATTCTCTCCCCATCTCCCTATCTCCCCATCTCCTAGTCCCTAATCCCTAGTTCCCAGAATTAACTGCTAATCTCTAAAATTATTTTATGCGTCAGAATTAATACTGCCACCAAAATTCACTGTTAAAATTACAATCTATTGTAAGTCTACTGTAGTCAGGGGCAGCCAATTGTGGCACCTTGGATCTTAGTGGCTAGAACCACCTTGGAACGGGAATTAAGGAACTTCCACTATGCTGATTTGCCCTCAGTGTAAATTTGAGAACCCTAATACTAATAAATTTTGTCAAAAATGTGGCACATCCCTGACTCACAGAGTCTGTCCTGAATGTAGTACTGATGTTCCTTTGAATGCACTACGTTGTCACAACTGTGGTACGGAATGTGGAACAGTATTTTGGGCAATTATTGCTCAACAAGCAAGTGGAGATGAAAAAGATGGGGGATCAGGGGAAGCAGGGGAAGTAGGGGAAGTAAATTCTCTGTTATCTCCCTCATCCTCCTCATCCCCCTCATCTTCTTGGTCCCTTAGTCCTCAAATTACATTAAGCTCCTATTTAGATCCTCAGCAGCGCTATCAATTGTTAGACACGTTACCTAGTCTAGAAAATATTACTGAGGTAGAGGCCAGAGTTCTAGATTGTCAGCCGTATCAAATATCACCTATTGAAGCAATATTAGGAAATCAGCGATCGGATCTAGTAACGCCATCAGTCGCAGCAGATGCAATTCCTAGCCTTGCTCAAGTTTATATTGCCTTAGAATATCAAGGTCAGCCAGGAATACCGCCGATTCACGATGCATGGCAGCAAGATGATATACAGGTACTACTAATCGAAGACCGCTCGGATTGGCAGCTTTTACTTGATTTATGGCAAGAAGAGACAACTAGTTCCTTAAAAATTTTACACTGGTGTTATCAAATGACCCAACTTTGGGCGGCATTGGAACCAGTAAATTGTCGTCAAAGTCTGCTGGAATTGTCGAATTTGCGATTGGATGAAGACCAAACGTTGGCACTACAAAAATTGTATGTGGAATCAGGAAATAGTCAGCCTACTGCCAACTCATCAGAAGATGCCCAAGCCCAAATATCTGCTATTCCAGAGCAACCGTTAACTATCCAAGCTTTGGGACGGATTTGGCAAACACTATTTAGACAGACCCAACGCACTCAATTTGGCTCTGTAGTGCAGATGTTAGGGGATTTAGAGGCAGGTAAAATTGAAACGATCGCCCAGTTGCGATCGCGTTTGCAGGAAATCTCCGTAGAACTGGAAGCACTAGGAACCGCAACTTTGCCCACAATAGAGGAGAAACATACTGTTGTGCCCACTATCCTGCAATCAGATGAACCAGAAGACATTATTAGTAAAACTGATGATATGCCAACTGTTGTGCTGGCAATGCAATTAAGTAGCTTGGAAGATGCAGGACGCACAGATGTAGGGCGTCAACGTCATCATAATGAAGACTACTTTGGTATTGAAACTAAAACTGACAAAGCGGAGTTGCCCAAAACTCGAATCCTTCAAGGACATGGTTTGTATATCCTGTGTGATGGTATGGGTGGACACGCTGGCGGTGAAGTAGCCAGTGAGTTAGCAGTCACCACTCTCAGACAATATTTCCAAGAACACTGGATTACTAATCAGCTGCCAACAGAAAATACCATTCTTGAGGCAGTTTATTTAGCCAATGAGGCGATTTACAAACTCAATCAACAAGATGCTCGTTCTGGAGTTGGGCGCATGGGTACAACTCTGGTAATGCTGTTAATTCAAGACACTCAAGCAGCAGTTGCTCATGTGGGAGATAGCCGTCTTTATCGCCTGACACGCAAGCAGGGCTTAAAACAAGTCACAGTAGATCACGAAGTTGGACAACGGGAAATTAATAGGGGAGTGGAAGCAAGTATAGCTTATGCCCGTCCCGATGCCTACCAACTCACCCAAGCCTTGGGACCCCGGGATGAAAACTCGATTAATCCTGATGTGGGCTTTTTTGAGATCAACGAAGATACGCTTCTAGTGTTGGCATCGGACGGTCTATCAGATAATGATTTACTAGAAACCCATTGGCAAACTCACTTAGAACCCTTGCTTAGTTCTGGTGCTAACTTAGAACGCGGCGTTACAGAGTTAATTGATTTGGCCAACCAACACAATGGTCACGACAACATTACTGCTATACTGATTCGGGCAAAAGTGCGCCCAAATCTCGAAAGTTAAAGAAGCGGCTGGGGACTGGGTACTAGGGAGTGGGGATTAAGGACTAGGATAAAATTCTTTATACTCAATCCCCAGTACCCAGTACTCAATCTCTAATCCCCAATCCCCAATCTCCAATTCCCAGTCCCCAGTCCTCTTACCTTGTAGGTTGTATTGTGGTTACTCTGACCCTGTTAGAACCGCAACAGAAAACACCGCTCCATCAGTGGTGCTTTGAAAACTCTTCGATCATTCGGATTGGCCGAGCAGCAGACAATCATGTTGTTTTAACTGATAGCTTGGTCTCTCGGCATCATCTAGAACTCAGACAAGTCGATTCTGTCAAGAATGGCGGTGATTGGCAACTGATTAGCCAGGGTACAAATGGGACTTTCCTCAATGGTGTCCTGGTGATTCAAAGTCCGCTACCAGACAATTCCCTTTTGCAACTGGCACAGGGAGGCCCAATACTGCAATTCCAAATCCAGGAGGTAACACAACCGGAGGTTTGGTTGCCTTGGCATCAAATGCAAGGGACGGTAGAAAACGTAGCTCCAACAGTATCTTCAGCAAAAAATCCTGGGATTTTATCTTACACCTGCACCCACGAGGGAAACTCTCCAAACAATCTTTTTTGCATCCACTGCGGTCAACCCCTCTCAGTGCAACAGACGATTCGCCATTATCAGGTGTTGCGAACTCTGGGACAAGGAGGAATGGGTACTACATATCTCGCTTGGGATGCGGCTGGTTTGATTGCAGGTACGCCACAACTGCTGGTATTGAAGGAAATGAATGCTGATATGGTAAGAATTGCCAAAGCTCAAGAATTATTTGAGCGGGAGGCGTATACTCTTAAATCTCTAAAACATCCTGGAATTCCCAAGTATTATGACTTCTTTGTGGAAGGCGGAAAAAAATACTTAGCAATGGAACTAATCCACGGACAAGATTTAGAGAAACGCATTTTTACCACTGGCCCAGTAACCCCAAGCCAAGCGATCGCTTGGATGAGCCAAACCTGCGATATCCTAGACTATCTTCATACCCAAGAGCCTCCGCTGATTCACCGCGATATTAAACCCGCCAATTTAATGGTGCGAAGTTTTCAAAATCGCATAGTGGTGCTGGATTTTGGCGCAGTTAAGGAAATTGGCACAGCCCCCGGTACTCGTATTGGGGCAGAAGGTTACTGCGCTCCCGAACAAGAGCGAGGACAACCTTTGACGCAATCTGATTTGTATGCAATTGGCCCAACGCTAATTTTTTTGCTCACAAGCGAAAACCCCTTCAAGTATTACCGCCAACGGGGACGACACTTCAGGTTTGATGTGGCAAAAGTTCCCACCATTAGTTCGCAATTAAGAGATGTCATTGACCGCGTTACCGAACCACTGCCACGCGATCGCTATCAGACTGCCAAGGAATTAGCTACGGCCCTAGCTGCTTCTCAATAAAGGCACCTGAGACTAGTAACTGAGTACTGGGGATTAGGTACTGAACTATTAGCAGTTAATTCTAGGGACTGGTGAGTAGGGATTAAAGACTGGAGACTGAGGACTAAGGATTAAAAAGTTTTCTAATCCCCAATCCCCAGTTCCGAATCCCTACTCTTCATCCCAAGCTTCTACAGCTAGCAATTCGCTAATTGGGTCTTGCATACTAAAGCCAAAGTCAAGCAGTTCTTGCTTCCAATGCTGCCATTCGTTGCCGTAGAGCAAAGCGATTTTCCAGATACTATCGCTAGGCTTGATAATATTCGATTCTATGAGTGATTGCACGTTACGCTGCAATTTCACCATTGGGTGAATTACTTGCTGAATCATAACCTCGATTGAATTCAGATTTTATTTGGTAAATGCTTAATTAAAACTGCTTTCCATTCTGCAATTGTTGCCGGCTCGTAGAGTGGTGTAATTTGGTAAAGCTAGTCTTAACTTTCTAACTATACCATAACAAACTCTACTAAGTTACTGATAAATTCCTTTTTGTACGGTAATCACCACCAGAATACTCTAATTGTGCTATGCACACCTTGAACTTATTGCCTAAGTTGAGCAAGAGTTAATAGATGAGGGGGATAGAGGGTAAGTTGCACTGCTAGCCTGAGTGGGGACGACTGGGAAAAGTTTATTTATTTTAGTACAAAAAATAGGTGTGCTTGTCGAATCTAGCGATGGAACATCAGCTAATTTCAAAGTTTTAACTGACTGTGAAGTTTGCAATTGAGTAGGAATGTCTACTCTTTATACTTATTTAAACGTTATTTACAATATCGCAAACATCTATCGTTAGGTAAATATATTGCAAATCTTCATATAATCTTAATATTCCCGCTAGAGAATCAAACCTGTAAGGTTCCCCTATTTAGGCACAGGAGAGTGTTTTGCTTTGAAGTTGAAGGGGTAATTCTCTGTGGAGTATTGTCTTACCATAAACTTGGGTTGGATTCCAAGCTGGCTTTTGAATTTTGTGTGAAAAATTTTCAGTCAAAATGTTAGTTTCTATTGAACAGGTGGGTATCCTCATAACGGGAGGCTTGCTGATACCTAAGTATTTACCGCAGCAACTATTAAGACATGTCAGGAAAGGGGGAAGAATACTTAATTTCCCGCAAAAAGCAGATTGAGCGGCGACAAAGGATTTTAACGATAGTGTCGATAGTGTCGTTTGTTGGTTCTACAGCGTTTGCAGCCATTCCAGCAATTCAACAGGCTATTGAGAGTCCCAAGTCGGTAGCTGCGTCTATTTCTCCTGAGTTAGCGTTACAGCAGCAGGTGCGGGGCTACGAGCTGGTTTTACAACGGGAACCAGAAAATCAACTTGCTTTAGAGAAACTGTCGTTGTTGCGGTTGCAATTAAAGGATGCTAAAGGTGCGATGGAATCTTTAGAAAAGCTTGTAAAATTGCACCCTGAACGGCAAGATTACAAAACTGTATTAGAGCAGATTAAGAAGCAAGAAGGAAAGAGCGATCGCAACACAAACAATTAGCCCAAATCTAATTAAAATTTTTAGTTAAATATTTTTATAAAGTAATATTTTTGAGATGACAAAGAAGCACAAAATGTTTAATGGAAAATCTATTTTAATTACTGGCGGTACAGGCTCTTTTGGCAAGCAATTCGTGAAAACGATTCTCAGCCAATATCAGCCTCAGAAAGTCATAGTTTATTCACGGGATGAACTGAAACAATATGAGATGGCGCAGGAGCTTAATGCACCAATGATGCGCTATTTCATTGGAGATGTGCGCGATCGCGATCGTTTGCATATGGCAATGCGGGGTGTAGATTATGTTATTCATGCTGCGGCACTCAAGCATATTCCTGCTGCTGAATATAACCCAATGGAATGTATTAAAACTAATATTCATGGCGCAAATAATGTCATTGATGTTGCCATTGAACAAAAAGTAGAAAAAGTGATTGCTCTATCAACAGATAAGGCAGTTAATCCAATTAATCTGTACGGTGCAACCAAGCTAGCTGCGGATAAACTTTTTGTTGCAGCTAATAATATTGTTGGGTCAATGAAAACCCGATTTGCTGTAGTTCGTTATGGTAATGTTGTTGGTTCAAGAGGCTCAGTTGTACCCTTCTTTCAAAAACTGATTCGGGAAAAATGCGCCGAAATACCCATTACAGACCCACGTATGACCCGCTTTTGGATTACCCTGCAACAAGCTGTAGATTTAGTTTTCAATAGCTTTGGAAGAATGCACGGTGGAGAAATATTTGTCCCGAAGATTCCTTCAATGAAAATTACCGATTTGGCTGAAACGCTCGCACCAGGAGTCCCAATTAAAATTGTTGGCATTAGACCAGGGGAAAAACTACATGAAGCTATGTTTTGTTCTGAAGCTTCACATTTAGCCTTAGAGTTTGCGGATCATTATGTAATTAGACCAACTATTGAATATGCCTATTCTGTTGATTACACCTGTAACGCTTTGAGTGAAAAAGGAGTGCCTGTGGCAGAAGGATTTGAGTATAGCTCTGAAATAAATACAGAATGGCTAAAAGGTTTCCAATTACTCGATATGTTGAAGCAATGAATAATTTATATAAGTAATGTAATTCAATCAAGGTTGTATAGATATGATGAAAATATCAAGTTGGAATCAATATTTATCATCAAATAATCCTTGGAGCGATAGACTACTTGGACTAAAAAAATTTTCTATAAAGCGAGATTTAGAACAAGTTGAACGAGAGTATGACCAGGAAAAGTATGGGTCAATTGTAGAATTTGAATTTAATAATATTGAGCTTTACCGAACTAAAGAACTTGAAAATTATGGACTTACAGAAAAAGATAATACTTTTATTTCATTAAGTGAAGAGATTTTTGAAACAAATATTAGCTTAGCTTGGTCTATCTACTCTTCTATTATTTCTAGTTTTGTAAAAAGGTACAATCCATCTCGTATCTGTGAGCTAGGGTGTGGCTATGGTTATAACTTTTCATATCTCAAAAATATATGTTCCGAAGTTTATGGAGGAGAATATTCAACGAATGCAATGAAAATAGCAAATAGGCTAGGGCTTGAAGTTCAAAATTTCAATTATTATAATTTAGAGGATTATCAAATAATTAAAGCTGGAAGCAGTATCTTAACTATTCATAGTATAGAACAAATACAAAGTGCCAAATACTTTATAGATGGAATCTATCAATTAAGCAAAAACATTGATTTTATCTTTAACTTTGAACCATGCTTTTTAAATAATAGAAATTCTTGGATAGGAACTTTAAGAAATCGATATATTGAAATCAATCATTATAATAAAGATTTAATTAATATATTAAAAAGTAGAAATGATATAGAAATTATTGAATACCATCCAGATTATATTGGAATTAATCCATTGCATCCCACAAGCGTAATAATTTGGAGATTTAAATAATTTTTAAAATGAAAAACTTCTTTATTCCTTATGGACAACATAATCTTAGCCAAGAAGATATTGAGGCTATTGTTGAAGTTTTGCGATCGAACTGGATTACTCAAGGTCCAGCTATAGATAGATTTGAGCAAGCTGTAGCTAACTATTGTGGAGCAAAATATGCTGTAGCAGTTTCTAGTGCCACGGCTGCATTACATATTGCTTGTGTTGCAGCTGGTTTAGGAGAAGCGGATATTCTTTGGACATCACCAAATACCTTTGTTGCTTCAGCTAATTGCGGACTTTATTGTAACGCCAAAGTAGATTTTCTTGATATTGATTCAAATACTTATAATTTGAGCGTAAATGAATTAGAAAGTAGGTTAGTTGAAGCAGAAAAGCAAGGATGTTTACCAAAAATATTAATACCTGTGCATTTTGCAGGGCAATCTTGTGAAATGGAACAAATTGCCGCTTTATCGCAGCAATATAATTTCAAAATTATTGAAGATGCTTCTCATGCAATCGGCGGAACCTATCAGAGACAACCTATTGGTTCTTGTCAATTTTCTGATATGACGGTTTTTAGTTTTCATCCAGTCAAGATTATCACAACTGGTGAAGGTGGTATGGTACTAACAAATCAGGAGGAATTGTATCAGAGATTAATTAGATTAAGAAGTCATGGTATAACTCGCAATCCAGATTTAATGCAAGGAGAATCTCACGGTTCTTGGTATTATCAGCAATTGGAATTAGGCTTCAACTATCGAATGACAGATATCCAAGCAGCATTAGGTACTAGTCAGATGCAAAGGCTGGATGAGTTTGTAGAACGTCGCTGGTTTTTAGCCAACCGCTATAATCAACTACTACAAGATTTGCCATTAATGCTGCCGTGGCAACATCCAGATAGTGAATCTAGCTGGCATCTTTATGTAATTCGGCTCAAACTGGATAAGATTAATAAAAGTCATCGGCAAATATTTGATGAACTTCGCGGTGCAGGAATTGGTGTGAATTTACACTATATTCCAGTTCATATACAGCCTTATTATCAAAGATTTGGATTTCAATTAGGAGACTTCCCACAGGTCGAAAAATACTACAAAGAAGCTATCAGTATTCCAATATATTATGGGCTAGATGAAGAGAGTCAAGATAAGGTAGTAGCTTCGCTAAGAGAGAGGCTGATATGAGAACTGTAATTATTGTTCAGGCAAGAATGACTTCAACTCGTCTTCCCGGAAAAGTACTCAAAAAGGTATTTGGTAAGCCTTTGTTAGAATACCAGATTGAGAGATTAAAGCGAGTAAAGTTGGCTGATGAAATTGTAATTGCTACTACAAACAATAGTACAGATTTGCGAATCATTGAACTTTGCGATCGCCTTTCAATACCATATTTTCGAGGCTCTGAAGAAGACGTGTTAGCTAGATATTATCAGGCTGCTAAAGAGCATCGTGCAGATGTAGTAGTTCGTATCACCTCCGATTGTCCACTTATCGATCCACAAGTGATTGATAAGGTAATTGAGTTTTATCTTGAACATCAATATAAATATGATTATGTTTCTAATTGTTTAGAAAGAAGCTATCCACGGGGAATGGATACTGAGGTTTTTTCATTTCTAGCATTACATGAGGCGTTTGTAGAAGCAACAATACAACCCGACCGGGAGCATGTTACTCCATTTATTTATATACACCCTGAACGTTATCGATTAGCTCAAGTAGTTTATTCAGAAAATCAAAGTTCACATCGTTGGACAGTGGATACAGCAGATGATTTTGAACTCATTAAAAGAATTATTCAAGCGCTATATCCTCAAATTCCAAAATTTAGTTTGGAGGATTGTTTAGATTTACTGAGACAGCATCCTGATTGGTCACTAATTAATGCACACGTAGAACAAAAAAATATGCTGCATAACTATTAATTTCTTAAAAATGAAGCTATTTATCAGAGTAGATGCATCAACACAAATAGGTACAGGTCATGTAATGCGTTGTCTAGCTTTAGCGCAGGCTTGGCAAGATGCAGGTGGTCAGGTAATTTTTGCGATCGCCACAGAAGTACCAGATTTAAAAGCTCGGTTAAATGCCGAAGGAATGGAAGTTATCTACCTAGCGATTCAAATTGGAAGTGCTGAAGATGCCGAAGAAACAGCGAAACTCGCACGCCAGTTTAATGCAAATTGGGTTGTGGTGGATGGTTATCATTTTGGTGCTAAGTATCAAAAAATCATCAAGGAATTTGAGCTAAAACTTTTATTCATTGATGATTATGGACACGCAAAACAGTACCACGCGGACATTGTTTTAAATCAAAATATTCATGCTTATGAAGAATTGTACAGAAATAGACAGCCATATACCAAACTGTTACTTGGTACAAGCTATAGCCTTTTGCGGCGGGAATTTTGGCAGTGGCGAGGATGGCAGCGATCGCTCCCTCTAATAGCTAAGAAGTTACTACTTACACTAGGCGGCGCAGATCCAGATAATGTAACTCTCAAGGTGATTCAAGGATTGCAACAAGTAGAAGTGGAAGGGTTAGAAGTAGTAGTTGTAGTTGGAGCAAGCAATCCACATTATAAGCAGCTGCGATCGGCTAGTCAGAAATCGCGCTTTCCTATCTACTTGAAAAGGAATGTTACAAATATGCCTGAGCTAATGGCTTGGGCTGATGTGGCAGTGACAGCTGGTGGTAGCACTTGTTGGGAACTGGCTTTTATGGGTTTGCCTAGTCTAATCGTAATTTTGGCAGATAATCAATGGTCTAGTGCTAAAAAACTGAGTGGTGTGAGTGGCATAAATTTAGGATGGCATGAGAATATTTCAACTACTGAAATAGCAGCAGCAGTTTCAGAATTAATAACATCAACCCAGACAAGATCAGAAATGGTCAAACGTGGTCAGGAGTTGGTAGATGGGAAAGGAATAGCTAGGGTTTTGATGTGTTTTTATGACCAATAGAGAAATATACAAATACATGGTTAATAGTTTATTATGAGTAATTATTTACCAACGATAATATATGAAAATTAAGTATAACCAATTAAATAACTTTGTTGAACAAGGTTATTGTTCCCTTGGTGAAATTGTAAATCAACAAAAGTGTAGACAACTATTAAAATTCATCAAAGAAACACGGGATTTTGAGCATGACTTGTTTATAGAGGAAAAAGATTTTCGTGCTAATCCACACTATACTGGCGTAAATCCTTACCCAGGAAGAAATATTTTAGAAGGGCTTGATTTAAGTTTCATAGAACAAAATACTGTTTTACAATCTATACTATCAGAGTTATTAGGTGAGGAATATTCCGTAGTTCTCAAAAAAGTTATCTGTGGAGTGCCCAAAAAATGGATTCCTGACTGGGCTTTATTAGAAATTGATAGGCTTCCGGTTCCTAATTTAGGAGGGTTTATTAAGCCACAATATCGAGATATTACTTACTTTTATGGAATTGATTTTCACCAAGATATCATCGATTATAAAAATCGTTTATCAGACTTTATCACTCTTTATATATATTTAGATGATGTTTCTGAATTAGACTCGCCTCTGTTTATTATCCCTGGAAGTCACATATTTGGAGCAACAACATTTCCTCATAGTTTAATATCTCATGGAGATACTTCAAACACTTGGTTGTATTCAGATATTCGTGGCAAGTCTAAACTTTTACAGTCTCGTATTTTAACAGGTATGGCTGGCTCTACTTGGTTTTGGCATTCTTGTTTGTTACATGGCACTCAACCAACTAGGCTCTCTCAATCTCGAATATCTCTACGGTACATAATTAAAAAATCTAGAAGTACTTCTTCAGTACTTTTAGACTACGTAAATAGTAATCTTGATGGCCCTTTATCACTTGAGAATACTAGGGACGATCTTAATGAAGATGGTAAATCAATTTTCCGAGGAAATATAATCAATGGGAATGCCAAAACGTGAAGAATACAGACTAAGACTTCTCCAAGAGTCAGATTTAGAGCAGTTATTAGAATGGCGTAATTCTGACCGTATTCGTGCCAATATGTACAGCGATCGCATTATTAGTATGGATGAACATAGAAAATGGTTTGAAAATAATAGCAATAATGAAAGTACTATTTATAAAATCTTTGAATTTCAATGCCGTCCAGTAGGGGTAGCAAATGTAATTCAAATAGATATGTGTAATCAAAAATGCTCTTGGGCTTTTTATTTAGGAGATATTAATGTCCCTCGTGGTAGCGGAGCAGTTATGGAGTTTCTCTTTTTAGAATATATTTTTGAAGTATTACAAATCAGAAAATTGTGTTGTGAAGTCTTTTCTTTCAATATATCAACTATAAAACTGCATAAAAAGTTTGGTTTTAATGAAGAAGGATGCTTGAAACAGCATATATTGAAAAATGGCAAGTATGAAGATGTTATCGGTATGGCTTTATTCCAAAATGAATGGGTAATGAATAAACAAAAAATAGAAACAATATGTTTTGGGAAAAGCTAATTATATGGAAGAAATAGTAATTCAGGGTATGAAAATTGGCAGCAGTCAAAAGCCCTTTGTGATTGCTGAAATGTCTGGCAATCATAACCTTTCATTAGAAAGAGCTTTAGATATAGTTGAAGCTGCTGCCAAAGCTGGAGTACATGCACTTAAACTCCAGACTTATACTGCTGACACGATGACCTTAGACATAAATGAGGGTGATTTTTACATTGATTCTCCTAATAGTCTCTGGCACGGAAAATCCCTATATCAACTATATCAGCAGGCTTACACACCTTGGGAATGGCACAAACCTATTTTTGAGCGTTGTAAAGAACTAGGCATAATTGGGTTTAGCACTCCTTTTGATGCTACCTCTGTAGATTTCCTCGAATCTTTAAATGTACCTTGCTACAAAATCGCCTCTTTTGAAAATACTGATTTACCTCTAATTTGCAAAGTTGCCAGCACGGGTAAACCGATGATTATTTCTACTGGTATGGCGACAATTTCTGAGTTAGATGAAACTGTTCGGACAGCGCGAGAAGTTGGGTGTCAAGACTTAATATTACTCAAATGTACTAGTAGCTATCCTGCTACACCAGAGAATACTAACCTGCTAACTATTCCTCAAATGCGTGAGTTGTTTAATGTGCAGGTGGGGTTGTCCGATCACACAATGGGTATTGGAGTTGCTGTTGCTAGTGTTGCTTTAGGAGCTACATTAATTGAGAAGCACTTTACTCTGTGTCGGGCTGATGGTGGAGTTGATTCAGCCTTTTCAATGGAACCAGCAGAGATGCAGCAATTGGTAATAGAGTCGCAAAGAGCTTGGCAAGCTTTGGGCAATAAAAAATATGGAGCAACTGAGGCTGAAAAAGAGTCGTTGGTTTATCGGCGATCGCTCTACATTACCCAAGATATCAATGCCGGAGAGATTCTCACTCCAGAAAATCTAAGAGCAGTACGTCCTGGATTAGGATTAGCACCCAAATTTTTCGACATTATTATTGGGAAAGCAGTTAATCAAAATATCAAAAAAGGTACGCCTGTTACATGGAATTTATTATTATCAACTCAGATTAAACAAGCTAATTAATACTAAATTAATACTGATTTGTGCTTTTCTCTATATATTGAGTAATAACAAATGAAGGATTAATCTCAATGATGTTTGCTGAAAATAATGCTGAATATAGAGAAAGTGGTGGCTCAACATTTTTACTACTTGATTTAATTGAAGAATGTTTGAAACGCAAGTTGCAAGAAGTTGATTTTGTAGGAGTGAATTCTCCAAATCGAGGCGATTACAAACTTAGTTTTAATCCAGAGATTAAGCCTTATTTTATCACACATTTAAATGCCAATTTGGATTTCTATAAATAAATATAAAAATTTGACTGGAGAAGTAACTAAACTGTGAATCGTGTCATTGCCACAATAGAAGCTCGGATGGGTTCTTCACGCCTTCCTGGTAAAGTCTTCAAGGAAGCAGTGGGTAAACCAATGCTGTTGTTAATGGTTGAGCGTATCCGTCGCGCTCGTTATGTAGATGAAGTGGTAGTTGCCACAACCACTAATGAAAAGGACGAAGCGATCGCATCCTTATGCAGTAAACACAATATTCCTTACTTTCGTGGTTCAGAAGAAAATGTATTAGAACGAGTTGTGGAAACTGGGCGACATTATCAAGCAGAAGTTAGTGTGCTTTTAACAGGAGATTGTCCCCTAATTGACCCTTATGTAATTGACCAGCATATCTGTGCCTTTTTCGCTGCTTACCCCCATATAGATTACGTTGCCAATTGTGAAGTACGTTCATATCCTCATGGGCTGGATCTCATGGTGTTGTCTTGGAAAACACTAGCTCAAACAGTTGATTTTGCCTCTATTAAACCCTTTCACGAACACGTTGGTTGGTACATCCGACGACATCCAGAGCAATATCGTCGCTTGGATATCATTGCTCCTCCAGGCTTAAGTAATCCTTTTTTCCGTATTACCCTTGACTATCAAGAAGACTACGATCGCATCAAAGCCATTTTTGAAGCACTTTATCCCCAGAATCCCCAATTTACAACAGTAGACATTTTGAACTATGCCCAAAAACAAGGATGGATTGACTATTAAGAGAAATTAAACTCATGAAAGTGTGTGTCGGTATTATTGGTTTAGGAAAAATTGGGCATCGCTTTGGCATTTCCCCACAAGGCGATCCACTCAGTCATTCCGAAGGGTATGCCCAAATCCCTAACGTTACAGTTGTATTAGGAGTAGATCCAGACCAAAAGGCTTGTAGAGATTTTCAGCAACGTTTTCCCGAAGCACAGGTATACTCCAGTTTGAAAGATGTACCACATGGATTTCACCTTGACGTAGTATCAGTATGTAGTCCCACTCACCTACACGCTCAGGGAGTTATTGCTGCACTCGCTTGGCAGCCGCGTGTCATCCTGTGCGAAAAACCTCTTGCAGTTAATGTAGCAGAGGCAGAAATGATCCTAGCTGCTTGCTCTGCACAGAATTGTATTTTGATAACTAATTATTCGCGTCGTTGGACACCAATGCTGCAAGCCTTGAAACATCTAACGAACCAAGATGATGGCTTGGGAACTCCAATTGGTGCTTGTTTACGCTACAACGGTGGTTTATTACATAATGGAACCCATTGGATCGATATGTTATTGGCTTTATTTGGATCGGTTGCTCGTGCATATCGTTTGGAAAAATTACCTGTTACTAAAGATGACACTGCTGAGTCAATTGCACTATCCTGGAACAGCGGATTAACTGCATATTTGATTGCAGTACGTGGAACTGGGTGTTCAATCGGCGAAGGCGAACTCTGGGGAACCGGCGGTATGCTGCGGTATAGCGTTGGAGGACAGCAAGTTACTTGGCAGACAGTTCAACCTAGTCAATGGTCAGGCTTTCAAGAGTTAGGTCAAGTAAAGATGATCTGTGAAGCTGGCTTAAAAGGACACATTTTAGAGGCTGTTACTGAAGCTGTGCAATTAGCACAAATTGGCGGACAACCAACCTGTTCTGGTGCTGATGGTGTGCTTGCTTTACAAGTTGTTGAAATGGCAAGAAATAACAAATTTCTCATTAAGTAGGTAATTAGATGGTTATTACTAGAGAAAAACCAGCTTTGCTCGGAGGTTCCAAGGTTTTTCCAGAGCCATTACCAAGGTATATCAGTACTAGTTTCCAGGAAACTGAAGTCGCAGTTCAAGTATTGAAAAGCGGTATTTTATCTGACTATATTGGTGCTGCTGGACTGTACTTTATGGGTGGCAAACAAGTTTGCACTTTGGAAGAACAATGGGCTAATTACTTTAATGTTCGTCATGCTTTGAGTGTTAACTCTGCTACTAGCGGTTTACATGCTGCTGCGATCGCAGCAGGTGTGAAGTTTGGTGATGAGGTAATTGTGCCACCACAAACAATGTCAGCAACCGCAACAGCAGTGGTTATGGCAAATGGTACTCCTGTTTTTGTCGATCAAGAGGAGACTACTTGCTGCATTGATCCAGAAGCCGTTGAGGCTGCTATCAGCTCGCGCACAAAAGCAATTATTGCAGTCAATTTGTTTGGAGGCCCAGCCCAACTGGTGCGCTTACGTGAGTTAGCAGATCGACACGGTTTGATTCTGATTGAGGATAATGCCCAAGCACCAGGAGGTCAGTATCAGGGACTTTGGCTGGGAACAATTGGGCATTTGGGAGTGTTCAGCCTCAATTGTCACAAAACAATTCAATGTGGTGAAGGAGGGATTGTAGTTACTAATGACGATCGCTTGGCGCGGCGAGTAGCACTGGTACGCAATCATGGAGAGAATGCAATTGAAGCGGAAAATTGGTATGAAGATGCTGATATTGTTGGTTACAATTACCGTTTGACTGAACTTCAAGCAGCGATCGCTCAGATTCAACTCCAGCGTTTAGAAGAATTGACACAGCCACGGCTGAAAATTGCTGAAGCTTTAAACCAAGGACTATCTGAGTTTAAAGCGCTGCGGACGGCTAAAGTTGGCCCTGGCGATCGTCATGTTTACTATACATATCCCATCTGGATCGATCCACAACAAGCTGGATTGTCGCGGGACAGATTTGTGCAAGCACTGCAAGCGGAAGGATGTCCGGTGGCGGGGCGTTATGTCCGTCCTTTATACAGACTTCCTCTTTTCCAAAAGCTGCAACAACAAGGCAAGACAATTGTCAGTCATCCTACAGGTGTCTGTCCTATAGCAGAAAAGACATATAGCCAGACGCTTTTATCTACAACTCTCATCCAAATACCTGGGGGTATTGACTTAGTTGATGGTTTCATAGCTGCTGTGGCTAAAGTCCTGACTCATGCCGAAGAGTTAAGTCGAGGGAATGAATGAAGATTATTGCGATCGCTCACGATCCAGGCGGTGCTAATGCTGTTGCTGCAACAGTTGCAGCCTTACAGGCAGCAGGTACACAGGTTGAAGCATATGCCAAAGGCCTGGCCATCCGTCAATTTCAACGCCTTGAAGTTGCTTGCACGCCAGTTTCTGAGGAACACCAAACTCTTTTTGCGAATTTCACAGGAGATATTCTGCTAACAGGAACATCTCAATCTGATGAGTTTGAACGTGATGCTATTTTATGGGCGAGGCAAGAGCGTATTCCTAGTATTGCTGTCATAGACTATTGGGCAAATTATAGACAGCGTTTTCAACCATTCAATAATCCTAATGCAGAACCAACTTTTCCAGATATCATCACAGCTATAGATGAAATGTGTGCAGCAGGAATGCTTGCTGATGGAATACCAGAAAAGCAAATTCGCCTTGTGGGACAGCCCTATTTTGCTTGGCTGATTGCTAGACAAAAATACAGAAAAAGTATTTTAAAACCAATAGAAAATATTCTCTTTGCTTCTCAACCCAATGCCAATGAAACTGAAATACTCCGTACCTTAATTAAAGTATTAACTGACTATAAATCTTTAAAAAAATTGCTGATTCGCTTTCATCCCCGCCAAGGCAAGTGCCGTGTTTCACTTGATTTGTTAGCACAATCAGGTTTGCCATTTGCTATTGACGAGAGTGCTGACATACTTATGACTCTGCGCCAGCAAGATATAATGCTAGGAATTACCTCAATTATTTTAATTGAGGCAGCTTTAATGGGAATACCAGCAGGTAGCTTGGTCATTGGTATCGATGACACACTCATAACTAATCAAAGGGGAATCACAATTCCGCTAAACTCCTCAGAAAAGCTGCGGGAGTTTTTGTATTTTCCTCAACATGGAGAAATAGAAGAAAAATTTGTTGAACAGCAACGCGATGCAGATTTCCGAATAGTACAGTTGTGTAAAGCAATAATTTAGTTGTTGAATTTGAAACATTTTTTCAAATGTTGGGTACTATATACCGTGGATGATTCAGGCTGAATACAGATACTAAAGCTAGTATTATTTACACACTAAAAAGCTTATGTATAGTGCATCCAAGCTGAGGTTTATCTCGGAGATATTGCAATATGTAACGAGGATATTAAATCAAACAGGATGCAAAAAAACTAAATCAATAATATGAGGTTTCTTCAATGGTTGATAGATTATACCTAGCATACACACTTGCAGATGCTGAGTGGTTAATTGCACACCCAGAACTATTACAAGAAGGTAAAGTAATTTATTCAGGAATTGAGCCTCATCTAATATTTCGTGCAGCTAAAATTCCAGCCGATGATGTAGTTGAATTATATCGACAATTAGATTTTTGTACTATTGCCAATGAGGCAGAATATCTTAGATGTAAATTTGAGCAAACTTTGCGACAGGTTGGCCTCGATTACGGACTTTCAATTATTTATCAACATATTGATATTTTATCTTGTTGTCTTAATCTTATCTACTATTTCTTCTACGAAGCTATTGTTTCTTTTCATCTGGCATTAGCAATTATCCAAAAATACCAACCCAAAGAAATTTGGGTGAACCAATCACCATTTACTGCTGTAACACAATGGGGTTTGGCTCCTCCACCTCAGACTAATTATGAAAATCAAGTATGGGGTGCTATCAAAAATCTAAAAGTAATTATTAAAGATTTAGAAATTCCTACGGCGTTTAAATCATCTAACGTTCGAGAACAGCAGATTGATTTAATTTATAAATCCCAATATCAACCTTGGCAGCCTCAACATAGCCAAAGAGCCACAGTTAACCATAATAAAAAATTATTAAAATCAGACGTTTTATTAGCACTACAAAATAATTTTTTAAAAAATTATGCACCTATTGGTGAAGCATTAGCAAATTCTTTTAATCTCAAAACACTAGATTTAATTCAACAGCATCTATGGTTTGGATGGCATGGTGCTTCAGATTCAATTCCTGTTCCTCTTATTCAAGATTTAAACAACCAAAGTTCAGTAGAAATTAATCAGCTTTTAAACGATCGCCGATTTTCTGATGCTTTCTTAGACTATCAGCTAGACATCTGGAAAATTATTCAATCAAGAGTAGACCTTTTATTAAACTTTGATATTCCCTTAGTTCGTGCTTGGCTAGAATGCGGTCACTGGGTACTAACTCAAGTGCAACCTAAATTTATCGTCATGGCCGAAGAAGTTTCACTAGCAGCGCGTTCGTTCGGAGCAGTAGCAAAACTGCATGGAATTAAAAAACTGGTAATTGAGCATGGAACTTCCAATACTCAAATATCAAAAAATGAACGCTCTGATATGCATCATTGGCAACATAATTATTCTGAGACAAGACCGGATTATGTAGCTACATGGGGTTCTTATGGTCAGCATTATTATATAGACAATCTTGGTTGGTCAGCAAAACAAGTTATTGTTACTGGCTGGCCTTGGATTGAAAAAGAGATAAGACAGCATCTCAGCAGTAGAAAAACAAAACAGGTTGCCCATAACAAACTACATTTACTATTTTTAAGTACATCAATCCATAAGTTTTACTATTATTTATATGAAACTCTTATGGAAGCAGCCAAGCATTTGAATGTTCAAATTACTATCAGGCCTCATGGTGCTGAAAACATGAATTACTTGGGTGAATTAGCCAATCTCTTTGGTATTAATATCAAGATTGATAACTCAAGTAATATACTCGACCAAATTGCAGAAAGTGATATTGTTATTGGCGGAGCAACCAGTGTACTAAGTTATGCGATCGCACTGAATAAGCCTTCTATTTTTTTAGATTTATTAGGAATTAGAGATTATCAACCCTATGGCAAAGAAGGTGCAGCAATAGGAGTATATAATCGTGAAGAACTAATTCCGGCAATTGAAAAGCTAAACAGCGATCATCAGGAAAGAAAGCGCCAACAGAAAACACAAAAATTGTTTACACAAAAATACTTAGGCGAACTAGATGGTAAGGCGAATGAGCGGATTATAAATTTTGTTAAAAGTGAGATTGTAATGCCAGATAATTTATCAACTGACTCTCAAAAATTTACAACACAAGCAGATATATTGCGTGTAGATATAGGCTGTGGAATTCATAAACCTAAAGATTTCATTGGCGTAGATATTGCTCCTGGTATCGGTGTTGATATTGTTGCCGACCTCAGTAAAGAATTTCCCTTTCCTGATAGTTCAGTTGATGAGTTGAGGGCACACGACATTATCGAACATCTCTATGACCGAATTCACACAATGAATGAGATTTGGAGAGTTTGTAAGCCTGGTGCAAAAGTTGACATTCGCGTACCATCGACTGATGGTCGAGGAGCTTTTCAAGACCCTACTCATATCAGTTTTTGGAATATTAATTCTTTTCTCTACTACTGTAGTGAATTTCCTGCTTATATAGAACTTTGTAAAAGATATGGATTTCAAGGTGAGTTTAAAGCTGTGAAACTTGAACATGAAGAATCTCCTGGTGGAGTAATTCATGTCATAGCCGAATTGCTTGTAGTTAAGTCAGTATCTAATTTAAGTACAAATCAAATTCCTGGAAACGGCTATTTGGCAATAACTCAAGAATATCGGCAGGAAATTCAGAAACAATTTGCTCCTGAAGTTAATGTAGATATTCAAGATCAAGAACAAGAGATTTTTTCTAAAGTTTCTACTTACGTCAAACAATATCAACAAGAGCCGACTAGTCGCACAGCAATAGCAAATATCCGTCAGGCTCGTTATCAAACTGCCCAGGAATGGCTGAATATATCAGATTCTGAAATTGAAAGCGTATACTTAGGATATTTGGGAAAAGTACATCAAATATTGCTTAATAGTGGTATAAGAAATGAATCATTTACTCCTACTGAACAAGCTTTTATAGAGGAAGTCGCCACACACATTTCTAGAGGCTTCAATGGCTCAAAAGCGGTTCAGTATATATTGGCAGCTATGCTCTATCGTTGTGCTGACCAGTTACCCTTACAGCATGAAATCTCTACTATTCCTACATGGTTCATTAATGACTACCTAAAATTCCTGTTTCAACCTCAAATTTACTTTCAAGAACTGGGAGAAGCAGAGAACTACTATCACTATATACAGGGTTGGATTGATTACTTACACACGTCCATATTTAGAAATCAAGATTCTCTGTTATGGCATGAAGTAGTTCACCATTTTGTCCAAATCGCTAATTTTATTCATATATACTTTAATGAAGCTAATCTTAAAGATATCTATGTAAAACGTGCGGAAATACTAGACTTTTTCTTGAAAATTAATGGCTATCAAGTCAATTATGAATTTGACGATAGACCTGTAACCAGAAAAAAAATTCGCATGGGTATTCTGGCAGCACATTTTCTGCCTTCAGCAGAAACATTTGCTACACTTCCTGTTTATGAGTATATCAGCCGCTACTTTGAAGTAATTTTGTACTCTCTCAATCAAACTGGTCATCCTTTAGAGCAATATTGCCAAAGTTGTGCCAACTCCTTTAAGCTGCTGCCACAAGATTTAGCAGAACAAGCAAATACTATTCGTACTGACGATCTAGATATATTATTCATTGCGACCAATATAACGGCAGTAACCAATCAAATCTGCCTCTTATCAATGCATAGGTTAGCTAGAATACAAGTTACTAGTGGCGGCTCGGTTGTAACAACTGGAATGCAACACATTGATTATTATATCTCAGGTACGCTCACCGATTTATTAGCAACGTCAGAACAGCAATATCGAGAAAAGTTGCTGAAACTAGAAGGAACTGCTCATTGCTTTAGTTATAATAATGAACAAGAAAATGTAACTATCAAAGTTGATCGAGAAAGTTTAGGTATCTCTAAAGAAACAGTTATTTTTGTCTCTGGTGCTAACTTCTTCAAAATTATCCCTGAATTAATTGATACATGGGCAAAAATCATTTCTGGAGTTCCCAACTCCGTTTTAGTGCTTCTGCCATTTGGTCCGAATTGGTCAAACAATTATCCTAAGAAAGCTTTTGTGAATCACTTAATTAAAATGTTTTCAAAGCATGGAATACCAGCAGAGCAATTAATAGTTTTAGATCCTCAACCAGTGCCAAACCGGGAAGAAGTTAAAGAATACTTCAAAATTGCTGATGTCTATCTAGATTCCTATCCATTTGCGGGAACAACTTCTCTAGTAGAACCACTACAAGTTAATCTGCCAGTAATTGCTAGACAGGGAACTAGCTTTCGCTCTGCAATGGGAGCCGCAATGGTGCAAGCATTAGATATATCTGATTTAGTTGCAGATAGCGAAGAGTCTTATATACACTTAGCGATCGCACTCGGAACCGATCCTGAATTACGCCAACAAAAGAGCGCTCAAATCAAAGAAAAAATGCAAGGTAATCCTAGTTTTTTAGATAGCCGCTCTTACTCTGCTAAAATAGGCAGTCTTTTCCAAGAACTATTTAGTAAATATCTTGCAGATACTCTAACTCAAAATTTCCGCTTAGGAGATATTAACCTAATTATTTTCCCAGACTGGTCACAATCAGAAGACCTATTATATCAAGATTTAGCAAGTGTTATTTCTACTCTTACTACTCACCCAGATAAAAGTCACATAACTCTTCTAATTGATACTCACAATATTACCAAAGAAGAAGCCGATATGCTTTTATCGTCTTTGACCATGAATTTGCTCATGGAAGATGATGTAGATATAACTGAGGGACTAGAAATTTCTTTGCTAGGTAAGATGAGTGATACACAATGGAAAACTCTTTTATCTAGAATTCATACTCGAATTACTTTAGCAACAGATAATCATCAGGCGATCGCACAAGCAAAAGCAGAAACTCTTCCTTTGTGCAACCTGGATAGCTTAATTAGCTCCAACCTAGAGGTTATAACTGTCTAGTTTTAGTTAAATTAAGCTTGACATAAATAATTTTTGGCAGAAAGTTGCAGCTATAATTTAAGGTAATTACTAGCTGCACGCTGTTAGTTCAAGTACCCGTATACCTTTGCCACATCTGCTCGTAGGCGTTTTCCATCTCACGGGTAAACTGCTTACCATTCCATAGTGGTGCTGTTTGACGCGATGCTTTTAGCTTCAAAGCGACTTGCTGGCGTAAAGCCTCATCTTTCCCTAGACGCACGCCCCACTCTATATACTCTTCATCAGTCCAGGCAATGCCTTCTATGATACCTGCATTCATCATCATGGTGTAGCTATTACGAGCTGCAAACTGTTCGCCGACTCGCGTTACCAAGGGGATACCCATCCACAATGTTTCTAGGGTTGTTGTCGCTCCATTATATGGATAAGTATCTAATACAATATCAGCGATCGCTAAATTAGCTCTATGAATCGCTTCAGTGAGATCTAAGGGTAAAAACCGCAGGCGATCGCACTCTACACCCTCTGCTGCTGCTATTGTATAGAAAAACTCTTTAATAGCTTCTTCTTCAGCATCGCCCTTAATCAAAAAGTAGCTATTTGGAACTTCTTTAATAATTTTCATTTGCCATCTTGTAGTTTCAGGATGACGTTTATATCCCCGTTGAGCGCTTAAATATACAACAGCATCGTTAGGAATCTCTAAATCTGTTCGCCGTAAGTTAGGAACTCCTATCTCGAATCCATCAACAGCTATATAAGTATGTGGCAATCGCCAAATTTTTTCTGTATAATAATTCTGCGCTGAATCTGGTAATACATAAGGGTCAGCAATAAAGTAATCAATACTTGGTATTCCAGATGCATCCCAACCCAGCCAAGTTAATTGCAATGGTGCTGGCTTGAGTGCCATCACTTCACAAGTAATATCTAAAGTTACACTATCAAGATCGACTAAAATGTCAATTTTGTCTCGATGTATCTGTTCGGCAATTTCCCAGCTATTCATACCTAATCGCCGAGCAAATGACGCTTGATTTTCATACCAATCCTGAAGCGGATCGTCAATTAACTTATAGTTGATAAAATATACATAAGTTTCAAACTTCTCTTGAGCGTGATGCTGAATTAGCCAACGAGCAAGCCAGCCGACAGAATGTCTTCTTAAACAGTGAGATAAATATCCAATTCTTAATTTGTTTGTGGATTTTGGGAACTCTTTTAACTTAATATTTTGTTGTTTATATCGTTCAAAGTATTTACTAAAATGTAACTGAGTAGATACTTCTAAAATATGTGATACTTTATTAAAAATTCTTCTAACAATAACTGGTTCATCTTTAATATGAGGTATACAAAAAAAAGAAGTAATTAAACGAAAATTTAGGTCTTCTGGTGCTGAATCTTGTTTTTCTATTAATAAAATTAATAATTTTTCTATATTTTTACAAGTATTGATAACCTCCTCCCAGTAACCACCTGCACTTAATAAACCCCGAAGTACAACAAAATTACCATAAATTTTATCTGTTAATTTTTCTGCTAAAGAGCAACCAAATTTAGCAGTTTCAATACCTTTTAAATATTTTCCTGAGTTTTGATAAAAAGCTGCTAAACATAGTAAAACTTCTCGATTTTGAACATCAAATTGCAAATACAATTCTAAGATGTCTGCGGCTATGTGAGGTTGCTTTAAACTATGACCTATTTTCATAGATGCAGGTAGTAGAATATCAAGGCGAGATTGATTCTCAGGAAAGTAGGGTAAAGATGAATCTAATAAATCTAAAAATACTGGATGTAAAGGTGCGGCTTCTAAGAATTCCTGTAATAGTTTTAATAATAACTGAAAGTCAAAATTTATATTTTGCTCGTTTTTAAGAATTTCGTTGATTCCCCAATCACTCAACTCATTGTCTGTAAATCCTTCTAATTTGAGAGAAATTAGAATAATATTCAACAGGTTATTGATGTCATTGTAATTAATTTCTCTTATATGCTGACGAATTGCCCAACCAATAGAATAATTTCCCAGAGTCTCTTGCCTAGTTGCTTCTGTTTGCAGAATTTGTATGAGTTCAAGTGTCCATAACTCTACCTCGTCCGGTTGGGCTTTTTCCATCCCCAGTAGCCAAGTCATTTGAGCTTCTGCTTCTTCACCTTGTAAAAGTAATACAAGCCCGAAATACCAATAGTGAGAACTTACTTCTGGTTCTGTATTTATTAGTTGTTCATATAAACTAGTAGCTTTTGTATATTGACCTTGTAGAAAATATTCAAAGGCTTGTTCTTGACAGTTAAGGATCTCAGACAAACAAGAAGATTGAAAATTCATACGAATAAATTATTCCTGAAAAATATAATAAGTGGATAGGATAATCTATCCACTTATTTGTAACTCGCCATTGATAGAAGTTGGAAATTAAATTTATGACAACTTTAGATAGTTTGTCATTCCTCGTGCAAATCCCAAACTTCTCTGATAAATTCTAGTTAAGAGGTGAGTATGTACTAGGACAGGTAGGACCAGAAGCAGCGTAGGTAGCTGTTTCTGTTCCATCCGCAGCACCCGATATGCTACCAGGGTTAGTTGCTTCACACAATACAGTTAGTGTGGTTGCTTCACTAGTTGATGATATAGTACCTACGTTTGCACCACCAATATAAACTTTCAAAGGAGCAGTTGAGGTCACTCGTCTTGATTGGTTAGTTATACCCACTGTAGTACCGCTAGAGAGAGCAGAAATTGTAAACGTATAGTTGGTACTTGCCGTTTTAATACCAAGACCCAAATCTGACATGTTACTTGTAAAAGTATTCTTCTCCAGATAGTAGGCTTGCTGTTGTCGGTTCATGGCACCAACGTTTTGCTTGGCTTCCGACTGCTTGGCTTTGTTAGCTTGGTTCAAGAAAGAAGGTAGGGCAATAGCTGACAGAATCCCGATAATAATAATTACAACCAATAGTTCAATAAGTGTAAAACCTTCGTTTTCCTTCTTTTTACCGAGAATGTGTTGGAGAAACTTTGCTTTCAATTCAGTTTTCATAAGTGTTTTCCCTGGGATAGGAAGTGCTTGGGTGTTCTATATGTAACTTACCCAGTTGCGATCGCTTTCCTATCACACCAGTTAAAAATTTTTTGACCAAATAAATATAGTGGTTTTAGTTCGGATACCATGCACGGCAGGGTAGCACAGCTCTGTGCTACCCTACGAAAAACGTAATATTCCACTTCGATTATTGGAGTATTTTATTCAAACTCAGGTGGCCACAGTTCTGATATCGCCAATTCCCAACCTGGTAGCAAGTCCGGTAGTGTAAGCGTGTCACCATTTTGCAATAACGCCGGGGCTTGGTTTAGTTGGTAAACCGTTAGTGTCAATTTGTCTGGGTCAATCAGTATGCCGACTACAGACCCAAGCTGCAAAAATAACTGAATCTTTTCTTCAAGCGGTTTAATTCTGTCGCTTTTAGATTTAATCTCAATCATTAAGTCTGGAACTAACTCTACAAAGTCGCGCTTGGTCTTCTTCAATCGGTCAGCCCGAACAAAAGACACATCGGGGGCACGCAGGTTTCTTTTTTCTGAGTCGTCCTCTTCTATACTTGGCAGAATAAACCCAGCGCTAGAACCAGTTACACGCCCCAGCTTGCGCGACATGACCCAGATATTCAAGAAGGTAATTAGACGAGCGCCAATTTCCTCTGATTCGTAATCTGATGGCCCCATAACTATAATTTTCCCTTCTACCAGCTCCATTTGCCATTCTGGATGCTCGGTTTGTAGCTGCTCTAAGTCTGTAATAGTCAAAGACATAACACGACAAAATACTCTTATAGCTATCATAAATACTCCTCGCACATCAAGCGGCAAGCTATAAGCACTGTCTGTTACCAATTTTTCCCCTTTTCACTTCCGGCCGGGCACAGACCATCGCTTACCATCTGCCCTAGCCAATCCCAATTTGTTATGCTATATTAAACGTAGTCGTTATGAGTTCGGATATATTCATGACTAACCCCACAGTAGAAAACTTAGTAATTATCGGTTCTGGGCCAGCAGGTTACACAGCCGCCATCTATGCCGGACGTGCTAACCTCAAACCCGTTGTATTTGAAGGTTTCCAAGCCGGGGGTTTGCCTGGTGGGCAATTAATGACAACCACGGAAGTCGAAAACTTTCCTGGGTTTCCTCAAGGGATTACCGGGCCGGAACTGATGGATCAAATGAAGGCGCAAGCAGAGCGCTGGGGGGCTGAGCTATATACTGAAGATGTTACATCAGTTGACTTGAGTCAGCGTCCCTTTACAGTGCGATCGCAAGAAAGGGAAATCAAAACTAACAGCATAGTTATTGCTACTGGTGCGACAGCAAAACGTTTAGGTTTACCCAACGAACACGAATTTTGGAGTCGGGGTATCTCTGCTTGTGCAATTTGTGATGGTGCAACACCAATTTTTCACGGTGCAGAATTGGCTGTAATTGGCGCTGGTGACTCGGCGGCTGAAGAGTCTATTTACCTTACCAAATACGGTTCTAAGGTAAATATGTTGGTACGCAGCGATAAGATGCGGGCTTCTAAAGCCATGCAAGACCGAGTTTTGAGTAACCCGAAAATCCAGGTGCATTGGAACACAGAAGCCGTAGATATCTTCGGTAACGGTCACATGGAAGGAGTAAAAATCCGCAACACTAAAACAGGTGAAGAGAGCGAACTCCACGCTAAAGGTTTATTCTACGCCGTTGGTCACACTCCCAATACTTCTTTATTTAAAGGGCAATTGGAACTGGATGAGATAGGTTACGTTGTCACCAAACCCAGTTCTGTAGAAACTAGTATCGAGGGCGTTTTTGCGGCTGGTGACGTACAAGATCATGAATTTCGCCAAGCAATTACTGCTGCGGGTACTGGCTGTATGGCAGCGATGTTGGCAGAACGTTGGTTATCTTCCACTGGCTTGATTCAAGAATTCCATCAACAGCCAGAAACAGCAGATAATGAATTAGAACATCAGCCAGCCAAAAAGACTGAAGCTGAAGAAGAAGCTGGATTTAATTTGGATGGGACACGCCATCAGGGAGGTTACGCTTTACGGAAATTGTTCCATGAAAGCGATCGCTTACTCCTAGTCAAATACGTCTCTCCTGGTTGCGGTCCTTGTCACACCCTGAAGCCAATTTTAAATAAAGTGGTGGATGAATTTGACAACAAAATTCACTTTGTGGAAATTGATATCGACAAAGACCGAGACATTGCCGAAAATGCCAATGTTACAGGAACACCAACGGTTCAACTGTTCAAAAACAAGGAACTGGTGAAGGAAGTCAAAGGCGTCAAGCAAAAGAGCGAATATCGCCAGTTGATTGAAAGTAATCTTTAGAGACTAGGGACTGGGGATTAAAAAAGTTTTCTTAATGCCTAATCCCCAGTACCCAATCCCAAAACCTTTATCTTGCATATCATCTTAATCTAAAGTCCCTCAATTTTATAGGACATTTTTGCTAAATCCCCAATCCCCAGTCCCCAATATGTAAAATGGTCAGCGTATCTTGCTTGATCTGGGCGATCGCTTTATGGCCATCACAAAACGGCAGTTGCCGACATTTTTCCAGTTTGCTCAAAATCCCAATCTTTCCCAAAAACTCATGCTCGTAGGGTTAGCCATTACCCTATTTTTCATATTCTTGGCATTCTTCGCTCCCGTATTCCAAGCTTGGGGATGGCTACAAAACCCAAAAGATTTTCTCTCCAATCCAATTCACCAGCCACCGTCAGCTAAATATTGGTTTGGTACTAGCCGCCTGGGTTATGATGTCTTCTCTCGTACCTTGTTCGGCGCTCAAGCCGCTTTGCAAGTGGTAATTTTGGCAACGGCGTTGAGTATGATTATCGGTGTACCTTTGGGGATGCTCAGTGGTTATCTTGGCGGGAAATTGGATAAAGTGTTGCTGTTTATTATGGATAGCATCTACACTTTACCAGGGCTACTGTTGTCTGTGACACTGGCGTTTGTGGTAGGGCGTGGGATATTGAATGCAGCGATCGCCATTAGCATTGCTTATATTCCCCAATATTACCGCGTTGTTCGCAACCACACTGTAAGCGTCAAAACTGAAGTGTTCATCGAAGCTGCTCAAGCAATGGGAGCTTCCACTTTGACTGTGCTTTTTCGATATCTATTTTTCAACGTCATTCAAAGTGTACCTGTACTGTTCACCCTCAACGCCGCTGATGCAATTTTAGTGTTGGGCGGTTTGGGCTTTTTAGGACTAGGACTTCCAGAAGAAGTGCCAGAATGGGGACACGATTTAAAACAAGCACTAGAAGCTTTACCTACTGGCATTTGGTGGACTACCCTTTTCCCGGGTTTAACAATGACATGCATGGTAGTAGGGTTATCACTACTTGGCGAAGGGTTAAATGAATTTGTCAATCCACGTTTACGAAGAGAAAATAGAATCCGAAAGTAGTCATTGGTCATTAGTCATTAGTTATTGGCAAAGGACAAAGCGCAAAGTCTGGGCGCCGGCTTCCGGCGATCGGAACTTTGTAAGAGAGGACAACTGACAAAAGACAAAGGACAATTAACAAATAGTAGAGAGATTTGTGTGAAAGATAACCTGACATTAATTGCCGCTGCTACTGGCGGGTTTATGCTTTCGGTCGCCCTTGCTGGTATCTTAAAAGGTACTCCTGTTACAGCTTGGCAAGAGCAATCGAGTGTTCGTAGTATGACTGTTACTGACTTACGACTCGCACCCAATAAGACGGAAAATTTAGAATATTTTCGTGCCAAAATTCTAAAACCCTGAGGAATTGTTGATTTTGAACTGGAGATTAGGGAGATAGGGGAGAAATAACTAATGACTAATGACTAATGACTAATTACGTAATTGGCATTGATGTGGGGGGAACAGCAATCAAGCTGGGGCGTTTTACACTTGATGGTACTTGCCTGCAATCTTTGACTTTGACAGCTCCCAAACCAACAACACCACAGGCGGTACTAGCAGTGTTGGTAGATGCGATCGCTCAAATCGATCCAGATAATCAAAGTGTTGCTATTGGTGTGGGGACTCCAGGCCCAGCCGATGCGGCGGCGCGGATTGCGAAAATTGCGATTAACTTGCCTGGATGGTGCGATGTACCTTTAGCAGACTGGTTAGAAACTAAAACTGGTAAACCAACTGTAATTGGCAATGATGCTAACTGCGCTCTTTTGGGAGAAGCTTGGTTGGGAGCCGGTTGCAACTTTCAAAATTTGATTCTCCTAACTTTAGGAACTGGGGTTGGTGGCGCAATTATCCTCAATGGCAAATTGTTTGTTGGACATCAAGGAGCCGCTGGGGAACTCGGTTTAATTTCATTCAACCCTGACGGGCCAATGTGCAATAGCGGCAATCAAGGCTCTTTGGAACAATATGCCTCTGCGACTGCCATTCGTCGCCGTACTCTCAAGGAACCTATGGAATTGGGCATTCTTGCTCAACAGGGAGATCCAGCCGCCTTGACTTTTTGGCAAGAATATGGGAAATGTTTGGGTATTGGATTGACAAGTTTGGTTTATGTACTGACACCAGAAGCGATCGTTATCGGTGGCGGTATCAGTGGTAGCTTTGAGTTTTTCTTTCCAGCAGTAAAGGCAGAAATTGAGAAGCGAGTGCAGCCTTTATCACGAGAAGGTCTACAAATTTTGCCAGCCCAGTTAGGAAAATTTGCTGGGATGGTGGGTGCAGCAAAGTTGGCATGGCAACATTATTCGGGATATTAGATTATCGTTCAAAAAATCTTAGCCAGAGAAATTAGTCTTTACTAATTAAAAAAATTTGGTTTGGAACTTGCTACAGACACCAACTTATTTACAAAATAAATAGAGAACTTAGCAATTCTGACTGTAATGGTGAAAAGTCAGTGAAAAGCACTTATGTGAACGTGAATCAGCGCTATCTGTCTCAGAAGAAGTGGTAAAGATGTTTTTCTGACAAAAATCATCAAAAATAAGTATATTATTCCGAACCAAAGCTAGTCCAACGGCTAAAGGCTTTAAGAATCAGCAAACAGGCAAGCAAACCTTTACTGTAATGTCAATAAAAGCTAGTCATCGATATATACTCGTCGGATTGATACTCAGCTTGATAATTGTTGTTTGCATTAATACTTTCAAATCTAACCAATCCTCAGTTACTGAATTTCCTATTAACAGTAGAGTCCTGAAGATTTGGTCGGATAAAGGTTATACTTTGGAAGAAGATGAAGCCCTCAAGCAGATTATTAGGAACTGGGAGCAACAAAGCGGCAAGAAAATTAAGCTTTCTTTCTATACTAACGATGAGTTGCCACAAAAGACTCAAAGGGCACTTCAGGCAGGCAATCCGCCTGATATCGTCATAAATAGCAGTGCTGAGAGGGAGCTGTATCCACGTCTTGCTTGGGAAGGCAAACTGGCAGATGTCTCTGATGTAATTGACCCGGTCAAAAGTCTTTATTCTGAAGGTGTCCTGGAAGCCGTTCGTTTATATAACAACGTTGATAAAAAGTGGAGCTACTATGCAGTTCCAATTAATCAATTAACAATTCACATCTTCTACTGGCGAGACTTGCTACAGCAAGTAGGTTGGACTCAAAGCAATATCCCCAAAGAGTGGGATGCCTTCTGGGAGTTTTGGAAACAAGTGCAGGATGAACTCCGGGCACAGCAAAAACAGAATATTTACGGTTTAGGCTTTGCTTTCTCTACTGGATCTACAGATACCTACTACTTGTTTGAGCAGATTTTAGAAGCATACAATATCCATATTTTAGACACCAAAGGTCAACTTCTCTTCAACGATCCTAAGGTGCGTCAAGGTATTGTTGAGAGCTTAGAGTGGTATGCGAAATTTTTCCAGCAGGGTTACGTACCACCAGATGCAGTAAACTGGTTAAATCCAGACAATAATCGCAGCTTGCTCAATCGTGGCGTAGTTATGACGCCTAACTCCTCACTCTCGATTCCTGCTGCTGTCCGCCAAGATCCTGACACCTATCGTCACAAGCTTGGTATCTTAGAATTTCCAAACAAACCTAATGGTCAACCAATGCGCTACTTAGTCTCGGTTAATGAAATAGTTTTGTTTTCGGAGTCTAAAAACCAAAAGGTAGCCAAGGACTTTCTCACATATTTAATTAAACCTGAAACAATAGGAAACTATCTCAAAGCTACTGGAGGTCGGTATCTACCAGTAATGAAGTCTGTTTGGAAAGACCCTTTTTGGACAAATCCAGCAGATCCTCATCTTTTTACTGCAACTCAAACACTGACTAAAGGTCTAACTCGCTCATTTTATATTGTTCAAAATCCTGCTTATAGCCTAGTTTTAGAAGAGAATGTTTGGGGTAAGGCTCTCAACCAAATAGTTGTCAATAGTATATCTCCAGAAGAAGCAGCAGACACGGCAATTGAACGGATAAAACAAATTTTTGACGAATGGCAGTGAGCTATAAAGCAAATACTAAATTTGTTTTTTAAATTTATTGTTACCTTGTTCTGCTACACAAAAATCTCAAGATAAAAAATATCCTGTTGCTTTCTCAACGTATTTCACAACTTTTTGATATGATTCTGGATTATTTATAGAGCTGATAATGATGGGAATAGTAGCATCTGGCAACCAAAAAGTTATCCTACCGTTTGGCTCATGGCAAAAGGAACTGATGCAGTCGAGGTTTATTATATATTCATTTTTTTCGTAAATAATTTTCACCCAGTGGGAGTAGTTTAATTCCAACTCCGTGACGCATTCTAAATAATTGAGAACCTTTTGATAGTCTTCTAGGTTACTTTGCGGATTAATCACTATCGGGATAGCACTATCGGGTAACCAAAAAGTAACCCTGCCATTTCGTTCATAACAAAAAGCATGGACACGCTCAAAATTTACTACATATTCTTTCCTCTCGTAAAGGATTTTCACCCAGTACGTCACAACATCTCCTCAAGTCCGAAACTTACGAATAATGCACCCTGTATTTCAAATCTACCCAAGCCCTAAGTTAATGTTGCTATGCACTAATTCAAAATTAAATTAATTTTTTCAATTATGAATTATGATTTTTTATCACACCTCCAATGGTGTTGGTGTAACAGAAGTTGACAGAGAAATCGCCGCTTGAATAAACCCTTTAAATAAAGGATGAGGGTTGCTAGGGCGTGATTGAAATTCTGGATGAAATTGGCAAGCTAGAAAAAATGGATGCTTGGGTAATTCCACAATTTCAACTAAGCGCCCATCGGGAGAAGTCCCACTGATTGCATAGCCAGACTTTAATAACAAATCGCGGTAAGCATTGTTGAACTCATAGCGATGTCGATGTCGTTCATAAATCACATCTTCTTGATAGAGCTTAAAAGCTAGAGTATCAGGAAGAACATGACAAGGATATAGTCCCAAGCGCATTGTACCCCCTAAATCCACTACTTCTTGCTGTTCTGGCAATAAATTAATCACCGGATCGATTGTATAAGCGTCAAATTCAGCACTATTGGCGTCTGTTAATCCCACTACATTCCTTGCCCATTCAATTACAGAACATTGCATTCCCAGGCATAGGCCTAAGAAGGGGATTCGGCGATGACGGGCATATTTAATGGCAGCAATTTTACCATCCACTCCTCTAAGTCCAAAACCGCCTGGAACAACTATGCCGTCAACACCCTCAAGGTGGGTTTCGGCTGGTTCTGTTTCCAAAATTTCTGAGTTTACCCAACGCAGGCGTAGTTTGCCATAGGTGGAGATTGCAGCATGATTGAGTGCTTCGACTACAGATAGGTAAGCATCACTTAACTGCACATATTTACCAACAATAGCAATTTCTATTTCGTGTTTGGGACTATGTAATCGCTTGACTAGGGTTTGCCACTGCGTCAAATCTGGTGTACGTTGTTCCATTTGCAGCAAGTCCAGTACTTGTTCTGCCAGTCCTTCCCACTCCAGATTCAGGGGTACTTCATAGATACTTTTGGCATCTTGAGAAGTGATGACACATTCTTCTGGCACATCACAAAATCCGGACAATTTCTGCTTTAATTTTGTAGGTAGGGGGCGATCGCTGCGACAAACTAAAATATCTGGTTGAATGCCAATGGATCTTAGTTCCTTGACTGAATGCTGTGTTGGCTTCGTTTTCATCTCACCCGCAGAAGCAATCCACGGCACCAGCGTTACGTGCATGTACAAGACATTCTGGCGTCCCACCTCTTTGCGGAACTGACGAATTGCTTCCAAAAATGGCAGCGATTCAATATCTCCCACCGTACCGCCGATTTCTGTAATCACTACAGATGGATTTGTACTTTTAGCAACTCGCAGAATTCGCTCTTTAATTTCATTGGTGATATGAGGAATCACCTGTACTGTCCCACCTTCATAGTCTCCACGCCGTTCTTTATTGATGACTGCTTGGTAAATCGAGCCAGTAGTCACGCTGTTCAATCGCGACATCGAAGTATCGGTAAAGCGTTCGTAATGTCCCAAGTCTAAATCTGTCTCCGCGCCATCCTGGGTAACAAACACTTCGCCATGCTGAAAGGGACTCATCGTCCCAGGATCTATATTGATATAAGGGTCGAGTTTGAGAATCGACACCGAATATTCCCGTGACTTGAGCAAACGCCCCAGACTTGCTGCTACAATGCCTTTGCCAATACTGGAAACTACGCCTCCAGTTACAAAGATAAACTTAGTCATAGTAGTTTGAATTTCTAACAACTTCTAAAAATACATCCCGTCATTGTGCCATAGTCACTGTGGTCAAATCTTCCGCGATCTTGCTGTGAAAAACCTCTTAGGATTAGTAATATTAGGCTGTATAGTCACCTCCTCTGTAGCCTTGGCAGAGCCATCTCTTGTAGTAGTTTTTCCTCAGACAAACTACCAAACAAATGCCCAAAAAATCTTTTTTCTGGGCACAGCATCTCCCGATGGAGAAGTCTCGATCAATGGTAAGCCAATTAGCCGCAGCAAAGCTGGTCATTTTTCCCCGAGTTTACCTTTGCAATTGGGAGAGAATTTGTTTACTGTACGTCACCGCGATCGAGAACTCCAGATTAAGGTGACAAGGCTTGCCACTCAACCCGAACTTCCACAGGGGTTAGCGTTTGCTAAAGATTCCCTCACTCCCGCGGCTGACATTGCCAGACTACCGGGAGAACTTATTTGTTTTAGCGCGATCGCACCCCCTAACGCTAGTGTATCTGTCCACCTAGCTAATCAAACTGTTATCCTTTCATCTCAACCCCAGCAAGCCGAACTACCAGATAATTTGGCAGCTTTGACGGGGCAAAATCAGCCTCATGGCCAGTCTAGCGTAGGCAACTACAAAGGTTGCACCACAGTAGCAGCTCCTGGCAATTTGGGACAACCTCAGTTTCAACTGACGCTCAATGGCAAGACGATAACTCAACCAGGAAATGGTAAAATTCAAATCCTTTCCCAAGCAGAGTTACCAGTTGCTGAGGTGACGGTAGACGCAGGTGTAGCACGCACTGGCCCTAGTACCGATTATTCTCGACTCACACCATTGCCCAAAGGCACACGAGCAACGGTTACAGGGAAGGAAGGTGAATGGTTGCGCCTAGACTATGGAGCTTGGATTAATAGTCAGGAAACCCGCACTCTACCTGGTGCTGTTCCGCCACAAACAATAATTCGCAGTGTCGGATACCGTCGACTCCCTGGTGCCACAGAGATGGTTTTCCCCTTACAAGTCCCCGTACCTGTGAGCGTGCAACAGAGCGATCGCGCTTTTACTCTCACTCTCTACAATACTACTGCCCAAACTGACATCATTCGCCTAGACGATAACCCCCTAATTGCTCGCCTAGATTGGCAGCAGGAGACACCAGAACGAGTAAAATACACCTTTAATCTCAAAAAAGCTCAACAGTGGGGATATAAGCTGAGATACGACGGTACAACCCTGGTTTTGGCTTTGCGTCATCCACCGGAAATTGGGAATACAAGACGAAAGCCTTTAGCTAATCTCAAGATTCTACTCGATCCAGGGCATGGTGGTAAAGAATCTGGTGCCAGTGGGCCAACTGGATATTTAGAAAAAGATGTCAATTTGGTGGTATCAAAGTTGCTCCGAGACGAGTTGGTGAAGCGAGGGGCGACGGTGGTGATGACGCGGGAGGACGACAAGGAAGTTTCATTAGCAGAACGTCAAGCAATAATTAGTCAACAAGAACCAGCGATCGCTATTTCCATACATCACAACTCCTTACCCGATGATGGTGATGCCGAAAAAACCAAGGGATTCGCTGCTTTTTGGTATCAACCCCAAGCCCATAGCCTTGCAGTATTTTTACAGAACTATGTGGTCAAAAACCTCGGCAGACCTTCCTATGGTGTGTTTTGGGATAATCTAGCGCTGACACGTCCAGCAGCCGCGCCATCGGTGTTGCTGGAATTGGGTTTTATGAGCAATCCTGATGAATTTGAGCAGGTGGTGAATCCAGAGGAACAGAAGAAAATGGCAAATGCGATCGCTCAGGGGATTACTGAGTGGTTTAGGAGTGTTAAATAAGTTTGGAGGTACAACTCTAGTTGTACCCTGATTGTATTTGATGGAGTGCGATCGCTCTTTTTTAGCTAGTTCCTGCTCAATATTGCGATAAGTCTTTGTTAAAGCTTTTTGACTTTTATAGTGTGTTGTCAAAACCATTCCTACTGTAACAATCAAGTAAAATGAAATTTTCAGTTGTTCGTGCAAGGTGTCCGATGACTATCTTTGACCGCCGCCGTCAACTTCAACAACAGATTGCTCAACTTCCAGACGATCAACTGACTCAGGTTGAGCAATATATAGCATTTCTTGTTTTTCAGAAAACAGTTCCATCTCAATCAGAAGTGACTAAATCACCTTCCACTGGAGCTTCGATTCTGGCATCTTTAGAGCAAGCACACACTCCGCCCGATTCTCCTCTGGAGGATGAGATTCTAGCAGAACCAGCTGAAGATTTTGCCGCTAAGATCGCTGAAATAAAACAACGTGGCGATCGTTCTCAATCTGTGATTCGACGAGGTTCTACAGGTCAAGATTTGCTCAAATTTGCTGGTACTTGGCATGGAGACGACCTAGAAGAGTGCCTAGCATTTCTTGATGCAACCCGCTCAAAAGCGAAGTTTTAAGCTAATAATTTATGTATTTGCTGGATACCAATCACTGTAGTTATCTCATTAACAACAATCCTCAAATTGTCGCAACTGCTCAAAGCCATGCTCAAGATCCTTTTGGGATTAGCATCATTAGCTATGGTGAGTTGCTCTACATGACGGAAAAATCAGAGCGTCGAGAGATGAATTTACAAGTGGTTCAAGCATTCCTGACAGAGATTGATATCTATCTGATCAACTAAGAAATAGCTGAGATATACAGTCAACTGAAGAACCGCATTTTTCGTCAATTTGCCTTAAAAGAAAAAAACAAATGCCGCAGTACCCGCATTCAGGATCTCGGTTTTGATGATAATGATTTATGGATCGCCACAACAGCAATTTATCATAATATTACTCTCGTCTGTGCTGACAGCGACTTCACTAGGATTCAGCAAGTTTACAGCTTTTCAGTCGAATCCTGGATTTAATTGCTTTACCTAGTATGCTGAACTAATAAATTAAGTGCCAATTTAATAAACATCGCTCTTTTTTAGCTAGTTCCTGCTCAATATTGTGATAAGTCTTTGTTAAAGCTTTTTGACTTTTTATAGTGCGATCGTCATAGGCAAGACTACGAATAGGGCATTGGGCATTAAAGATTTGGCTCGTTATTTTTGAGAGTTATAATAAGTCAACAAGTAAAAAACGCTTGTGGTGTCAAAGGTGAAAGAGCCATACCATAAGCATTTTTTGAGCGAATGTTGGGTAATTTTCTTGCTCAGTTGAGGCTCTGAACTTGCAGGGTGACAAAAAGGGCTAAGATGCAGACATAATAAGCATCGCTCCAATCCCTATTTATTAGGTGGCTTTGATGTCTCAAAAAATCAGATTCAGAAACAGTCAGTTGAGAAACGGGAGCAACGCGATTTTGTGAGATCAGATTTTAATTCTTAATTACATAGCTTAATTATCAACAATCACAGTATTTTAGTTGCGATCGCATCCTGAAATAGGCTATTCACGTCCCAAATTCTAGCACCTCACTTTTTCGTGTTTCTCCTTTCAAAAACTATTTCAGTAACCTTTTCTATAGCAGGTGATAACACTGCTGCTGCTCCTATTCCTACAACTACGAATACCGTTACTGCTGCTCTCGGATCTTGCTGACCCATTGCCGCTTTCCTTGCTAATTCAATAATATTTGGTTTACTTAGGGCGCGAGCTTCTGCGTTAAGAAAGCTTTTACTTGTTTGATTTGCTTTATTTATTATTTGCTTACTTTTCCAAATACCATTTACGCAGTAAGAAGCAAAATGTTCACAATTACTCAATACTAAATTGTATCCTGACTCTCCTACGAAAAATTCTGCTTTTCGTACTATCTCATCAGCAAGACTAGAATTACATGGCTCGAATACTGATATTTCACTGACTGGAAAAGGGTGAGAGAAATGTTACTGTTTATCCTAACCGCCTTGGCGCTTGCTATATTAGGAATTAGTATAACACCTTGCTATATCTGGATTTCAGTGCTTATACAGTGCCAAAATCCCAGGGATTGCGAGTAGAAATGTATAAAATCTGATATTTGAAATTGTATGTCTATTAAGATAGGCGGCATTGTGGGAGCGATCGCTATTTTGTTGAGCAGTGGCGCAGCGTTCGCCGAAGATTCACAAAGGTATGTTACTGTAGGGCACGATAAGTTAGGAAACAGTATAGCCTTAGACACAAAAACTATTAAAGGCACGACTTATAAACTTTACGGGATGTATGGAGATGGTATCTTCGAGACTACATTCGATGCATCGTGTACAGAATCGCGGCTTTTTCTCAATCGCATAGCAATTTACAGTTCGGGGGGAGAGCTACTTCAAGAGGATAAGGAAAAAGGAGAAATACCTTTTGTCGCAGATTCTTCACCAGGCAAGGGAATGCAATTTGTCTGTGAAAAGATTGGCGCTCGTGGTTGGTAAGTGAGTAGGGAGTTAAAATTGTACCCCTACTCCTTATTGCCTACTCCTTACGGACAAAATAAGGTGTCACGCGTATCTCGTCCTGTAATTGGATTAGTTCCTTTAGCAACTTTGCACAATTTTTTTTGCTCATCGGGACGTAGCAGCACATTGGTAAAATCTGCTCCATCAATGATTGCACCATCAAATTTGGTGTTAGCAGCAAACGCCCCATCCAAAACTGCATTTGTCAAATTTGTTTTGATCAGGCGAGCTGAGTCTAAAGTGGCATTTGTCAAGTTAGATCCTGATAAATCCGCAGACTCCAAATTTGCTGCAAAGAAACTGACACCGCGTAAATTAGCACGGCTGAAGTTACTCTGGCGGAGATTAGCTTTGGTAAAGCTGGAGTCTGTTAAATCACGTCCGGAAAAATCAGCTTCGACCAAAATTTCTTTGTTGTATTCGAGTGCTAAAGCTGGGGGAGCAAAACCCACGGTTGCAGTGATGCCAACTATTCCCCAAAGGAATAAGCTGAATATACTTGCCCAAATCCAATAACTTGTTTTACGCTTCAATCTCAACTGATTATGGAATGAGTTGAGTTTAGAAACTGTTATACGATCGCTTAACCTAGAATTCGTGGAATTCATGATGTTTTTAGTCAATGACTAATCTTCCTCCATCTCATTATCCAAATATTGGTTCTCTTGGAGAAGACCTAGTAGCCCAATGGTTGCAATCTACAGGTTGGGTAATTCTACATCGTCGCTTTTGTTGCCGTTGGGGAGAAATTGATATTATTGCTCAACATTCTGGAGGAGGTGGGGAGCTCTTGAGCAGAGGGGCAGATGGGCACAGCAGCAGGGCAACAATAGTAACTTCTAACTCTCAACTTTCTACTCAAAACTCAATATTAATATTTGTTGAAGTCAAAACCCGCACTTCGGGCAGTTGGGATGCAGGGGGAAGAAGTGCAATCACGCCACAAAAGCAAGTCAAAATTTCGCGTACAGCGGGAATATTTTTAGCTCAGTACCCGGAAAAAGCAGATTATTCGTGCCGATTTGATGTTGCCATTGTCTACTGTCAGGAATCAAAAAAAATGACTGGGGTTACAGCAACTCAAGAAGCTCTCGCTACTTCATCAGCTGCCGGATATCAGTTTAGGCTGCAAGAATACATTCCGGCAGCTTTCGACTGTTTAATCGATAATGACAATGGTTAATCAGTAATAGATAAAATATTTTAATTACCAATAACCAATATAATTGTACTAGCATGACAACCAAATCAGATTATGCCAAAGTTTCTGGACAGTAGCCTAAGCCTCGGACAAACTGTTGGCGGAAAGCCTCAATTTCATCTTTCTCTGGGCTACCATGAGAGACGATCGCTACCTGATAACGACGCATAACATCGACGGGGCACTGTCCCGCTTCCAAACTCCAAAGTGCCATTTGCACCCTCATTGGTGGCTCGTAGCTAATTCCTAATTCATTTAGAAAAGCGCGAAAGTCACCATCTTCTTGAGGCGAGACTTGACCTCTGAGTTTAATCCTAACCACCCAGCCATCAATTTGATGAATTACGGTGACGAACGAAACAGCTGTCTGGGGTCTGGCGTGCAGGTATTGAACGACCCTCAGAGTTAGACTGGCATTAGCCAAATAATACAAGTATTCCATATTTGTTGGTGCTTGGGATCAAAGCCAATCATACATATCTATATTCGTAAATTTATGCCTGTTCTCGGTAGGGTAAAAGCCCCCGTTTTTAGATGGGGAGGTTTACCCAAATTTTATGTTGATTTTTGCGTGTTACCTAATAATATCTATCTTTTGGTCTAAAAATAAAATTGAGTAGGAATGTCTTAGAGTTGTTTGTGTGCTTCAGCTCAAACCTATATTTTATAGAAGTATAAATACTACCAAATGAAGAAAAAAATAACACAATTAAATCTGAACAACAACTTGAGTTTACAAGCAAAAGATTTGGAATTAGATTGTTCGGTAGCTGGGTATAGCTATGAACTACCTCCAGAACTGATTGCCCATAACCCAGTTGTTCCAAGAGATACGTCGAGGTTATTGGTGGTTGATTCTCCCACTACAGGCGTCGAAACGGCACCCTTAAACCACATTTTCTCTGATTTGCCTGCACTGCTGCGGTCTGGCGATTTGCTGGTAATGAATAATACAAAAGTTATTCCGGCGCGGCTTTATGGTCATAAATCCACTGGTGCCGAAATCGAGGTGTTGCTGTTGGAAGAGAGGCAGTATAACTGTTGGTTAGCTTTAGTCAAGCCAGGAAAACGCTTTAAACAGGGAGCGAAAATTATTTTTGAAGTCAGGGGAGATGAGGGAGATCGGGAGATCTGGAGATGGGGAACTCGGGGCCCCCACGTTAGCGAAGGGGGGCGAAGCCCAGTGGGGATTAGGGACAATAGGGAGAGAACTTCACCCCACCACCCTAGCACTTCATCACCCTACACTGCTAATGCCCCATACCCTCAACTCCTGACGGCTACAGTTTTGGAAACAGACCCCGCAACTGGGGGGCGTTTGTTACAATTTGATGTGCCAGAGGGAAAATCTTTGGTACAACTGTTAGAGGTATTTGGTGAAGTACCGCTACCACCCTATATTACTGCTTCCAAAGCTAGTGGCGAACAGTACCAAACAGTTTATGCCCAAAAGCTAGGTGCGATCGCAGCTCCTACGGCAGGATTACATTTTACTCCAGAACTGTTACAAAAATTGCGCGATCGCCAAATTAATCAAGCTTTTGTAACGCTACATGTTGGTGTAGGTACATTTCGCCCTGTAGAAGTCGAGGACGTAACTACCCATCAAATGCATGAAGAATGGATTGAAGTTCCTGTCACCACAGTAGAGCAAATCCGCGCTACTAAAGCCGCTGGCGGTCGGATTATTGCTGTGGGGACAACAGTGGTACGTGCTTTAGAAGGGGCGGCTCAATCTGGTCATTTAGAACCATTTTGTGGTAAGACAAACTTGTTTATTTATCCAGGTTACCGATGGCGGGTGGTTGATGGTTTAATTACAAACTTTCACCTACCACATTCTAGTTTGCTGATGTTGGTAAGTGCGCTCGTTGGCAGACAAAGGTTATTGAATATATATAATCAAGCGATCGCTTCTCGGTATCGTTTCTATTCCTTCGGTGATGCCATGCTAATTTTCCCAGAAGCGATAACAGCCCCGACTCAGGGGTAAAAGCAATACTGTTGGCTGAAATTATCATCTGTAGACTGTAATTATTTGCAGTTTTTCTCTAAATGCTCATTGATTTTTAACTATTACGAAAAACTATAGTTGTTTTAATTACGAATTATTTTTGTCGAATGTTGGAGGAGTGAAAAATTCTTAATTTTTGATTTGTAATTTTTCATGCTCTGATGGGTACTCTGACTTATAAACATATAAGCATAAGTACAAATATGCCACTCGTGTCTAAAAAAAATAAATCTCATCAGTGGTTACATCAGTTATTGAAAGTGGCATTTTACAAGAGTCCTGCTGGGCAAAAGCCTCTGTTCAGATTTATATTTGCTTTTTCTGTATTTTTAGTCTTAGCTGCACCAACAATTATTAATTACCCAGCAAGCAAGCTGCTAGCAGATAACGCGATTTCTCAGGACTTGGAAGCAGCAAGCTTTTTCCAACAGGCAGTCATGCGCTATAACCGCAATGATTTAGATGGTGCAGAATATGCCTTTCGTCAAGCATTGCAGAAAGATCCTAATTTGAGTACAGCACGGAACTATCTTGGTAATATCTTCTTGCAGCAAAATCGCCTGGATATGGCTGTGCAAGAATATACAGAGGCGATAAAAATAAATCCCAATTTTAGTGAAGCTTATAACAACCTGGGATTCGTGTTGCACCGACAAGGAGAAAAGCAAGCAGCGACTACTGCTTATCGCCAAAGCTTAGTTATCAATCCAACAAATGCTGCAACCTTGTATAATTTGGGTTTGGTATTGTACGAACAAGGGCAGTTACCAGAAGCGATCGCTGCATATCAAAAAGCAATTAATCTCGATAGCAGTAACCCCAACGCTTATTTTAACTTGGCGATCGCCTTACAACAACAAGGAAATATAGAAGCTGCGATCGCCAGTTATCACCAAGCTTTACAGCTAGATCCAAAAAATGCTACAGCTTACAACAACATGGCAAGTTTGCTGGCAATTCATGGTCAAGCTGCTGAGGCGATTTCCGTTTATCAGCAAGCGATTCGCCAAAATCCTAAAAATGCCTCAGCTTACTATAATTTGGGAGTAACTTTATATAATCTAGGCGAAATCAAAAAAGCCAATGGAGCCTTGAAACGTGCCCATAACGAATATCGCCAGCAAGGCAATATCGAACAAGTCCAGAAAATTGAACAGCTAATGCAGCAAATTGCCCACAAGAAAGAGCAACAGCAACCTCCAGCCAATCAAACTGCTACTCCTTCCCAGACTCCAGATTCTACAAGTAATGTAGAACAAACTGCTGTGCCACAAACGCAAAATCAACCCGAAACTTTTACCCAAACGCCCGCCAGTCCCAGTAATGTGCCTGTTTCGGTCGAATCACAGTCCAGTTCAACGAGTTCCGGACAATAAACAGGACTTACGCACTGACTAGGATTTTACGTCATTACCAGCGCACCCCTGCTCTTAAGCAAGCTACGTTAGTGCCTCTAGTGAGTTTGCGAAGTAATCACCAAAAACTCTGGGATTGCTTCCTTACACTATGTTCCGGTTGCAATGACATTGGGAGTGCTTGCGTAAGTCCTAAATAAGGAAGAATTCAGCAGATTTAAATTAGCAAACATTAAAAACATACATGGTAGCCTAACGAGTATGCTTTTTGAGACTGCCTTTTCATGAGTGCAACACTTTACCAACGAATTCAACGATTTTACGATGCTTCCTCTGGTCTATGGGAACAGATTTGGGGGGAACACATGCACCACGGCTACTATGGGGCTGATGGTAGTCAGAAAAAAGACCGCCGTCAAGCGCAAATTGATTTGATTGAAGAATTACTGATTTGGGCTGGGGTACAGGCGGCATCAAATATTCTGGATGTAGGTTGTGGCATTGGTGGCAGTTCTTTATACTTGGCAGAAAAGTTTAATGCTCAAGCCACAGGGATTACATTGAGTCCTGTGCAAGCCGCTAGAGCAACAGAACGTGCCTTGGAGGCGAATTTAAGTCAAAGAACACAGTTTCAGGTAGCAGATGCTCAAGCAATGCCTTTTGCTGATAATTCTTTCGACTTGGTTTGGTCGTTGGAAAGTGGCGAACACATGCCAGATAAAACCAAGTTTATGCAGGAGTGCTATCGGGTGTTAAAACCTGGTGGTACATTTATTATGGTGACTTGGTGTCATCGAGCAACTGATGAGTCACCACTGACGGCGGATGAGGAAAAGCACTTGCAGGATATTTATCGGGTGTATTTTTTACCTTATGTGATTTCTTTGCCAGAGTATGCAAGCATAGCGCGTCAACTTCCATTAAATAATATACATACTGCTGACTGGTCGCAGGCTGTCGCCCCATTTTGGAATGTGGTGATTGATTCGGCATTTACTCCTCAAGCGCTTTGGGGTTTGCTAAATGCTGGTTGGAGTACTATTCAAGGGGCGTTATCGCTGGGTTTGATGCGCCGCGGTTATCAGCGAGGGTTGATTCGGTTTGGGTTGTTGTGTGGGAATAAGTAAGCAGGAGACATGAGACGCGATGAATCACGTCTGTACAAGAAGACAGTAATTTATAATTTTCAGGAGTAGGGTGCGTTATCGCATTAGGGTAACGCACCATCAAAATTAGACCTCTTACATAAATATTTTTTTGCCTGAGGCAAAGGTGCAAAGAAGAATGCGAAAAAACGACTTTTGCAAGAAGTCTAGTTTAAAACGCTTTTCATTTGCGCTTTAACCACAAACCTGCAACACCAGCAACCACTACGCCAACAAAGATATCGGGTTCTGGAACCGTGGCTGAATCGACATTTAGCACAAGTTTTGCAAGCGTACCATCACCACTTTCCGAGAACAGATAATCGTCTGAAAGTTCAATATTACTTAGAAGCGCACCTCCGATTGAGAAAAATTTCCCACTTCTAGCGTTAATATCTGCAATAGCGTCGGAGTTAAGAGCAAAATTCAAAATCTCGTTTGAATCGCCAGAACTACTGACATTGAAAGTTCCATAGTTTTTACCACTTCCCAAATCGTTATAAATAGTGTCATTGGGACTATTCTTTTTCTGAGAAAGTACATCATTAGGTGTTGAAACATCAAAAAAACCTAAAGTCTTTACTCCACTTTCTGAACCTACAAATCGTTGAATTTGCAGGGTTGCTGAGGAGACTTGTGCTACATTATCAAGATTGAATGTAAAATAGTCACGCAAATCTGTGGCGCGGATGTTTCCAGTTATGTAGTTGGTATTGTCGTTAGAATTTCCTCCAATAAATCCGCCTTCAGCAGCCCACGAACCTTGGTCTGACGCACTCACACTCAAAGTTGCTGCTTGCGCTGTACTCAGTGTTCCTAATCCAAATCCAACAACAACAGCCGTAATTGCCAACTTGTAATACTTTTGCATTGGTTATTTACCTTTGTCTTAAACCTGTTTACATCAAACCCACAAAACTTTTCCCTATACTAATCATTCCTTGTTCAAGCAGACGCTTTCTTTAAATATTAAAAGTGACTAAACTTAGGAAAAAGTTCAGTGTTGGCGAGGGTTTTATTGACACTAGAAATTCTGTATTAAATTAAAAAATCTTGTTAACAACCTCATATATTCTACTAAAAACCTAAATTTTTAAGTATAAATACACAAATTTTATCTAAATTTTACACTATTTTCATATATAGCCGTAGTCACACCCTTTAGGACATACATAATGACAAGCGTAAATTTTAGGAACAGTAATAGTTTTGCCTCCTGCTATAGCTAATATTTATCTATTGTTTTCACACTCTCTACTTTGCCAAATTGATAGTTATAGCTAAGATGTGCAGATTGATATCAGTTGATGTATTCGGGAGCGAACTGTGATATTGACTAGCATAAATCCCCAAATAATTGCAGAATAAATGCAGTTCGTCATTATTACTCCTTGGAAATGCCGACTACACTTGCTGACGCCCAAAATTTGCTTTCCGATCTGATTGCCCATTACTCAAAGCGTGTAGATTATTTAATGATTCGCCTTGAAGAAGCAGAAGGGACTGATATCTTGTTGCGTGGCGACAAGATAGAAACCCTTAGTGAAGGCATCTCGATTGGTGGACATATTCGCGCTTGTTATAAGGGTGGATGGGGGTTGAGCTGCTTTAATCAACTTTCTACAATTAAGGATCGTATAGAAGAAGCGATCGCGGCGGCGCGGATGGTTGGTGATGAAGAAACTTTACTCGCACCCATTGACCCAGTGCAAGTAGTATGCAAGCTGCCCCTCGTCGGCACCGATCCTCGAAAAATTCCACTTTGGCAGAAAAAACAATTATGCGATCGCTACACGCAATTACTCAAAAGCGTCGATCGCCAGATTACCACTACCTCAGTGCGCTATGGAGACAGCGCTCAAAGAGCAATCATCGCTACCTCCGAAGGCACTTTCATCGATCAATCTTGGGTAGATATGGAAATGCGCTTTGCCGCCACCGCCAAAAATGGCGAAACTGTACAAACTGGAAGGGAAACTACTGGTTCTCGCAAAGCCTACGAAGATTTAACCCATTTGGATCGACAAGTCGAAAGTGCAGCTCAAAGAGCGATCGCAGCTTTATCTCTACCATCAGTTAAAGGCAATACCTACACTGTAGTCATCGATCCAGTTCTCACTGGTTTGTTTGTCCACGAAGCCTTCGGACACCTTTCTGAAGCCGATATGGCTTATGAAAACCCTGATTTGCTGGAAGTCATGACCATTGGACGGCAGTTTGGCCCAGAAGAACTGCAAATTTTTGATGGTGCTGCTCCACAAGGACATCGTGGTAGCTATTTTTACGATGATGAAGGCACTCCTGCCACTACTACTCAATTAATTAAAGATGGAGTTTTAGTTGGACGTTTGCATTCTCGTGAAACAGCTGGCAAATTAGAGGAAACGCCTACGGGTAATGCTCGCTGTCTCAACTATCACTTTAGCCCCATTGTGCGGATGACAAATACCTGGATTGAACGGGGTAAAACACCAGTGGAAGATTTATTTACCGATATCACAGAAGGAGTCTATGCCCGCAATTGGTTGGGTGGAATGACGAACGGGGAAATGTTCACTTTCAGTGCTGGGGAAGCGTGGATGATTAGAAACGGCAAAATTGCTGAATCTGTACGGGATGTGACACTTTCAGGAAATGTATTTCAAACTTTAGCCGATATAGAAGCAATTGGTGATGACTTTTATTGGGATGAATCTGGTGGTTGTGGTAAGGGAGGGCAAAATGGCTTATCAGTAGGTTGTGGTGGTCCAAGTCTACGAATTCGAGATGTAGTCGTTGGTGGAGAAATATAAAAATTATTAGATGACAAAAATGGTGCGTTGCGCCATAACGCACCCTACAAGGACAAATGACAAACGATCGCCATAATGATAATTTTCACTTTCTCCTGCAAGGATTGCTATCCGATTAGATTTATCAAACTACTTGCTTGAGTAAAGCTATCCACATATCAGACGGATAGGAGTAGTAATCAATTTCCTCAATCTGATATTGATAAGATTCACTGCCTTGTCGTAAAATGATGCGATCGCTAGCTTTAATCCCGTTGCCTACTCCAGTCATGTAGCCTATGGTTCCTTCATTTAGTCGCTCAAATATGTAGTCACTTCCCCAAACTTGTCGGCTGTAATCGTGTATCTTATTCTTCTTTTTTAATTCTTTGGCTGGAGAGTTAACTAAAACTAACTTATTGAAAAAACTCAAACTTAAGTTCATAACTGTGATTTTAAAAAATAAGATAAAAATCTTGTTTCCAGATGATTATTAATTATTAATTAAGTTTTGCGAGCGCTTAATTGCTAGCGATGGTTACTTTCTTTACATTTTGCTCAAATACTTATATTATCTCAAATTTTTCTGCTGAGCGTAATATTGATTACTTTATTTCCTGCAATCTTGAGCATTTAGTCCAACACCAAAGAGAATAGCAACTATTTGTTTACTAGCTATTTAAATTTATAGTACTACTAACCTCAGTCTCAACTGTAAAATCACCGAATTATTGAACAATTCGCGCTCAAATATGAAGATTTTTTACTGACTTTGTAAAAAGTTGTTTATCAAAATATTATGTCTTCAAAATGTCGTATATATGTCTTTTTGAAGATAAATATGCTTTAGCCTACAGCAGGGTTTTTAGGGCTACATCTACCTGTTTGAGTAGTACTTCTAGAGTAGAAGAGTTATCTAAAATGACATCTGCACGAGCCACTTTTTCTGTAAGAGATAATTGACTATCAATGCGAGCTTGTGCTTGTTCTCTATTTAAATAGTTTCGTTGGCTCAATCTTTGTAGTTGTTGTTCTTGGGAGCAATGTACTACCCAAATTTCTGTAACCAAATCAGTCATTCCCGCCTCAAATAAAAGAGGCACAACTAACACTAGTGTTTGTAAGGAAGATTGAGTAATTGCTTTAACAAAGCGTTGGCGCACATCAGGATGAATCAAATTCTCTACCCAGTTGCGCTCATCTTGACGATTAAAGATAATTTCGCCTAGCTTTTGGCGGTTGAGGTTGCCATCAGCTAGTAAAATTTGTTGTCCGTAACGTTGAGCGATCGCACCTAGAATAGACGAACCTAAAGATACTGCCTCTCTAGCATAAATATCTGCATCCAAAATTGGCAGATTATAAGTGCTAGCTAAATAATTTGTGACAGTAGTTTTGCCTGTAGCAATCCCTCCAGTTAAGCCGATTATGCGTTTGTCATTTGTCATTAATTATTCCCGGCGTCCTTGCGTCTCCTTATCTCCCTCATCCTTCTCATCCCCCCACTCCCTCACCTAAGAACTTGTCGCCCAGATTATCAATGCTTCGGTTAAACCATCTAAAGTATATTCTTGGGCTTCGACATCTACACGTCCGAATAAAGAATGACAAGTTTTGGAGGTTTGAGGACCAATAGAGGCAATACAAACACCATTTAAGAATTCACTAGTATGAAAGTTACCCTCAAATATGTTGTTAGTAAGTTGACAGAAAAATTGTACAGTTTTAGAACTGGCGAAGGTAATTACATCTACCTTGCGGTTTTGGAGAGCAAATTTGGCCGCAGTTGGGATACTACTGGGACAACAGGATTGATATGCGGCAACTTCTATTACCTCTGCTCGTTTAGCAGTTAATTCTTTAACCAAAACTTCTCTGCCACCGCTTTCAACTCTGGGAAATAAAACCTTTTTACCATATAATTCTTCTGGAAAATTTTCTACTAAAGAATCGGCAACAAAGTTGGGGGGAATAAAATCTGGTTGCAGAGAGTATTGTTTGAGACTTTGGGCTGTTTTTTCACCAACAACAGCAATTTTCACGCCAGCCAAAGCACGGATATCTTTACCTTGGGCAATTAGTCTTGTAAAAAAGTAGTCTACACCATTGCAAGAAGTGAGAATTAACCAGTCAAAGTTAGATAAAGTAGCGATCGCATTATCTAAATCTTCCCAACTCGAAGGCGGGCAAATTTCTAAGGTAGGCATTTCAATGACAGTTGCACCTAAGGCCATGAGGCGATGGCTAAATTGATTCGACTGTCCCATTGAACGTGTTACCAAAATTGTTTTATCAGCCAGGGGAGATGAGGAAGAGGGGGGAAGGTTGGTTGACATAGGTTGGACTGTGGAAGTACTGGCGTGCTTTTCTCTATATATATTCTCAGTTTGTAAGTACTTGCACAGCCCAACAACTTCGCCAATCACAATTACGGCTGGGGAAAGGGATAATCCGGTGATTTGTTTGGAAATATTGTTCAGTTGTGCTGTCCAAATTTGTTGCTTAGGAGTTCCTGCCCAACGGATGATGGCTATGGGTGTTAAATGCGATCGCCCATATCGCAACAGCTGATGTACAATTTCCGATACATGTTGCCCTCCCATCAAAATTACTAGTGTCTCTAACCGCGATAGCGCTTCCCAGTCTAAAGCCTCTGGTTCGTGGGCTGTAAACACTGCAAAACAACGGCTTAAAACCGGATCTGTGAGCGGAATTCCTGCCAATAACGGTGCTGCAAGGGCTGAGGAAATTCCTGGTATTAGTTCAAAATCACAACCAGATGCTTTCAGGGCTTCAATTTCGGAAGTGCAGCGTCCAAAAATCAAGGGATCGCCTGATTTGAGGCGTACAACTTGTTTCCCTTCTTGGCAGTACTTTACTAGTAACTTGTTAATTTCTGCTTGGCTTGTACTGGGTTTACCACCGCGTTTGCCAACATCTAATTTCAAGCAATTAGGTGATACACACTCCAATAATTGAGCATCTACTAAAGCATCGTAGACTAACACCTCAGCAACAGCCAAGAGATTGTAAGCTTTTACGGTTAGGTTTGCAACATCTCCAAGCCCAGCACCTACTAGGTAGACTTTGCCTCTGTTATTTGTCATTTGTCATTTATAGCCGTAGTCATATAGGTTAGGACATTTTGAAAACGTGAATGTTAGGAATGGTAATAGTTTTACCTCCAGCATAGCTGCCTCCTGCCTTCTGCCTCCTGCTACATCATTTGTCCTAAAAGATATAAAAGTATAAGAGTAGGGAAAAAATCATAAATTTCTAACTATTAATTCCTAATTTCTTTTTTCAATTCGTTTGGGTATTAATTTTTTGAATAAGCCGATCGATTTGCTCAACCATCTCGCTGTTCTCCTCAGCTTGGAATAATTCTCTGGCTTTTTTGAAATTGACGATCGCTTCTTCTATTTGTTGTTCTCTCCCCAGAGTGATGGCCAGATTATAGTAAGCGTATGCATAATCTGGTACGAGGCTAATGGCTTTTTTGTAATGTGCGATCGCTTCTTGAGGCTTACCTCGATCGTCCATCGCATTTCCTAAACCGGTGTAAGCTTGTGCGTGTTTGGGATTGATGCGAATGGCTTCGGTATAGTCGGCGACTGCTTCGGCTAACTTACCTTGAGCGTAGAAAGCACTTGCTAAATTATAGTGAGCATCTGCATCTTGGGAATCGATGCTAATGGCTTGTTTGTACTGGGGGATGGCTTCTTCTAGTTTGCCTTGGGCGTAAAAAACATTTCCCAAGGCATTATAACTAGCACTATTTTTCGGTTCGAGACGAATCGCTGTCGTATACTCTGCAATTGCTTCTGCCGACTTTCCTTGAGCATAGAAGGCGTTCCCTAAGTAATAGTGAGCTTCTGCGTCTTTGGGATCGAGGTTAATAGCTTGTTTATATTCGGTAATTGCTTCTGCAAATTTGCCTTGGACGTAGAGAGAATTTCCTAAGTAATAGTGAGCTTTGGCAGATTTAGGATCGAGGCTGATGGCTTTTTGATATTGGGCGATCGCTTCTTGTGGTTTATCTAGTTCGTCGAGAGTATTTCCCAAACCAATATAAGCTTGAATAAATTTTGGTTCTAGCTCAATTGCTTTGCGAAAAGCCGCCTCTGCTCCTTTGAAATCTCCTTGTTTGTAGAGATTGGTTCCTTGTTGGAAGTTACTAACTGCCTTTTTATTCTCACGGAGTGCAGCTTGAGGTGAGTTTTCAACTTTTGCTAAAACAACGCCAATATCTTTACCAAAGGCAGTATTCGCATTGCCCAAACACCAACAGATAATAGCTGTAGCCAGTATATTATTTATTTTTACCATTTTTATTACTTGACCTTGAATTATTCATAACTCACGAGTCATAAGTCAGAATGAATTGAAGCACGACTGAGTGATAGCGAGTCCGCATACTCCTGCAAAGAAGCAAGCTACGTGTAGCCTCTCAAAGTGAGTACGTGATTATTGCTTTAAAATCTTGCCTATTATGGGCAAAAAACTATCTATTAAATACTAATATTATAAAACTTTCTCCTTTCATGGTTAGATAATTCTAAATTCTCAATTTCGACTCCTTATTATCATGATTTCGCATTCATCTTATTCAGAAGTTTAGCGATTTTTGCAGCTTTTTCGGGTTGGCGTTGTTTTTGCAATAATTCTTTAGCTTGTAGGAGATTATTTTTAGCTTCTTCCCGTTTCTCCTGTTGCATGAGAACATTTGCTAGACGCAAGTAAGCATCAGGATTTTTCGGGCTGCGGCGAATTACCTCGCAAAATAATTCTTTTGCCTCCTCTACTCTGTTTTGCCGATTTAAAACATCTCCCAGAAATAAACGCACCATATCGTTAGTTGAATTGAGAGAAATAACTTTGCGAAAAGCTGCTTCTGCACCTTTGTAATCTTTTGATTGAGCGAGATTGATTCCTTTTTGAAATAAATCTGAGGTAATCAAAGTTTTCCAAGCGAAATATCCCAGGATTACCAAACTGAAAGCAACTATGCCCCCAGCGATAATAGAATTAATTGGCAAGGTTTCTAACATTGTCTAAGCCAAAAGACAGGCGATAGGGAAAATCAGATATTCGATAAAAAAGAGTTTCCAGATAAATTGATAAAACTGAGCGATCGCACTTTTATCTTCTAAGTCTACCTTTAAACTCCGCAACCACATCCAAACGAGCAATCCTAAATGAGTAACTACTACAAATGTCGGGTTAACCGAGGCAAGGCGTAGCACACCAACTAAAATTATGCCCAAATAGCAGACAGTTATCGTCCAAAGAGCGAGATTAAACACAGCTTTAGCGCCGAGTTCGATAGTGAAAGTAGAGATATTGTAAAGGCGATCGCCTTCCATATCTGGGATATCTTTAAAAATGGCGATCGCAAACGTAAACACCAAAATAAATAACGTCAACACCCACACCGCAGGTACAATTGCTTGGCTTTGCTGCAATGCCCAACTGTAATGCAAATACAATCCCAAATTCACAATCGTACCGCGCACCGAAAAAATACACAGCGCCGCCCAAACGGAAAATTGCTTCAAACGAATTGGCGGTAAAGAATAAGCAGTACCAATCGCCAAACTAATTGCCACCATCCCGAACAAAAATGGCCCCGTTAGCCACGCCACAACTAGCGCCAAAATGCCAGTACAAGCCACAATCAATTGCCCAGTTTTACGGGAAAATTCCCCAGAAGCTAAGGGTAAATGAGGCTTATTAATCTTGTCAATTTCAATATCTTCTAATTGATTCAGCCCCACAATATAGACATTCCCACACAAACAAGAAATCCACGCCCCCAACAGAGTTAGCAGTGAACTTGTAGAGACGCGATGAATCGCGTCTTTTCCAACATTCATCGCGTCTCCACTAACGGCAATGGCAATTAAATACAAACCCAACACACTTAGGCTTGTACCAATAATTGTGTGTGGGCGAGAGAATTTCCAGAAAGCGTATAACCAATCGAAAGAAAATGGAACGGGTTTGCTTGACAAAGAACTGTTTTGAGAATGGCTCATGAGTAGCTTGGATTCACTATTCCGGCTTACTCTTAACCATTGTCACAGAATTTGGTCATTAGTCATTTGTCATTAGTTATTTCTCCGTCATCTCCCCAACTCTGTGCGATCGCCTTTATCAGTGGGAATTATCAAAAAAATCACCAATGGCATACTAAAACATTACTGATTCGCTTTACCTAGCAGATATCCAAGAAATTAAAGCAGCGTTTGCGACTCTTCAAGGAAAGTTACCTTTTCTTGTGACTCTGAGCGTAGAAGAACGACGCAAGTTATTTAAGATGGACGATAAAAGCCTAGCTTTTGTCAACACTAGCCTGACTGCTGTCCGACATGACAAAGTTAAGGAATATGCTCTTGTTCCTCTATCGCCTCACTTTTATTTTGTAGCGGCTTGACTACTCTGGCGATCGCTTCCTGAATAAAAGCTTTAATAAATTCATCTCTGCGATTGATTTGAAACTGTCGCTGTACAACTTCTGTCATCCCGCCATCACCCCAATCTTGGTCATGACGAAAATATTCAATAAAGCTTTTACCAGCAATTCGCGTTAAATAAGCTGCGGTAACACCTTGAATTGCTCTACCAATAATAAAGGTGGCAACATTGAGTTGCAAAGCTGTAGATAATAATTGAATCGCGCCTTTGACAATGCCCAAACTGGCAATAGTTTTGGCTAAAGAAAGGGCTAATTCTCGTCCCCTTTCCATATTCAATTCACAACCATATACTCGCCCAATTTCCACGACCATTTGAGCATTGACGGCGGCGGTTGCTAATAAATCTACCACTGGTACAGGAGTCACTGATACTACGCCAGCCCCAATCCATTGAAACCGTTCTACGATTTTGTCAGCTTGACGACGGCGCTGGCCATCAATGAGTTTTCGCGCTTCATCACCCAAGCGTAGAGATTGCAAAAGAATGTTATCTGCTACCAAATCTTCACCTTCGGCGCGTAAAATCGCAGCCATCCGCCGCAGCAAAGGAACAATATCCGGTTCTGGCTGGAAGGTTTCACCAGTTTCTAGTTGTGCTGATTGGGGATTAGCAGCGATCGCTACTACATCATTAGTAGCAATAAATCCCAGCACCCGCTGACGTAACCTGGCGAGGATGGCTTCTTTATCTTCATCTATATATAAATCAGTTTTGTTGAGAACCAGGAGCGATCGCTTACCAATTTCTGCTAATCCTTTTAACGGCTCATATTCGGAGCGTCGTAAATCATTATCCACCACAAACAACAGTAAATCTGCTTCTGTCGCCAGTTCTCGCGCCATTTGTTCGCGTTCCGTCCCCGCCACACCTGCTTCTAAAATTCCCGGCGTATCCGTAATTAAAATCTTGCGTTCCAATCCCTTCAACCGCAAACAATAAGTTTCCCCAACTTGGGTTGTACCCATTGGTGCATCCACTTGACCGACCATGCGTCCCATGATGGCATTTACTAAGGAAGTTTTACCAGCACTCCCGGTACCAAATACCACCACTTGAATTTCACCTCGTGCGAGGTTGGCTTCAATCTCCCGCGATTTGCTTAATAAAGCTTGGCGTGCGACTTCATCTTGAATTTGGGCTACCTGTTGGCGCACAGCTTCTAAAGTTGTAGAAGCCGCATCAGACTTGCCGGCTGGGATTTGGGCTGGAGTCACACGAGAACGATTGCGACGCGATCGCAACTCCCCAGACCGAAGCACTAGTACATAATAAACAAAAGCGGCAACCAACCCTCCAATCAGCACAATCAGCAGCAACAGCAGCAAATTGCCTAACAACGGCGAATAGGACAATTGCCAATAAAGCCGCGATAGGGAATCAATTAGCCATAAAGCTAGCCCCAAAATGACGATTAGACCAACAATCAGCGTTACGATGCGTGACAGAGGCATGGCTGGCAAAGATTAGTAGATAAGAAGTAAGCACATGCTTTTAATCTTAATAGTTTCAGTATTTTTTACCAGAGTAGCAAGCAAACCAAAAGTTAAAAGTCCCTCTACACCCTGAGAACATTTTTAAAACTAGAATTAATTTTACTAGTACAATTCTTCATAATCTTGCAGCAGTTCAATCTTCGCCTCACTGCGTCATTATCTGTAGCCGTCTTTTGGAAAATTAGTATAGCGCTATGGGATGTTGAAGAAATAGATTTTTGGGCGTTGCTGAGTGGAAATATGAATTTGCCTCACGCAGAGGCGCAGAGTCGCAGAGAGTAAGAGTTGAGAAGAGTTGATTTTTGCATTTCATATTCAAATTCAGCAACGCCGATTTTTGACCTTCTGAAGCTCAACTTTGACCTTCTGAGGCTCAAGTTTCACCTTCTAAAGCTCAAGTTTCACCTTCTGAGGCTCGACATTGCCTTGTAATAGCATTGAGAAAAACCTTCGCAATACATGAATTGGTTGTAAGGGCGTACAGTTGTTAAGGTAAAACTGGAAAATTCTAAATTCTAAATTATTTTTTAACTTCCACCTTGGGATATTAGTCTTTGGAAGTTGATTTTTTCATAATAATTAGCAGCAAGTAAAAGCTTGTGTGTCAAAATTTCTTGGTGGACTTACGAAAGTTCGCTGACATCAAAGAATTTCAAGCTAGCTTTGGCAAGCTTGTTGACAATAAAGGAAAAAAGAAATTTATGGGACTTTTCGATCAAATTCTCGGCGCTGTTACTAATCCCAATCAACAGGGCAGCTTAGGTCAACTAGGAAGTATTGTTAACACTGTAAACCAACTGAGCGATCGTACTGGTGCTGACCCTTCTACCATCCAATCAGTTTTATCAATTGTCGGTAATCAAGTTCGTTCGGCTTTACAACACAAGCAAGCAACAGATGGTAATGAAGCCGCACAAGCTATAGTGAATCAATATGCTGGTACTTCTCCTAACCCCCAAGCAGTCGATTCGCTATTTTCTCCTGGTATACAACAGCAGGTAGCTGAAATTGCTGCCCAGCGTACTGGGTTAGCTCCTGGTATGATTCAACAATTGCTGCCTTTAGCTGTACCTTTAGTACTAAATTTTTTGCGATCGGGTGCTAATACTCAAAATCCCCAAACTGGCGGGAATTCCGTGCTAAATTCCTTCTTAGATGCTGACGGCGATGGTGATGTCGATATCGCTGACGCCCTACAAATGGCCAGTCGTTACATAAGACAATAATACTTCTCCCCACCCTCATCCCCCGCTTGGTGAGTTTCGACTATGCGAAAAATCGAGCGAAGTCGAGATTCAACTACCGCCAAGTCAACCACATCCCCCCACTCCCACAATAAGCCGCTTGTCATCAGACATCGGCAAATAGGCCTTGCTAGATTCTGAGCTAGGACATAGGCTGAGAAGAAGGGAAACTAATACAAATCAGACAGTCTATGGCTAAATTTTTTGACTGTATTACTGAGGAACTGCAAGGCTTTATTACTGCCCAACACCTTTTCTTTGTCGGCTCTGCACCTTTGAGTCCCACAGGTCATATCAACTTGTCTCCTAAAGGTTTGGATTGCTTTCGCATCCTCTCTCCCAACCGAGTAGGTTATATAGATCTTACAGGCAGTAGTAACGAAACTTCCGCCCACTTACAAGAAAATGGACGAATTACCTTCATGTTTTGCGCCTTTGAGGAACCTGCTTGTATTCTGCGTCTTTATGGTCAAGGAAATACGATTTTACCGACTTATCCAGACTGGAACTCACTATACTGTCTATTTCCAGAAATGCCTGGAACTCGTCAAATTATTGTCGCCGAGATCCAAGAAGTACAAACTTCCTGTGGTTTTGGCGTACCACTCTATGAATATCGAGGTCAGCGCCAGACTCTAGTAAACTGGGCTAGTAAAAAAGGCGAACAGGGAGTTAGAGAATATCAACAGCAGAAAAATCTGGTCAGCCTTGATGGTTTATCGACTCCGCTAAATAAATTATTTTAAGTTTCACAGAAGCAGGATTTTCAAGAGGATTTATACCAAGTTGACTGAGATAATATTTACTTCAAAATCACTTATACTATTTAGGATTTTAAATTTGGAATTGATTTTGGAGCGTGAAAAAGTTACAGGGCAAGCTTTTGGTATCGCAATCACTATTCAAATTAGTATTACATAGCTGCTTTGATTATCAAAAATATTAACTTTGACAACTTGGTATAATAGCAGTTTATGAATTATTCTATTTGTTCGCTCACAGCGAAAGATGAGCCTTTTCTATGGCAAATGCTTTACGAAGCAGCACATTTGAAAAAAGAAGGTAATTTGACAGTGCAGGATTTAATGAATCATCCTGACTTAGCAAAATATGTGAAAAATTGGGGACGTAAAGATGATAGTGGCTTTGTTGCTATTTTAATAAGTAGTAATCAGCCAGTAGGAGCAGCATGGCTGCGTTTATTAACGGGTGAAAATAAAGGATATGGTTATATTAGCGATCGCATTCCTGAATTAGCGATCGCAATTTTCCCTGAATATCGAAATCAAGGCATAGGAACACAATTACTCACGCATTTATTAGCAGCAGCCAAAACATCCTACCAATCAGTATCCCTCAGCATTAGAGCCACAAATCCCGCCTTGGCTTTATATCAAAGATTAGGTTTTGCAGTCGTCCCCGGTAGCGAAACAATCAACCGAGTTGGCGGAATTTCTTTAAAGATGAAAATTAATTTTTCTTAAAATCTGTTAAACTTCTATGGTAGTACAGTTATCGTAGCCTACAAAATAAATTTAGATATTTAGGATGTTTTTGCAATCAAAACGCTTGGCTATCTAAGCGACACAATCTTACCTTGTTAATAATATTCGCACCTATGCTTTTATAAAACTTAATTCCACGCTCATTGGATATAGCTACAGTCCAATCAATTCTGCCACAACTCTTTTCTTGGGCTATTTGACGCAAGCGTAGCATCAAAGCTTCGCCAATTTTGTGATTTCGATATTCAGCTTTCACATATAAATCATCAAGCCAAATCCCAGGTTTGGCTAAAAAAGTTGAATAAATAAAATGATAGGTTGCCAAACCAATAGCTTTGCCATCAACCTCAGCTAAAATAACAAAAGCGAGGGGGTTTTCTCCAAATAAATCAACTTGTAGCTTTTGAGGAGTTGCTTCTACAGATTCAGGACAACCATCAAATTCAGCTTTTAAATAAATCAATTTTATAATGGCAGGAATATCTTTCTGGTTTGCATCTCAAATTAAAATATTTTGCTTGCCATCTCATGACAACTCGAATTGAGTCAGAATTTCTGTTTCATTCTTTGCTGCATTTATCCACTCTTGCATTGCGCTTAATGCCAAAATTGCTTCTACATAATCTCTAGCAACAGCATCTAATTGCACATCATAAGCTACAAATCGCAAAACAACTGGAGCAAAAAACGCATCAGCAATTGTGAAATTGCCAAATAATAAATCGCCATTAGACCCAAATTTTTGACGTGATTGTTTCCAGATATTAGTAATGCGGTCAATATCTTGTTGTACGCCAGATGCTAAACCTTTGCCAGGGTATTTATTTCGGCAATTCATCGGCATATTCTGACGCAAATTTTGAAAACCAGAGTGCATTTCGGCAGTGATAGAACGGGCAAATGCTCTTGCTGTTTTATCCTCTGGCCACCATTGCATCGGAAATGTTTCTGCTAGGTATTCACAAATAGCAAGAGAGTCCCACACAGTTACCTTATCATGTAATAGTACAGGTACTTTTCCTGAGGGGGAGTATTGCCAAGTTTTTGCTGAAGAATCCGAACCATAAAGCGGAATCCGAATTTCATCGAATTCTAAACTAAATTGTTTCATCGCTAGCCAAGGACGAAGCGACCAAGATGAATAATTTTTATTGCCAATTACTAAAGTTAATTGTGTCATATTTTTAGTATCTGTAAAATTGTTCAATCCACATAGACACGTTTAGATTTTCCGGTTACAGGGTCATAAGCTTGCCAATAAATATTACCGTAGCGGTCAACCTTTTGTGTAACTTGTAATTCGTTCGGGTCTGCTAAGAGTAGATTGAGAAATTTTTTTAAATATTATGCAGAGATTCCTAAAAGTTTGAGTTAACTATTTCTATTGCCCGGAACCCAGAACCATTGACATATATTTCTAGGCATTCATTTTTAATATCTTCCGTGTATCCTTTTTGATCGTAAGATTTAATCAACTAGCGTTGACAATTGACACATATGTAGTTTTGTTTACCACGTTGCCGCCCATTCTTACGAATATGAGTTGATTCACACCTTGGACATTTGATAGCGATCGCCCTAATTGATATTTCTATTCTGCAACGCCAATTTTTTACTAGATTTGGAAGCCTCAACTTCTTAATTTGGAGAAAATCAAGCACCCGTACCACCGTTGATTTCCCAACCATTCTGTCGCCTTGCTTACAAAGTCTCCAGTGAGGCTCCTAAATTCTGACTCTTAAATTCTGACAATTAAGTTACCCCAGCTGTAAAATATGAGTGTGGAGCTAGTAGTAGATTAAACCTCAACAAAAGTAATCCCCGAAAATGCTAGGGTGATTCTATGTCTGTTTTCAGATTCAGAAAAAACCAAGTTATTCCAACTCTAAAATATGAAGGTGGAGCAAAAGGTGACTAGTATTGATGATTACACCTTCTCTTTTTCAGGAGAAGTAACAATCCCTGAGGCTCCTCCTGACTTTAAATCGGGTTTCATCGGCATTATTGGTCGTCCTAATGTCGGTAAATCTACTTTAATGAATCAATTAGTAGGACAAAAAATAGCCATTACATCACCAGTAGCGCAAACCACACGTAATCGTTTGCGAGGAATTTTAACTACATCACAGGCGCAGTTAATTTTTGTAGATACACCAGGAATTCATAAGCCGCACCATCAATTAGGCGAAGTATTGGTGCAAAATGCCAAAATAGCCATTGAATCGGTAGATGTAGTGCTGTTTGTGGTAGACGGAGCAGTAGCTTGTGGAGCAGGCGATCGCTACATTGCTGATTTGCTCACTCGCAGCAAAACACCAGTAATTATAGGTGCGAACAAAATCGACCAACAACCTGATGATTCCCAGTTTCTAAATGATAGTTACGCCGAGATGGCCAAGTCTTATGAATGGGAAATCGTCAAATTTTCAGCCAAGACGAATGCAGGATTACCACAACTGCAAGAATTATTAATACAACATTTAGAAATAGGGCCATTATATTATCCGCCCGACTTGGTAACCGACCAGCCAGAACGCTTTATCATGGGAGAATTGATTCGAGAACAAATTATACTTTTGACTCGTGAAGAAGTACCCCATTCAGTAGCGATCGCCATAGACCAAGTAGAAGAAACTGCTAACATTACTCGTGTACTAGCTACCATCAACGTCGAGCGTGATTCCCAAAAAGGCATACTCATTGGTAAAGGTGGGTCGATGCTCAAAGCAATTGGTAGCGCAGCCCGCGAACAAATCCAAAAATTAATTGCTGGCAAAGTTTATCTAGAACTGTTCGTGAAAGTCGAGCCAAAATGGCGACAATCACGGGTGAGTTTAGCCGAATTAGGCTATCGCGTAGAAGAGTAAAAAATAAACTTATGTTAAAAGTATTAATTGTTGAAGACGATCCAATGATGCAACTCGGATTAGAGCAATCGTTGATGGCTCATCCTGATTTGGAGATTGTTGGACAAGCTGAAGATGGTTATTTAGGCGTGCAAGCTGCACTGCAACTAAAACCAGATGTTGTAGTTATGGATATTGGGTTACCGCGATTAGATGGGATTGCAGCAACACAACAAATTAAGGCAGCCTTACCAGCAACTCATGTGGTGATGCTGACATCACATCAAACAGAGACAGAAATTATTGCTGCACTGTCTAGCGGTGCGGATGCATATTGTATCAAAGGTGCAAGCGTGGAACGATTATTAAATGCGATCGCAGCCGCAGTTGATGGTGCAGCTTATCTCGATCCGCAAATTGCCCGACGAGTAATTGACAATCTTAAACCGCCCTCACCCACCAATAACACCGCCAACTTATCTGGACGTGAATTAGAAGTGTTGAAACTAATGGTAGACGGATTGAGCAACCCAGAGATTGCACAAAAACTCTATCTCAGTCCCAATACTGTCAAAACTCACGTCCGGGGCATTATGAATAAATTAGCAGTAGACGATCGCGTGCAAGCAGCGGTAGTTGCATTGCGTTCAGGTTTAGTTTGATTACTAAAACTTGTGCATCGTAGATTGCCACTTGAACGGTTTATTTGTTGACTAATAAGAATGGACAAGCAGAGGCTTTTTACAAAAAATATGGCTATTAAAGAAAATAGTCAATAATTTATCTGAGAAAACAGTTTTATAAATAACCAAAAACTATGTATTAACTAACAACATTGTTATTAAAATATCTCTACCCCATTGAATAAAATCAATGGGGTGATTTATAGGAAGATTCATCTATTTATTTAGTTTTAATGCCCGTGTTCAACGTTTTGTGGTGTTGAAAGTTGAGGTAGCTGATGAGCATCTAGTTGTTCTGTTTGAGATCCCTCCTTAGTTTTTCCCTCCCAAGAATAGTTGCAAATTTTAGTACTAAGTATTAAGCCTAGCGTTTTGTTAATTATAAAGGCAAAGCTATCGATAAAAATCAAGTCTAAAGTTCGACTAATCATAAATTATCTTTCAGGTTTATAGTATCAACTAATATTTTTCTACACATGAGATAATGCAGTTTCCAGAATTTCCTGTCTCAAAGTTGGGAAATTTGTACAAATGAAAACTGCTATAGTTTACCTATCTCTCAAGATATAGATATAAGGGTGTATAACCCCACACTATGTTAAAATTGATTTATGTATTTACATTTGGTTAAAAAGCATAATAAGACTTTTAATACATCCTCTTAGAGAATGTTTGAAAAACTCCAGCAATAAGATTCAAGAGACTTGAACAAACTGTTAATTCAGCAGTACGGAACAAAAGCCCATTCCTACGCTAAAAGTTTTGGAATTTGCACATTTACTATTATCTAGATGAACGCCTAATATTAAGACTGACACAAAAACGGGAAATGCAGAGATATGAAAAGTTTTAAATTATAACTAATTAAACGGAATTAGTATAACGTGTATTGCCACTTAAAAAATATAATAAATTGTTAACTCAAAATAAAAATTTTAGCTTGTAACTTAATATTAATGCTTTAATAGTATTTATTAGTAAAGGCGTACTTGTGCACGCCACTATAACCGATTCTATTAATTGCAAAGTTTTTTGAAAAATGATTGACCTAAATGCATTCTAGTTAAAATAAGTTGAGAATTTATTTGGATCTAAATCAATAGGAAATAAGAAAATTTCCTTAGCTTCTAATTTTGCTTTATGGTACAACAAAATTGCCTTTTGCAAAGAACAATATTTAATTGGAACCCAGCCGTTGCTATAAAAGTAGACAGTTACTCGGCTCATTGCATACTCTTTCAACGGCAGTGGAAGATACCAGGACGAGTTCACAATTAGAACTTCACCTGTTGAGTCCATGCTTTGAACCTCAATGACTAAAATCTGTTTACCTCATTTATGCCTTCTATCCATTTTCACTCATCCAATGAGTATTAGTAACTATCATAAGTAATAAATAAATTCGTCTGAAAGTTGCATCTTGAAGATATCAAAGGCAATATAACGCATTACCCACAACTTTATTTATGTGTTTTTAATGCTCTGTTATCACTTTGAAAAATAAAAAATACAGCATAATTAGTAAATTCACTAGTAAAGCAATGAAGCTTAGCCGAGGCGTCAGGATTGGTGGATTATAATAGGCTTTGTGCCCTAGTTACCAAACCAAGATGTGTACTTCACGCTTGTTGAAATCTGCTGTAATTGTAGCAACTATCTTAAAAGTTAAGCGTTATACTGTGTAACTTTACAGCACTTTACACTGACTGTGATGCCGTAATAAATGATCGCACAACACTAATGCCACCATCGCTTCTACCATCGGAACTGCACGTGGTAACACACAAGGATCGTGTCTTCCTTTTGCGGCTAAAACCGTTTCTTCCCCTTCACGAGTTACTGTTTTTTGCTCTTTTCTAATTGTTGCTGTTGGCTTAAAAGCAACTCGTAAAATAATATTTTCTCCGTTGGAAATTCCCCCTTGAATACCACCAGAACGGTTAGTTACAGTGCGAATTTCGCCATTTTCATCAATATAAAATTCGTCGTTATGTTCAATTCCTGTTAACAGCGTCCCACCAAAACCGGAACCAATTTCAAAGCCTTTGCTAGCAGGCAAAGACATAACACCCTTAGCAATATCAGCTTCCAATTTATCAAATACTGGTTCGCCTAAACCTTTAGGCACATTTCGGGCTACACATTCTACTACACCGCCAATAGAATCACCTTGTCTGCCAATTTGCTCGATTAATTCAATCATCCGTTCCGCGCATTCAGCATCAGGACAGCGGACGATGTTGCTTTCCACTTCTTCTAAGCTAACAATATTTGGATCCACTATACCTTCCAAATCCTTGATCCGCTTGACGTAAGCGATAATTTCTACATTGGCAACTTGGCGAAGAATTTTTTTAGCGATCGCACCTGCTGCTACTCTTCCAATTGTCTCACGCGCTGACGACCTACCTCCACCTTGCCAATTGCGAATGCCATATTTTGCATCATAAGTTGCATCCGCGTGCGAAGGACGATATTTTTGTGCCATCTCGTCGTAGTCCTGGGGACGAGTGTCTTTGTTTCGCACCAAAATTGATATAGGTGTTCCCAGAGTTTTGCCCTCAAATACCCCTGATAAAATCTCACAGATATCTGCTTCTTTCCGGGGAGTCGTAATTTTACTTTGTCCTGGACGCCTTCTATCTAGTTCTACTTGAATTTCTTGTGCCGAAATTTCTAGTTGTGGAGGACAACCATCAATTACAACTCCCACGCCACCGCCGTGAGACTCGCCAAAAGTAGCGATCCGAAATAGATGACCAAAAGTGTTGCCCATAATAGTCAGGAAAAAGGGTGAGGCTTATGTATTCTAACTAGAGTTTTTGCAAAAGAAACTTTTTGAATAATCAAAATCGACAAAAATAAAAACGCCCCCTGTTTCCAGAGAGCGTTTTTGATTTAACTAAGCTCGATGATTAACCATTGATAGCAGGAGCAGTCATTGCTACAGGAGCAACATTACCAGCAGC